>CAYSBF010000078.1:0-13117 GCA_964429025.1 uncultured Pelagibacterium sp.
GATGGGGAGGGCTGGGGAGGGGTGACGTCCCCGGGTCACCACCACCCGCCAAATCCGCCTCGCCTAGCCCCTACTCAACCCCACCAAATACCCCGCCATCCAGAAATTCCCGCACCTCGCGCCCAGGCACAAACCGCCCCATGCGCCTGATTTCCCACTCGAGCGAGATTCCGTGCTTCTCGCGCACCTTCGCACGCACCGTCTCGCCCAGCGTCTCGATATCGTGCGCCGTTGCCGCGTCGAGATTGACAAGGAAATTGGCGTGCATCTCGGAAACCTGCGCATCCCCGATCCGCAGGCCACGGCACCCCGCCTCATCGACCAGCTTCCATGCCGAATGGCCCTCGGGGTTCTTGAACGTCGAGCCACCCGTCCGGGTGTTGGTCGGCTGCGTCGACTCGCGGCGGTCGGTGATGTCCCGCATCTTGGCGAGAATTTCATCCCGGTCGCCAGGCAATCCCTCGAACACAGCCGAAGTGAAGACGACACCTTTCGGTCCGTTCGATTTGCGATAACGGTAGTTCATCTCCGCGTTGGAGAGTTCGATCACCTCACCCTGCCGGTTGACCCCGCGAAGAGAGACGACCCGCTGATTGGTCTCAGTCCCATAGCAGCCGGCATTCATGAAAAGCGCCCCGCCGACAGCCCCAGGAATGCCGCGAAAGAACTCCAGCCCGTCGATCCCGGCGTTGGCCGCCGTCGTTGCGACCTTTACGTCCGGAAGCCCTGCGCCAACACGGATACGGTTGCCCTCCAGCACCTCGGCACCGCCGAAAGCCTTTGCAGGCAGCTTGATGACGGCGCCCTCGATGCCGCCGTCGCGGATGAGGAGGTTCGAGCCCAGCCCGATCACCGTCACCTTGATGTCGCCGGGCAGGTTCTTGAGAAACAGCGCGAGATCGGACTCGTCGGCCGGCTCGAAAAACAGCTGCGCCGGGCCGCCCACGCGGAACCAGCTCACCTTGGCGAGCGGATGATTGGCGACCAGATTGCCCCGGATGTTTCCGATCCAGTCGCCCAGCCCGGGCAGAAGATCGGGAAAGCTCATGCGCTCGCCTTCTCGGGGAAGAGGCCTTGCAGTTCGGCAGGCAGCGATGCCGCCCATTGCGTGATGTTACCGGCCCCAAGGCACACCACATAGTCGCCCGCCGCAGCCCGTTCCGCAAGGATCGGCGCCAACTCCTCGGGCCCCGCAATCACACGCGCGTCGCGATGCCCGCGCGCCCGGATGCGGTCCACCAGTTCTGCATTGGTGACGCCCTCGATGGGCGCCTCACCCGCCGCATAAACCGGCGCGACGAGCACCGTGTCGGCGTCATAAAAACAGGTGGCGAAATCGTCGAACAGATCCTTGAGCCGCGAGTACCGGTGCGGCTGCACCACTGCAATCACATCCCGCTCCGCCGACTGCCGCGCCGCGCGCAGCACCGAGGCGATCTCCACCGGATGATGGCCGTAATCGTCGATGATCGTGATGCCGTTGACGACGCCGGTACAGGTAAACCGGCGCTTGACCCCGCCGAACCCCTTGAGACCTGCCCGAATGTCATCGGGCGAGATGCCGAGCTGATCGGCCACGGCGATGGCCGCCGTCGCATTGAGCGCGTTGTGCAGCCCGGGCATCGGCAGTTCGAGCCGGTCGATCACGCGCTCGTTTCCGGTGACGCGGTCGCGCAGCACGACCGAAAACCTGGTCGTCCCGTTCTTGCCCAGGACGTCCACCAGCCGCACATCGGCCTGCTGGTTCTGCCCATAGGTGATGACGCGCCGGTCCTCGATTTCGCCCACCAGCGCCTGCACCGTGGGGTGGTCGAGGCACATCACCGCAAAGCCGTAGAAGGGCACATTGTCCACGAACTGGCGGAAAGCGCGCTTGACGCCCTCGAAATCCTTGTAGTGATCGAGATGCTCGGGATCGATATTGGTGACGATGGCGACATCGGCCGGAAGCTTGACGAAGGTCCCGTCGCTCTCATCGGCCTCGACCACCATCCAGTCTCCCTGCCCCAGACGCGCATTGGTGCCATAGGCATTGATGATCCCGCCATTGATGACGGTAGGATCGAAATTGCCCGCATCGAGAAGCGCGGCGACCATGGATGTCGTTGTGGTCTTGCCATGCGTGCCGCCGATCGCAACGCAGTTCTTGAACCGCATGATTTCCGCCAGCATCTCGGCCCGGCGCACGACGGGCAGACCCCGCGCCCGCGCTTCCATCAGCTCGGGATTGTCCTTCCGGATCGCCGAAGAAACGACGACGACCGCTGCATCCGCCAGGTTCTCGCCGCGCTGACCGATCTCGACATGAATGCCCATCGCCTGAAGGCGCTGCACATTGGCGTTCAGCGCCATGTCCGAACCACGCACGGTATAGCCCTGCGTATGCAGCACTTCAGCGATCCCGCTCATGCCGATGCCGCCGATGCCGACGAAGTGAACTGGCCCGATGGCGGTGGGC
Source organism: uncultured Pelagibacterium sp. (assembly GCA_964429025.1). GTDB lineage: Bacteria > Pseudomonadota > Alphaproteobacteria > Rhizobiales > Devosiaceae > Pelagibacterium. The sequence continues at coordinate 2,459 of CAYSBF010000078.1, forward strand.
ATCTTGGTATTCATGGGTTCCCCCTGGCGGTATTTTCGGCGAGATCGGCCAGCCGGGTGACGGCGTCTGGCATGCCGATCGCCTTGGCCTTCGCAGCGGCATCGGCGAGCCGCTCCGGCGCGCTCAACAGATCGTGAAGCTGGGTGGCAAGAGATTGCGGTGAAAGCGTGGCTTGGTCCACCAGCCACGCCCCACCCGACTTTTCAACAAAGGCGGCATTGGCCCGCTGGTCCTGATCCAGTGACCCGGGCAGCGGCACGAGGATTGCCGGCCGCCCGAGAACGGTCAGCTCGGCAACGGTTGAAGCCCCTGCCCGCCCGATGACGAGGTGACTGGCCGCGATCCTTTCGGGCAGGTCCTCAAAGAAGGTGGCAAGCTCGACATTGACCCGCGTCGACCGATAGCGGTCGGTGACGCGCTCGAGATCCTCTTCCCGGCACTGCTGCGTGACGGCCAGCCGCTTGCGCAAGGGCTCATCGATCAGTGCAATCGCGTCCGGCACGATATCGGCAAAGGCGCGCGCGCCCTGGCTGCCGCCAAAGACGAGCAGCCGCACCTGACCGCCAGGTTCCGGCGCTGCATAAGGCACGTCGGCCTGTGCCTTGACGAGGTCGCGCACCGGGTTGCCTGTCAGCACCTTCCGAAGCCGGTAGCGGTCAGCGTGCTCTGTTTCGGCAAAGCTCATCGCAAGCGTGTCGGCAAAACGCGCCAGCGCCCGGTTGGCGCGGCCCATCACCGCGTTCTGCTCATGCAAAACCCCCGGGACGCCGAGCAGCGATGCCGCAAGGAATGGCGGGAAGCAGGGATAGCCCCCAAAGCCCACCACCGCGTCAGGATCCATCCGGCGCAGAATGCCCCAGGCCCTGGAAACACCGCTCAGGATCGTGAAGCCAGCCTTGGCGAATTTGACCGGATGGCGAATGGACGGCGTTGCCGCAGGCACCACGTGGATTTCCCGCGCCGGAAATGCCCCGCCAAATTGCGTAACACGCTTGTCGGTGATCAGATGAATGTCGTGGCCCCGGCGGTTCAACTCCTGCGCAAGCGCGAGCGCGGGGAACAGATGTCCCCCCGTGCCGCCGGCCATCAATGCGAATTTGCTCATGGCTCTTCTTTGCTGAGCGCGCTGCGGATAGGCAAGCCCGTCGCAAAGGTTTCCTCCGGTTTGCGGCGCGTCAGCGCCAGCAGCATTCCCATGGTCAGCCCGACGGCAATCATCGAGGTGCCACCGTAGGATACGAAGGGCAGCGTCATGCCCTTGGGCGGAATGAGGTTGAGATTGACCGTGAGATTGATTGCCGACTGTACCCCGAACAGCACAGCCAGCGCGCTCGCGCCGAGCCGGTTGAAAAGACTCTGCTGCTGTTGCGCCAGGACCAGCGCGCGCAGCACGATAAAGGCAATAAGACCGACCAGCACCAGCGAAAACAGTATTCCGAACTCCGACGCACCGGCCGCGAACACGAAGTCCGCATGCGCGTCGGGCAGATATCGCTTGGCGATCCCCTCGCCTGGGCCCTTGCCGAACCACCCGCCCTCAAGCAGCGATTCAAGCGCGCGCTCGGCCTGGTAATTGTCGCCCGTTTCAGGGTTTATGAACGCATCGATACGCCGCGCGACGTGCGGGAAAAAGAGATAGGCCATGCCCGCCATGGCTGCCGCCGCCACCCCGAGCGCAAGGATCACCAGCCAGGATATCCCGGAAAGAAACAGCAGGGCGCCATAGGTTGCGCCAACCAGCGCGGTCTGCCCCACGTCGGGCTGCAACAACAGCAGCGATACGATCAACCCGACCAGAATCAGCGCCAGCAGATGCCCGGGCACGTCCTTGCGCTTCATCTTCTCGCTCACCAGCCAGGCCGCAATGACGGCAAAGCCGGGCTTGGCGAATTCGGAGGGCTGGAGCGAAAAGCCCAGGATCGTGATCCAGCGCGTAGCGCCCTTGGCCTCATTGCCATAGCGCAGCGTCAGCGCCAGCAGCACAACGCTTCCCACCAGCGTCACCAGCGCCACCACCCGCGTCCAGCGCGCATCCAGCGAGGAGGTGAAGATCATCACCGCCAGCGCCGGCACGCAGAACAGCACATGCCGCTGGACGAAGTGCCAGGATCCCAGCCCCAGCCGCTCGGCCACCGCCGGGCTGGCCGCAAAGCTCAGCAGCACCCCGAAGGTCATCAACGCCACGAGCGCGAACAGCAATTCGCGGTCGACCGTCCACCACCACTCGGCTATGGGCGTCTTTCTTTCGCGGGAAAACCAGGCGTTGATCGCGGTCAAGGCGGGATACTCCGGTACTCTTGCAGAATGCGAGAAATAGCACCCCACTGGTTACCATTTCGCAACCATGCCGAGCCCGTCAGGGGCCGCTCTTTACCCTCTCCTTCCTCGCCCACCTGAACGGGCTGGACTCGACGCTAACGCCGAAATCCATCGACACCACCCTCACCGGTTCGCCCTCCCCATGATCGGTCCACCGGAAAATGTCCTCGATCTGCACCGGCATCTCGTCCGGCGCGACCGGCGCGTCGAAAAACAGCCGGGCGACAACCTTGCAGTTGAGCTTCATCATGGCTGCGTCTCGCCGGAAGAAGCACCCTGCCCGGCTGCCATGCTGAACAGCATTGATGCGGTCCACCAGAAGGCGATGAAGAAGGCATTGATTGCGATGAGCTTGAGCGGGCCGGTCGATGGCAGGCCCATCCCGCCGGCAATCGCGATGAGGGTGATAACCACGTGCCCCAATGCTGCCGCGCGCATGGTGCGGACGAGGCCCTCCGCCTCGAAGCGGGCCACGAACGCGCCGGAGAGAGCGATCACAAGCACGCCAGCGTACATGAGGTTGGCGGGGTTGTCCTCGGACCCGATGATGCCCACCGCGCCGTTGATCCAGACGAGCATGGCGCTCGCGCAAAGCCCCAGCGCCGCGCCGGCGCGATAGGACCACAAGGGCGATTTCCGCTGCGCCAGTTCATAGATCACCAGCGGGACCGCCAGCAGCCCCGCCGCGACGACATAGTCGCTCATCGTCCATTCCGGCGACCCGGTCATCGACTGCAAGACCCACGCCAGCGCGAGCAGCGCCGCAATGCCGCCCCAGGCGAATATCCGCCATTGACCGCTCATCCTGTCCCCGTATTCTCTCAGTTCGTTCATTGGCACCTCCTTTGGAAATCGAGAGCGCCAACCTGCCTCATGAGGGGATGAGCGGCATGAGCAAGTCCTGAGGTTTTGCTGAAATGAGCCCCTGACGACTTTCAATTCGGCCGGTTTCGCCTCGATGCAGCGAACCGGCGGTTGACCCATGACGGCAAGACCGTCGAGCTCAGCCCCCGCTACCTCGATGCTCTAACGCTGCTTGTGCGTGAAAAGGGGCGGCTGGTCTCCAAGTCCCGGTTCATGGAAGAAGTCTGGGACGGCGTTCCGGTCACCGATGAGGCATTGACCCAGGCAATCCGCACGCTGCGCCGTCAGCTTGGTGACGATGCCGGCACACCGCAGTTCATCGAAACCGTTCCCAAGCACGGCTACCGCTTCATCGCAGAGGTGACGTCAACATCGGGCGATGGCGCGCCGGCCGAGCCAGCCCCTGCGTCCAGCTCTGCACCGGGTTTGGCAACGCTCATAACCGCGGGCACCACAGGGGCCTGTGCAGCGGGCATCATTGGCGGGCTGATCTATGGATTCGCCGAAGCCTCGAACCCCGAGAGCCAGACGAGTGGCGCCCTCTCGATCCTGCTGGTCTATATCTGCATCACCACCCTCGTCGCCACCCTGGGCGGCGCGGGGGTGACCATGGGTATGGCAGCCGCCCGGCGGCTGATGCCATCGCGGTTCGTCGCCTGCCTTCTGGGCGGGACGACCGGGGGCATGCTGATTGGAGCGCTGGTCAAGCTCGTCGGCACCGATGCCTTCAACCTGCTGTTCGGCCAGTCCCCCGGCGACGTCACTGGCGCGTTCGAGGGCGCGCTGCTCGGCGCCGCAATCGGATTGTCGGCATGGCTGGCGGAGACTTACGCCGCAGGTTCAGTCCGCAGGAGCGGCATCGTTGCCGCCCTGCTGACCGGCGGCACGGGCATGTTGGTGCCGGTTCTCGGGGGACGCATGCTTGGCGGCAGCCTTGATCTTCTTGCCACCAACTTCCCCGCCTCACGCCTCAAATTCGGTCAGATCGGCCTGCTCTTTGGTGAAGACGGCTTCGGCCCCCGCACCGAGATCATAACCGGCGGTCTCGAGGGCGCCTTGTTTGGCGGATGCGTCGTCGCGGCGCTTGCGCTACACCGCAAGCGATCCGGCAACGCTATCTGAGCTTGAGCGAACTCAGCCCGATCAGCGCCAGCACCATGGCAATGATCCAGAACCGGATGACGATCTGGCTCTCTGTCCAGCCCAGATGCTCGAAATGGTGGTGAATTGGCGCCATCTTGAACACGCGCTTGCCCGTCAGGCGGAAGGAAACCACCTGCACGATCACCGAAACCGCTTCGAGCACGAACAACCCGCCAATGATCGCCATGACGAATTCGTGCTTGGTCGCAACCGCGATCGCGCCCAGCGCACCGCCCAGCGAGAGTGATCCGGTATCGCCCATGATGATCTGTGCGGGGGGTGCATTGAACCACAGGAACCCAAGCCCCGCCCCGATCAGCGCTCCGCAGACAATGGCAAGCTCGCCCGTTCCGGGTACGAAATTGATAAACAGGTAGTCAGAATAGACCTGGTTGCCGACGAGATACGCAATCAGCCCGAAGGCCGCCGCTGCGATCATGACCGGCACGATTGCCAGCCCGTCGAGGCCATCGGTGAGGTTCACCGAATTGCCCGCCCCCACGATCACGAACGCCCCGAAGACGAAAAAGAAGATGCCGAGATCGAGCGCCAAATCCTTGACGAAGGGGAAGAGGAGCGAGGTGCCATAGGGCTCGCCCGTTTGCCACGCGATCAGCATGCAGGCCGCAATCGCAATGATCGTCTCGATCGCCAGCCGCGCCTTGCCACCGAACCCCTTGTGGTTCTGGTGCTTGACCTTGAGATAGTCGTCATAGAATCCGACCAGCCCAAAGCCGGTCGTCACCAGCAGCACGGCCCAGACATAGACATTTGTGAGATCCGACCACAAAAGAATCGAGACCAGCGCGCCCGACAGAATCATCAGCCCGCCCATTGTGGGCTTGCCCTTCTTGGTGATCAGGTGACTGGCCGGACCGTCCTCGCGGATCGGCTGGCCCTTGCCCTGCCGGATGCGCAACGCGGCGACCATGCCGGGCCCGAAGAGGAACACAAAGAACAGCGCCGTGATGATCGCCCCGCCCGTGCGGAAGGAGAGATAGCGGAAGACGTTGAATGCGGTGATTGTGTCTGCAAACTGCTGGAGAAAATAGAGCATCTGGCTCGTTTTCTTTCATATATTGGGCTGGAGCGCCTAGCCTAAGCGCTCTTACCGAACTGGCTGCGAATCTGCGCCACCAGTGCGCCGAGCCTTATTCCGTTGGACCCTTTGACCATAACTAGGTCGCCATAAGCAAGCGCCCCAATGATGGCCGGAGCGATTTCCGCGGTGGTTGTTGCATGCCCGGCAACAAGCCCCTCGGGCAGTGCCTCGGCGAGTGCTGCCATGTGCCCGCCCACCAGCCACACGGCATCCGGCGATGCCTCCAGCACCGACGTTGCGAGCTCTGCATGGAGCGCGTCGGCAGCACTTCCCAGTTCCCGCATCTCACCCAGGACGACAAGCCGCCTGCCGCCCGGCGCCGCCGTCTGCCCAAACACCTCGAGCGCCGCGCGCATCGAGGTGGGATTGGCGTTGTAACTCTCATCGATCAGCACGAGCGGATTGGGCTCGGCGCCAAGCCGGTAAGCCAGCCCCCGGCCCTCCGGTGCGCCATGCGCCGCCAGCACCTTCACCGCCGTTTCAACCGGCACACCCGCCTCACGGGCGGCCAATAGCGCGCAAACCGCATTTGCCAGCGTATGCCGGCCCGGCGTTGCAACCATCAGTTCAACGTCCGTGCCATCGCCCCTGACGCGCCCGCGCCCGCCTTGCCCTTCGGCGCGATAGTCGCTGATCCGCACTTGCGCACTCTCGCTGAACCCATAGGTCAGCGCGGTCGCGCCATTGGTCCTGGCGTGCTCGAGCAGACGTCCGATATGCGGGTGGTCGGCTCCCAGAACGATCTTGCCCTCCGCTTCGAGCCCAGCCAGGATTTCGGCCTTGGCATCGGCGATTTCGGCTTCCGAATTGAAAAATTCCAGATGCGCGGGAGCAACCGTCGTGATCACCGCCACATGCGGACGCACCAGTTGCGAGAGTGGCGTGATTTCTCCGGCATGGTTCATGCCGATCTCGAACACGCCATATTCGGCGTCCTCGGGCATCCGCGCCAGCATCAGCGGAACGCCCCAATGATTGTTGAAGCTCTTGATCGAGGCATGCGTCCGGCCATGCGCGGAGAGGATCGCCCGGATCGCCTCCTTGACCGAAGTCTTGCCCACGCTCCCCGTAACGGCAACGATACGCGCCCTGGACCGCGCCCGCGAGAACCGCGCCAGGGCCACCAGACCGTCCAGCGCGTCCGGCACAACAATCAGCGGCAGGCCGGCAAGCCCCTCAGCCTTCTCCGCACTCACCAGCGCCGCGACCGCCCCGGCCTCGACGGCCCGGGCTGCAAAGTCGTGGCCATCGAAATTCTCGCCCCGGATTGCGACGAACAGCGCCCCGGCCTCAATCTCGCGGGAGTCGATGGAAACGGAAGACACGGCCTCGGCAGCAATCCCCCGCGCCTCCCCGCCCGTCGCGCCGATGATGTCGCCAATGGAATAAAGTGGAGTCATTGACGAGCACCTGAAAGGTTCGGGCTTTCACCGCCGCCACACCAGTCTCTCCCTTCGCTGTCCCGGCGAAAGCCGGGACCCATGACCAAGGCCGCCGCCACTTCGATGGGGTGAGAATGGACTCCGGCTTCCGCCGGAGAAGCGAAGGGAAGGGCCGATGCCGCAATGAATTCGGAAATCGGATAGGGCGAGGTCATTGGGTCAGAGCCTGTGTCTGGCATCGCGCTGGACCCCGGTAATGAATACCGGGGTGACATTTCAGTGAGGCAAGTTGCTGCGACAAACACCGCCGTCATTCCGGCATTCATTGCCGGAATCCCGTGCGATGTCTGTGCACCCGCACGAGCCTGCCATTTCCATCAAGATCCTATTCTCCGAACGCCTCCAGCACCACCTCGTGATCGGAGAAATGGTGCTTGGTCTTGCCGACGATCTGATAGTCCTCATGGCCCTTCCCGGCAACGAGAACCACGTCCTCATCCCCCATTTCGGCGATGGCATGACGGATCGCCGCGGCACGGTCGGCAATTTCGGTCGCGCCAGGCACGCCGGCAAGAACTTGTGAGCGGATGACCGCCGCATTTTCGGTCCGGGGATTGTCGTCCGTGACGATTACCCCGTCCGCCAGTTCTCCGGCGATCCTGCCCATTTCGGGACGCTTGCCCTTGTCGCGGTCCCCGCCACACCCGAACACCACCCAGAGCTTGCCCTTGGCGAAGGGCCTCAGCGAGGTCAGCGCATTGGCGAGGGCATCCGGCGTGTGGGCATAGTCGACGAACACTGCCCTGTCGTCCCTTTGCGCAACAAGCTCCAGCCGTCCCTTTGCGCCCTTGAGTTGCTCCAGCGCAGCGATTGCCGTCTTGTTGTCGACACCTGTCGCCATGGCTAGGCCCGCCGCGACAACGGCGTTGTCCACCTGGAAGCGCCCGACAAGCGGCAGAAGAAACTCCATCGGCTCGCCCACGAGCTTGCCCTTGACCCGCTGTCCGAACCCTTCGCTTTCGACGCTTTCGACATCGATATGCGCGCCGCCCCGCCCAACGGTAAACACCGTCGCGCCCTTGTCGAGTGCCGCGAACATGAAAGGCAGGCCTTCTTCGTTCTCGGCATCGATGACCGCCGTCGCGCTGTCATTGATGAGTTCGCGAAACAGCCGCAGCTTGGCGTCGCGGTAATTTTCTATCGTTTCGTGATAGTCGAGATGGTCGCGGCTGAGATTGGTAAAGGCAACGGCGGTAAAGCGCACGCCATCGAGCCTGCGCTGGTCGATGCCATGGCTCGAGGCCTCCATCGCCACATGTTCGACGCCCTCGGCCTTGAGGCCGGCAAGCGTCTTGTGCAGCGAGAGCGGATCAGGCGTCGTCAACTCGCCCGGCACATGCCGGTCGTCGATCATCATGCCGAGTGTGCCGATGCTTGCGCCCCTGATCCCCGCCTGGCCCCAGATCTGGCGCAGGAACGAGACCACCGACGTTTTCCCATTGGTCCCGGTCACCGCGACGCAATGGTCCGGTTGCGGTCCTGAGACCGATGCGGCAGCCTTGGCATAGGCAGCCCGGACATCCTCGACCAGCACCACCGGTACGCCGGGGTCGTTGTCCGGCCTCTGATCCGTAACCAGAACGGCGGCGCCGCGTCCCACCGCATCCCGCGAATAGATGATGCCATGCCCGCGCGAACCCGGCAGGGCGAAAAAGGCATCCCCCTGCCCGATCAGCCGGCTATCGGCATTGATGCCTTCGACCTCGAGCGCCGGTACCGGATCTGGATGGGCTACGCCTTCGATCAATTTGGAAAGCGGATATGGCAAGGTCATAAGTCCTCAGAAACGCAGTTCAGGCGGCACGAGCGCAGCATCGAGAGCCGGATCGGTATTGGGCTGTATGCCTAGCATCGGAGCGATGCGCGCGACAACGCGTCCCGATACCTCGCCCGCATTCCAGCCCGCTGTACGGCCAGATTGCGCGTTCTCGGCCTCCGGCTCGTCGATCAGGATGAACATTGCATAGCGCGGATTGTCGAGCGGGAAAGCGGAAGCAAAAAAATTCGTTACCTTCTCGCTCGAATAGCGGCCATCGACGACCTTCTCGGCCGTACCCGTCTTGCCGCCCCAGCGATAACCATTGGCAATGCGGTTGCCGCGGCTGCCCGAGCCTTCAAGCGCATTGAGCCGCATCAGATACCTTATCTGCTCGCTGGTGCGCTGCGAAACCACCTGCGTTGAAAGCGCCATCGCTTCTTCTTTGGTCCGCTCGAAAATCGTCGCCGGTATCAGATTGCCGCCATTCACCAGCGCCGCCGTCGCCGTCAGCATCTGCAAGGGCGTGATGCTCAAACCGTGCCCGAAAGATGCGGTGGCCGCCCCCACTTCCGAAAAGCTCGGTGCAATGGCCGATGCGGTGCGCTCCGGCAACTCGATCTGCGGCGACCCCTCGAACCCCATGCGGGTGATGAAGCTGCGGAAATTCTCCTTGCCCAGCGCCTGCATGATGCGGATCGTGCCGATATTGGAGGAATACCGGTAAACTTCGGGCACCGTCAGAACACGGTACTGCCCGCGATAATCGGAAATCGAGAACCGCCCGAAGCGCATGTCGAAACGCGCATCGATCCGGTCGGTCAGCGAGATCGCTCCAGCATCCAGCGCCGCCGCGAACGTCATGGTCTTGAAGGTCGAACCCGGCTCGAACTTACCCGCCGTCATCCTGTTGAACCGGCCTTCTTCGAGCATCGTCGCCGGATTGTTCGGGTCGAAATCGGGCAGCGAGGCCATGGCAATGATCTCGCCGGTATGCACATCCATGATCGCCCCGGCCGCCGCAATCGCGTTGTATCGTGTCAGCGCATCGACAAGTTCGGAATGCAGCGCATGCTGCACCCTGAGGTCGACCGAAAGGTGGACCGGCGTCAGCGCATTGCCCCGCGCCAGCCCCAATTCCTGCAGAAGGGCCAGATCATCGTCATCGAGATGCTTTTCGACGCCCGCGATCCCGACATTGTCCACATTGACCGCGCCCATCACATGAGCGGCAACCGTTCCACCCGGATAGAACCGTTTGCTCTCGGTGAGGAAATCGAGGCCGGGGATGCCCAACCGCATGATCCGCTCTTCCTGCTGCGGGGTCAGCTCGCGCGCAACCCAGACAAAGCCTTTGTCGCCCGTCAGCCGGTTGACCAGCCAGCTCCGGTTGAGATGGGGCAGCACCGTAAGGATGGCGTCCGCCGCCTCTTCCACATCGATAATCCGGCGCGGCTCTGCAAAGAGAGACGGCACGCGGATATCCACCGCCATCTCGAGCCCGTTGCGATCGAGGATCGGTGGCCGCGAAGCCATGATCGCATCGCGCGCCTGCCCCTCGATCGTCGTGTCCACCTCGACATTGGCCAGCATCACCAGACGTGCGGCCATAACCGCAAAGATCAGCGCGACAAAAACCATCGCCCAGCGGATGCGCCGCTCGGTGAGGTTGCCGCGCGACTTGCGCGAGCCCTCGATCGAGATCGTCGGTTCGGTGCTGGCAAAGGTAGTCACAGCATATCCTCCAGCAGGGCCCCGATCGGATCCTCACCTGCTTCGATCGCTTCGAACAGCGCATCGAGCGACTCGGTGTCGAGCCGCATCTGCGGCCGCATGGGCAGATCCTCGAACCGTCCGAACTGGCTCGCGGCGGCAACCTGAAGGTTCAGCACCTCGCTGTGCCTGTCGATGATCGGCTGGATGTGGGTCGGCTGGTTGAGGTATGCCCAGTCCGCCTTGAGGATCGAAAGGTCCGCCTCCTGCTTGGCGATCGCGTTCTCGAGCGCACGGATTTCGCTCGCCGTGATCTCGGC
>CAYSBF010000079.1:0-10038 GCA_964429025.1 uncultured Pelagibacterium sp.
CACCTCGTCACCAAGAAGCCGGTTTCGACGCCCGAAGATCTCGCGGGCGTCCGTCTGCGGACGCCGGGCGCCCCGGTCTGGCTGGAAACGGTTGCCGCCATGGGCGCTGTACCGACGCCGATGCCTTTCGCCGAAGTCTATAGCGCGATCCAGCAGAACGTCATCGACGGCACCGAAGTGCAGCTCCCTGCCCTGGTCGGCGCCAATCTTCAGGAAGTCATCACCCATGTTACGATGACGGGCCATATCAACCTCATCACCGGCCTTGTGACCAGCGCAAGCTGGTTCGACTCGCTGCCCGAGGACCTGCAGGTCATCCTGCGCGAGGAAGCGCTCGCTGCGGGTGACGTTGCCTCTTATGGCACTGCGGATGCCCTGGCCGGTATCGAGGAAGACCTGGTGGCCGCTGGCGTTTCGGTCGACCACATCGACGTCACCCCGTTCGTGGAAGCGACGTCGGTCGTCTATGACTCGCTTGGCTATAGCGGCCTTCGTACACTCATCGAAGACATCGTAGGCGAGTAAGCTATACTCCCCGCGCTACGTCCTGCCTCCGGGGCCGTTGCCCCGGAGGCAGTGCTTATCCAGATGAAGGCGCTGACTATATGCTCAAACGTCTCGGGCAGATCGAGTTCGCCATTGCCGGCGGCATTCTCGCATTGATCACGGTAATGGTCTTCGTGGCCGCAGTCATGCGGTTCTTCGGCCATCCGTTGATCTGGTCGGTGGACATGGCACAGCTCTTGTTCATCTGGCTCTGCTTTCTGGGTGCCACACGCGCACTGCGTGAAAAGGGGCATCTGGGCGTCGATGTTCTGATCCGCCACCTGCCCTATATGTGGCGGCTCGTAATCGAGACCGTTCTCACGGCCGTCTTCATCGTATTCCTCATCATCCTCGCCAAGGAAGGCGCGGACCTCACCATGCTCAACCGCCAGCGCGTCTATGGTGACAGCGGGATTTCCTACGGCTTTGTGACCATCGCCGTTCCGGTCGGGTGCCTGCTTCTTTCCGGGTCTCTGATCTACAATGCCGTCATTGCCTGGCGCCGCCGCGATGGCGAAACGCTCATTTATTCGCGGCCGGACTTCGGTGTACCCGTCAAGGCCGAGGTCTAAGCCATGTGGCTGATCGGCGGCGTCTTTTTCTTCCTTCTCTTCATCGGCGCGCCTGCCGCCTTTGCGATCGGGATTTCCGGGTTCGTATTCTTCATGACGTCGGACATCATGCCGCTCTCGATCGGCGTGCAGCGCATCGCGACGATGAGCCAGAGCTTTCCGCTGCTGGCCGTGCCCTTCTTCGTGCTCACGGGGCATCTGATGAATGCGAGCGGCATCACCGAGCGGCTGTTCAAATTCGCCAATGTCGCCGTCTCCTGGATGGCGGGCGGGCTGGCGCAGGTATCGGTGATCCTTTCGGCACTGATGGGCGGGGTGTCAGGGTCGGCGGTCGCCGAGGCCGCCATGGAGGCCCGAATCCTCGGTCCGTCCATGCTCAAGCAGGGCTACTCCAAGGGCTTCTCTGCCGCCGTCATCGCGGTCACCTCGCTGATAACGGCCACCCTGCCCCCGGCCATCGGTCTGATCCTTTATGGTTACGTAGGCAATGTCTCCATCGGGCGGCTGTTTCTGGCGGGCATCATCCCGGGCCTTCTGATGATGGCGATGCTGATGGTCACGACCTATCTCATCGCGAAAAAGCGCAATTACCGGCCTGCGGATACGCGCGTGCCGACGGCTAGGGAATTTTTCTCGGCGATGTGGGGCGCCAAATGGGCGCTGCTCTTTCCGGTGCTGCTTGTGTTCTCCATTCGCGGCGGTCTGCTCACGCCATCCGAAGTGGGCGCGGGAGCAGTGATTTACGCCGTTGCCGTGGGCCTTTTCGCCCATCGCGAATTGACCTGGGCCAAGACGGTCGAGGCGTTCCGCCACTCGGTGAGCGATATCGGCATGATCATGCTGATCATCCTGATGTCGGGAATGATCGGCTTCGCCATCACCTTCCTGCAGGTGCCGCAGCAGGTGTCCGGCGCCATTCTCGGGGGCATCACCGAGCCCTATCTCATCGTCATCACCGTGCTGCTTATCCTGTTCGTTATGGGGCTCTTCATCGAGTCGACGGTGCTGGTGCTGCTGCTGACGCCGATCTTCGTGCCCATTATCACTTCGGCGGGCGTCGACCCGGTGCAGTTCGGGATCATGATGATGACAATCGTGACCCTGGGCGGGATGACGCCGCCAGTCGGTGTCGCCATGTTCGCCGTGTGCAGCCTGCTCAATTGCCGTATCGACGAGTATGTCAGGGAGTCGGTGCCGTTCATTGCGACGGTCGTGCTGCTCGTCCTGCTGTTGCTGTTCGTGCCGGACCTGACGCTGTTCCTGCCCCGGCTGGTGTTTTAATCAGGAGATTTTAGGGATGCGGCAGACCTGGCGCTGGTTCGGGCCCAAGGATGTAACGAGGATCGAGGATGTGGTGCAGGCGGGTGCCGAGGGCGTCGTTTCGGCGCTGCACCACGTTCCCAATGGTGACGTATGGACGCCTCAAGAGATCGGCAAGCGTCAGGCGGAGGTTGCCCACACCAGCACCGGCGCGCCGTCCGGCATTGCCTGGGAGGTGATCGAAAGTCTTCCGGTATCGGAAGACATCAAGAAGCAGACGGGCGAGTGGCGGGAACATATCGCCAACTACAAGACCAGCCTCGAGAACGTCGCGGCCGCCGGGATCGAGACGATCTGCTACAACTTCATGCCCGTGCTGGACTGGACGCGCACCGATCTCACCTTCCGCGTGAGCCATGGCGGCACCTGCATGCGGTTCGACTATGTCGACTTCGCGGTCTTCGACATCCACATACTCGAGCGACCTGGCGCTGCGGAGGATTTTCCTGGTGACGTTGTCGAAGCTGCCGGCGAACGGTTTGCGCAGATGCCGGATGCGCGGCGCGTCGAGCTTACGCAGAACGTCACAGCCGGCTTGCCTGGTGCGGCAGAGCATTTGACGCTGGACGGGGTGCGCGAGCATCTCGCGGAATACGGGGAGATTTCAGCGGACCGGCTGCGCGCGAACTTCATCGATTTTCTCTCCGAAGTGGTGCCGGTTGCCGAAAGGCTGGGGCTGAGGATGTGCTGCCATCCGGACGATCCCCCTTTCAGCCTGCTCGGCTTGCCCCGGATCATGTCGACCGAGGCCGACTATGTCCGCATTCTCGAAGCTGTGGACAGCCCGGCAAATGGCGTGACGCTGTGCTCGGGCTCACTGGGCGCCCGGCCGGACAACGACCTGCCGGCAATGATGGAGCGGCTGGGGCCAAGGGTCCACTTCCTCCACCTGCGCAACGTCAAACGCGAGAGCGATGCGCTGTTCGGCTCCTTTTACGAGGACGAGCACCTCAAGGGGGACACGGACATGGTGGCGCTCATAGCGGCCATTGTCCGCGAGGAGGCGCGGCGCAAGGCCGAGGGGCGTGCCGACCACCAGATCCCGATGCGGCCCGACCACGGACAGGACATCGTCGACGACATCAATCGCAAGGCCCAGCCGGGCTACCCGACGATCGGCCGGCTCAAGGGGCTGGCCGAGTTGCGGGGGGTCATGCACGCGCTGGAGCATCCGGCCCTGGGACTGGCGCGATGACGAACGCAACGTTTCTCCACCCGGACCGACTGTTTCCGGTCGACCCGCATTTGCGTTCGATCGCGCGGTCGCTCTATGAGAGCGTCAAGGACCTGCCGATCATCAGTCCGCACGGACACACCGACCCCTCATGGTTCGCGCTGAATCCTGCCTTTTCCGACCCAGCCAGCCTGTTCCTTACGCCGGACCATTATGTGCTGCGCATGCTGCGCAGCGCGGGGCTCTCCTATGATCGGCTGGGCGTCAGGCGGAAGGATGGCGGGCCGGTTGCCGAGGGCCGCGACGCCTGGAGGCTGTTCTGCAGCCACTGGCACCTGTTCGAGGGCACCCCTTCGCGGCTGTGGATCGAGCATTCGCTCGAGATGTTCTTCGGCGTCTCGGTGCCCCTTTCGGCGGACACAGCCGATGCGGTCTATGACACGATAGATGCCGGGCTAAGGACCCCTGCCCTCCGGCCGATGGCCGTACTCGACCGCGCGAAGGTCGAAGCCATCGCCACGACAGAATTTGCCCTCGATGGGCTCGAGCACCACCGCGCGCTCAAGGACGCGGGACTTATCGGCCGCATTCGCACGACCTACCGTCCTGATGATGTGACCGATCCCGACGTGCCTCACTTCACGGACAACCTCGCGCGCTTTGCCGAGCTGACCGGGGAGGACACCAGCAATTGGGCCGGAATGATCCATGCACACGCGGTCCGGCGCGCCTTCTTCCGGGAATATGGCGCGACGGCGAGCGATCACGGCGTGCCGTCGGCACTGACCGCGGACCTTTCCCGGCACGAGAAGCAGGCGCTGCTGGACAAGGCGCTGCGCGGCGCCATCACAGCCGAAGAAGGCGAGCAGTTCCGAGCGCAGATGTTGACCGAAATGGCGGCGCTGGCGGCCGAAGACGGGATGGTGATGCAGCTTCACGCGGGCGTGTTGCGCAGCCTTGATCCGGCGCTTCTGGACGAATACGGGCCCAATCTCGGTGCCGACATCCCGTGCCGGACGGACTTCGTCAACGGCCTGCGCCCGCTGCTCGCTAGGTTCGGCAATGCCGGAAAGTTCCGGCTGATCCTTTTCACGCTCGACGAGACGACATACGCGCGCGAACTGGCGCCGTTGGCAGGCTATTGGCCTTCGGTGATGATCGGGCCGCCCTGGTGGTTCCATGACAGTCCGAACGGCATCAGGCGCTATCTCGATGCCATGCATGAGACGGCAGGCTTTTACAATCTGGCCGGGTTCAACGACGACACGCGGGCGTTACTCTCGATCCCGGCACGGCACGATGTCTGGCGTCGTGAGGTCTGCCGTTTTCTGGCTCTGCTGGTGGGTGAGCACCGCGTCTCGCGAGCGCAGGCTCTGGAGCTTGCGGCGCATATGAGTTATGGGGCGGCCAAGAAAGCCTATAATCTGCCATGAGCCGCCTCACCACCCTCGATGGACTTGCCGGCAGGGCACGCCTGCCCGCCTACGCTCCCCAAGACTATGGCGTCGGCATCGTTCACCTCGGCGCCGGCAACTTCATGCGCTCGCACACTGCCGTCTATACCGACGACGCGCTTGCCGCCGATGGCGGCGATTGGCGGATCATGGGCGTCAGCCTGAGGTCGGCTGACGTTGCCGAGCAGGTCAATCCCCAGAACGGGCTCTACACACTGGTGGAGCGCACGCCGGGGGTGCCGAACCTGCGCATCGTGGGGTCACTGGCGGGGGTGATTTTTGCGCCGAAACAGCATCGAGAGCTGATGGCGCTTCTCGCCGCCCCGGCAACCCGCATCGTGAGCCTGACCGTCACCGAAAAGGGCTATGGCTTCGACCGCAAGACCGGGCGGCTGGACACCACGGACTCCGCCATTGCCGCAGATCTGGAAAATCGGTTGGCGCGCCCAGCCAGTGCGGTCGGCATCATCACCGCTGCCTTGCGCGCCCGGAGGGACGCGGGCGTGGGCCCGTTCACCGTTCTCAGCTGCGACAACCTCCCGCACAATGGCGAGATCATCCGCGCGCTCGTGCTGGACATGGCCGAGAGGATCGAGCCCGAATTGGCCGGCTGGATCGCCAGCAACGTCACCTTTCCCTCCACGATGGTCGATCGGATCACGCCGGTCACGCGGCCGGAGACTTTTGCCGAGGTCGAAGACCGGCTTGGGGTGGAGGACAAGGCGGTGACGGAAGCTGAGCCGTTCAGCCAGTGGGTAATCGAGGACGCGTTCTGCGCGGGCCGCCCGCGCTGGGAAGCGGGTGGCGCACTTCTGGTAGAGGATGTCGCCCCGTTCGAGCTGATGAAGCTCCGGATGCTCAACGGCACCCATTCACTTCTCGCCTATACCGGTTTTCTTCTGGGACACCGCTATGTGCGGGACGTGATGGCGGACGCGGACCTTGCTGCGCTGGTGCGACGGCATATCCAGGCGGCTGCCGCCACCTTGCCGCCCGTTCCGGGGATCGATCTTGCGGCTTATGCGGAAGACCTGTTCGCGCGCCTGGCGAACCCGGCCATGTCGGACGAGACTTATCGCATCGCCATGGACGGCACCCAAAAACTGCCGCCCCGCATATTCGAGGCGGCGCTGACGGCGATTGAACATGGCCAGAACCTTGCACCTTTCGCCTTCGCGACGGCGGCATGGATGGCCTACGCCATGGGACAAAAACCGGACGGCGAAACCTTCGCGCTCCGCGACCCGAGAGAGCCGGAAATCGCAGTGGCTGTGGCAGCGTCTGGCGACACTGCAGAGGGTATCGCGGCCGCGTTACAGGAGTTACCCGGATTTGTGCCTGAAGAATTGCGGCACAACTCCTTGTGGTTCAGGCATGTCGCCAAGGCACTCGAGCGCTTCCTCAATGAAGGGCCGCGCGCGGCGGTAAAGGCCGAACTCGGCTAGATTTTTCCTCTCCACACGCTTCAAACGCTGCGCGAGCCATTATAGGTTCTTCCGGCCGGCGAGGAGGCGGGACGGAGACAATTTCAGCATGATCGCAGTCAAGCCGTTCTGGATTGCCGTCGACTGGGGCACGTCGCATCTGCGTGCCTGGGCGATGAGCCGCGACGACAACCTGCTGGAGATGCGGCAATCCGCTGACGGCATGGGCAGGCTCGAGCGAGATGCCTTCGAGGGCGCGTTGCTGGAACTGGTCGGAGACTGGCTCGAAAGTGACCGCACGACGGACGTCGTCGCCTGTGGCATGGTGGGGGCGCGGCAGGGATGGGCGGAGGCGGCGTATCGCGCGGTGCCCTGCGCTCCGGCGGGTTCGGATGCGCTTGTCGTCACGGGCAGGGATAACCGGATCAGGGTCTCCATCCTGCCTGGCCTGATGCAGGACGACCCGGCCGACGTAATGCGCGGTGAGGAGACGCAGATTGCGGGCTATCTGGCGCAGCATCCCGATTTTGCCGGTCTCATCTGCCTGCCCGGGACTCACAGCAAATGGGCGCGTATCGAGAAGGGGCAAATCCTGTCCTTCTCGACTTTCATGACGGGCGAGATGTTCGCGTTGCTCTCCGGACAGTCCGTGCTGCGGCACAGCATTGCCGCAGAGGGGTGGGACGCGGAAGGCTTTGCTCTTGCGATCAATGAGAGCCTGAACCAACCGGAGACGGCAGTTGCAGGACTTTTCAGGCTACGCGCCGAGGCGCTGCTGCATGGGCTTGCGCCGGAGACGGCGCGGACGCGGCTTTCCGGGCTCGTTCTCGGTATGGAACTGGCCGCGACTCGGGCCAAGTGGCAGGATAGCCCAGTGGTAATTATCGGAGCAGAGGGCCTTGGCGGACGATATCGCGACGCGCTGCACCTGGCAGGCGGGCACGCGACGCTTGCCGAAGGTGACGCGATGACACTGGCCGGGCTGGTCTCGGCGTATCGGCAGTTGAGAGGGAACTGACATGAGCCGCAATCTGATCGCGATCCTGCGCGGCATCACGCCGGATGAGGCTATGGAGGTTACCGCAGCCCTTATCGAAGCAGGCATCGACCGGATCGAGGTGCCGCTCAATTCGCCGGAGCCGCTTGCGAGCATAAGGGCAATGGCCGAGAATTTCGGCGAAACAGCGCTGATCGGCGCGGGGACTGTGCTGACGCCTGCAGAAGTCGACGAGGTCGCCGACGCAGGCGGAAAGCTCATCGTGTCGCCCAACTGCAACCCGGTCGTTGTCGAGCGAACCAAGACCCTCGGCCTCGCCTCCTTCCCCGGCGTCTTCACCGCTTCGGAGTGCTTTGCCGCACTCGCTGCGGGTGCGGACGGGCTCAAGATATTCCCGGCCTTCACCATGGGACCGAAGGGGCTCGCCGCGTTGCGCGCGGTGCTGCCCCCGGACGCTCAAGTCTATGCAGTGGGCGGCGTAGGTGCAGACAATTTTGCCGAATGGAAAGCGGCCGGTGCCGCCGGGTTCGGCATCGGAACGGCAATATACAAGCCGGGCATGAATGTGTCCGATATCAGCGCAAGGGCGCGCGACATCGTCGCGGCCTATGACAGGGTGATGGCATGAGTTCGACGATCTACGACAACCGCGTTTCGACGCTCGGCGAAGGGCCGCTCTGGCATCCTCTCCGCAACCAGCTCTTCTGGTTCGATATCCTGGGCGGTGTGCTCCACAGCCGCGGTGTTCACGGCCCGAAAACGTGGGAACTGGGGGAGTTTGGCTCTGCCGCCGGGTGGATTGACCTTGACCATCTGCTGATTGCTACGGAGACCGGATTGTGGCGTTTCCATATCCCGACCGGTGAACGCAGCAAGGTCGCGGACATCGAAGCATCTGACGGCTCGATGCGTTCCAATGACGGCCGTGCCGATCCGTGGGGCGGGTTCTGGATCGGTACGATGAGCAAGGACCACACCGAGGGTGCGGGCGCCATCTACCGCTACTATCGCGGCGAAACCAGAAGGCTCTTCGACCGCATCAGCACACCCAACGCCATATGCTTTGCTCCCGACCGTTCGCGCGCCTTTTACGCCGATACCAACACCCAGAAGGTAATGCAGGTGGCGCTTTCCGCCGATCAAGGCTGGCCCGCAGCAGAGCCCAGCGTTTTTATTGACTTCTCCGGCGACGGGATCAATCCCGACGGAGCCATTGTCGACGCGGACGGGCTGATGTGGATCGCGCAGTGGGGCGCTTCCCGCGTTGCTGCCTACGATCCCGATGGACGGCTGGTGAAGACGGTCGCGGTCAAAGTCCCACAGACCACCTGCCCTGCTTTTGGTGATCCCGATCTCACGACGTTGTTTATCACGACGGCGCGGGAGAACATGGATATAAATGCGATCGCCGAGCATCCCGAGAGCGGAATGGTGTTCGAGGCACGGGACGTGGGACGCGGCAGGCCGGAATATCAGGTCCTGCTCTAAGTGTTGGCGCCGGGCATTGTGCCACCCACAACGCCCGTCAGCTCCCGCGCGGCTTCGGCGACAAGGACACCGAGGCGCTCCACGCGCTCGTCTGTGACGCGGGCGGAAAGGCCCGAAATCGAAATCGCGCACAAGGCTTCGGCCTGATGGTTGTAGACCACGGCCGCAACGCAGCGCAGGCCCACGACATATTCCTCGTCATCGATTGCGTAGCCGCGCCTGCGGGTTTCCTCGAGATCGGCCTTGAGACGCGCAGGGGACGTGATCGCCTTCTCGGTCAGCTTGCGGATACCGTGGCGGCGGATGATGGTATCGACATCGCTGTCGGGATAGGTCGCAAGGATCGCCTTTCCCATGCCCGAGGAAACCATGGGCGCCCTGCCCCCGACCCGGGTGATGGCACGCATGATCTCGCGGCTTTCGACCTGGGTCAGCACGACGACCTCCCCCTCATCGACAACACCGAGATTGGCGGTCTCCCGGGTCTGGTCACGGAGACGGCGCAGGATGGGGAGCGCCGGCGCAACGAAATTGCGCTGGCGCACGAAGGCCGAGCCGACACGGAAGGCGGCCCGGCCGACATGCCACATGCCATCCGAGCGGTCGAATTGCACGAAATGATGCTGTTCGAGCGTCGTCAGCAGGCGGTGGACCGTAGAGACGGAAAGGCCGGTGCGTTGGGCGAGATCGGTGAGGCGGTAGCCGTCCTCGTCGTTCCCGAGAACCGAAAGGATGGAAAGAGCGCGCTCGACCGACTGCACGGTACCCGAGCGCTTTTCCCTGGCGGTGCCTTCGGTGTCCATGGCTTTCCCCCTTATCGGCGAGAGCATGAACTACGCGCTCGGCCCGGACAAGACCATTGCCGAAAAAGCAAGACGCCCGCACCTTCCGGCACGGGCGGTCCTTTTCAGACATCCGAGCTTCGGGCTGGTATCGCCACCCCCTCATCCGAGCCGGCTTCGCCGGCCAACCTTCTCCCACAAGGGGAGAAGGGGAACCGTCGGGCAGCCACATGAGCCCCCCCCTCCCCTTGTGGGAGAGGGGTTGGGGGTGAGGGGCCAGC
>CAYSBF010000079.1:10048-12462 GCA_964429025.1 uncultured Pelagibacterium sp.
CCCCCCCCCGGGGCTTTGGCGGGCGGGGGGGCCCCCCCCCGCCCCCCCCCCCCCCCGTGGGGGGGGGGGGGGGGGGGGGGGGGGCCCCAGCGATACCCGCCGAGAGCGCCGAAATGTTGTGCCCTTAGCGGCGGGCTGCGGCCTTGGCGGCCGGACGTTGCTGTTCCCAGCCCTCGAACGAGAGATCGCGTTCGCCATTCTCGTCGCGGATCGAGGTCTGGAGACCCATCCGGTTCAGGAGGTCGAGGAAGGGCTGCGGGGGCAGCTGCTCCACATTGACCATCTTGTGGACATCCCAGGTGCCCCTGGCGATGAGGATCGCCGCGGCCACGGGCGGAACGCCTGCTGTATAGGAGATGCCCTGCGAGCCAACTTCGTTGAACGCTTCCTTGTGGTCGGCGACGTTGTAGATGAAGACCTCGCGGTCCTCTCCGTCCTTCTTGCCCTTCACCAGATCACCGATGCAGGTCTTGCCCTCATATTCGGGGGCGAGCGAAGACGGATCGGGCAGAACGGCCTTCACCACCTTGAGCGGAACAACCTCGAGGCCCTCAGCGGTCTTGATCGGTTGCTCGGAGAGCAGGCCGAGATTCTTCAGGACCGTGAAGACATTGATGTAGTGGTCGCCAAAGCCCATCCAGAACCGCACGTTCGGCACATCGAGATTCTGCGAAAGCGAGTGAATCTCGTCGTGACCGGTCATGTAGGTCTGGCGTTCGCCGACAACAGGCAGATCCCAGACCTTGGGGATCTCGAACATCTTGTTCGTCTGCCACTTGTTGTCCTGCCAGGAGTAGACGACACCCGTGAACTCGCGGAAGTTGATCTCGGGATCGAAGTTCGTCGCGAAGTATTTGCCGTGCGAGCCGGCATTCACGTCGATGATATCGATGCTCTCGATCGTGTCGAAATACTCGTCCACCGCAAGCGCGGCATAGGCATTGACCACGCCGGGATCGAACCCTGCGCCGAGAATGGCGGTTATCCCGTTCTTCTCGCAGCGTTCGCGCCGTTTCCATTCGTAATTGCCGTACCAGGGCGGCGTCTCACAAATCTTGTTCGGCTCTTCGTGGATGGCTGTGTCGATATAGGCCGCACCAGTCTGGATGCAGGCCTCGAGGACCGGCATGTTCACAAAGGCGGAACCTACATTGATGACGATCTGTGACCGCGTTTTCGCGATCAACGCCTTGGTCGCTTCAACATCGAGGGCATCAAGCTGATGGGCCTCGATCACGCCGGGTTTCTTGAGCGATTTCTTTTCAAGGACACTGGCGACAATGTCCTCGCACTTCGAGAGCGTGCGTGAGGCGATATGGATATCCCCCAGCACGTCATTTGCCATTGCGGCTTTATGGGCGACGACCTGCGCCACACCTCCGGCACCGATGATCAGTACGTTCTTTTTCACTTCGCACGTAACACCTTTTTGAGAAGTTGAACCAATCTACGCGACGCTGTCGAAGTCGGGATCTCACCCCAAGGTTACGACAGGCTCCGCGCGTAGTCCTCAAACGTGAACTCGCGGACGAGTTCCACTTGCCCGTCCAGGTGACGTACCGCGATAGACGGCATCTGGACCCCGTTGAACCAGTTCTTCTTGACCATGGTGTAGCCGCCGGCATCGAGGAACGAAATGCGGTCCCCAGCCTTGAGCTCATGCTCGAACTGGAACTCTCCAAAAATGTCCCCGGCAAGGCAAGTTTTGCCGCAGACAATATACGTGTAGGGCCCGGTATTGGGGGCCACGCTGGTATACTCGTTATACGTCAGCAAATCGAGCATATGCGCTTCGGTCGAGCTGTCAACGATCGCAACATTCTTGCCGTTGAAGACGGTATCGAGCACCGTCACTTCAAGTGTCGTCGATCTGGTTACACTCGCCTCACCCGGCTCGAGATAGAGCTGCACGCCATAGCGCTCTCCCATGTCCTTCAGCCGCTGCGCGAGCCGGTCGATGGGATAATTCTCATTGGTGAAACGGATTCCGCCGCCAAGGCTAACCCACTCCATTTTATGCAGAATATCTGCATAGCGGTCCTCGATCTGCTTTAAAAGCGCATCGAGGCTTTCATATTCGTCGTTCTCGCAGTTGAAGTGGAACATCACGCCCGAAATTCGGTCGAGGACCGGCTTGACGCGCTCCATGTCCCATTCTCCAAGCCGCGAGAACGGGCGCGCGGGATCGGCGAGAATGAAATGCGAATGCGAGATGCCCGGGTTGAGCCGAAGCCCCACCGGCTTGCCCATTGTCTCGGCCTTGCCCGCATAGCGCTCGAGCTGGCTCACCGAGTTGAATATGATCTTATCGCTGTTCGCGATGGCCTCATCGATCTCGTGGTCGGCCCAAGCCACCGAATAGGCATGCGTTTCCCCGCCAAACTTCTCGCGGCCGAGCTTCACTCCAAAGAGCG
>CAYSBF010000079.1:12472-12643 GCA_964429025.1 uncultured Pelagibacterium sp.
GGCCATAAGGTCGAACACACTCCACGTGGCGAAGGCCTTGAGCGCAAGAACGCATTTTACGCCGGAAGCCCGCCGCAAATACGATATTTTTTCCAGGTTTCGGAGAAGTACCGATTTGTCGAGCAGGTAGTAAGGCGTCTGTAGCGTCAATTCTTGCGATCGAACCTCCTT
>CAYSBF010000080.1:0-12635 GCA_964429025.1 uncultured Pelagibacterium sp.
TTCTCCCCTCGTGGGAGAAGGTGGCCGGAGCGAAGCGGAGGTCGGATGAGGGGGCAGCGATGCCAACGACGAACACAATGATCGAAGCCCGCTGATCGGGCGGATAAAGGGAGAGGAACATGGCACAACCGATACACCCGGCACCGCTGGCCCGCGATGCCATGGCCTATGTGCTCGCCGGCGGACGCGGGACGCGATTGATGGAGCTGACCGACCGGCGCGCCAAGCCTGCCGTCTATTTCGGGGGGAAGTCGCGCATCATCGATTTCGCGCTGTCCAACGCCATCAACTCGGGTATCAGGAGGATATCCGTCGCGACGCAATATCAGGCGCACAGCCTCATCCGGCACCTGCAGCGCGGCTGGAACTTCCTGCGCACCGAGCGCAATGAGAGCTTCGATATCCTGCCCGCGAGCCAGCGGGTGGCCGAGGACCTCTGGTATGCCGGGACGGCCGACGCGGTCTATCAGAACATCGACATCATCGAGGATTACGGCGCCAAGTATATCGTCGTTCTGGCAGGCGACCATGTGTACAAGATGGACTATGAGATCATGCTGCGCCAGCACGTGGACACGGGCGCGGACGTGACCGTGGGCTGTCTCGAAGTGCCGCGCATGGAAGCGACGGCATTCGGCGTGATGCATGTGGACGGCCGCGACCGGATCATCGACTTCGTCGAAAAGCCCAAGGACCCTCCGGGCATACCCGACAAGCCCGAACTCGCGCTCGCTTCGATGGGCATCTATGTATTCGAGACGCGGTTCCTGATGGACCAGCTCCGCCGCGATGCGGCGACCGAAGGGTCATCGCGCGACTTCGGCAAGGACATAATTCCCTATATCGTCAAGAACGGCTCGGCGTGGGCGCACCGCTTCACACGCTCCTGTGTGCGGTCCTCCAATGAGGACGTGGCCTATTGGCGAGACGTGGGAACGGTAGATGCCTATTGGGAGGCCAATGTCGATCTTACCGACATCACGCCTGAACTCGACCTCTACGACCGCGACTGGCCGATCTGGACTTATGCTGAAATCACGCCGCCGGCCAAGTTCGTGCATGATGTGGAGGGGCGGCGCGGGCAGGCGATTTCCTCGCTGGTTTCGGGGGATTGCATTGTTTCGGGCGCCCAATTGCGGCGCACGCTGCTCTTCACCGGTGTGCGGGTCAATTCCTATTCCGAGCTCAACGAGGCGGTGATCCTGCCGCGATGCAATATTGCGCGGGGGGTGCGGCTATCAAAGGTTGTTGTCGACGCGCGGGTGGACATCCCGGAAGGGCTGGTGGTCGGGGAGGACCCGGAATTCGATGCGAAATGGTTCCGGCGGACCGATAATGGCGTCGTGCTCATCACCCAACCGATGATCAACAACTATCTCGCCAATCGATGATCGACGTCCTTTCCGTCACCTCGGAGATCTATCCCCTGGTCAAGACCGGCGGGCTGGCCGACGTTGCAGGCGCCCTGCCTGGGGCGCTGGCTGCACATGATATCGCCGTGCGCTCGCTGGTGCCCGGCTATCCCAAGGTCATGGATGCTCTCAAGAAGGGGCGGGTGGTCGCCAGCTTCGACGATCTTTTCGGCGGGCCCGCTCAACTCATCGCTGCGCGGGCGGAAGGTCTGGACCTCATCGTGCTGGATGCGGCGCATCTGTTCGACCGGGGCGGTGGGATCTATGTCGACGATTTCGGCCAGGACTGGGCCGACAATTGGGCGCGCTATGCAGCCCTGAGCTGGGTGGCGGCGGAACTGGCCAAGGGGCTGGTTCCAGGATACCGCCCGCAGATCGTGCATGCCCATGACTGGCAGGGGGCGATGGCAGCAGCCTATATCGCTTTCGGCGGGGACATGACGACAAAGGCCATTGTCACCATCCACAATATCGCGTTCCAGGGGCAGTATGGTGCGGACATTTTCCCGCATCTGAGGTTGCCCCCGGCCGCCTTCCACATGACGGGCGTCGAGTATTATGGCGGCGTTGGGTTCCTCAAGGGCGGACTCCGTTGCGCCCATGCGATCACCACCGTCAGCCCGACCTATGCGCTGGAAATCCAGACGCCCCAATACGGAATGGGGCTGGAGGGCCTGCTCGTCGAGCGGAGCCAGGACCTTCACGGGATTCTGAACGGTATCGATGCCGAAGCCTGGAATCCCCAGACCGATGCGGCTCTTGCTGCCCGGTTCGGGGCGGCCAATACGGGCAAACGCGGTCTCAACAAGCTCGCCCTTGCCGAGCGGTTCGGGCTGGAGATCGACGAGGGGCCGCTGTTTGGGCTGGTGAGCCGCCTTACCTGGCAAAAAGGCATCGATATCGTCGCGGAAAATGTCGACTGGCTCGTCTCGCTCGGCGGCCGGTTGGCGGTGCTGGGCTCGGGCGATGCGGGGCTCGAGGCGGCAATGTCCGATGCCGCGGCCCGGCATCCAGGGCGGGTCGGGTTCGTCCGCGGATACGATGAGGAATTGTCCCATCTGATGCAGGGAGGGTCGGACGTGATGCTGGTGCCCTCGCGCTTCGAGCCCTGCGGCCTCACCCAGCTCTACGGCCTGCGCTATGGCGCGGTCCCACTGGTGAGCCGCGTTGGCGGGCTGGCCGATACGGTGATCGATGCAAACGAGGCAGCAGTGGAGGCCGGAGTTGCAACAGGGGTGCAATTCTCGCCCGTCGACGGTCCCAGTCTTGGTGAAGCCATTCGGCGCGTTGTTGCGTTGTATGCCCGCAAAGACGTCTGGGCCCGGATGCAGCGCAAGGGCATGAAGACAGACGTTTCCTGGGAGAAAAGTGCAGAAAAATACGCTGCGCTCTACAACACGCTTTTGGGGCTCGAATGACTGTAAAGACCGTCTCCACCACGCCTTATGATGATCAGAAGCCGGGCACCTCGGGCCTGCGCAAACGCGTAAAGCACTTTCAGCAATCCAGCTATGTCGAGAATTTCATCCAGTCCCTGTTCGACAGTCTGCCCGGCAAGGAAGGGCAGACGCTGGTGATCGGCGGGGACGGGCGGTACTTCAACGATATCGTTATCCAGACAGCCATCCGCATGGCCGCCGCCAACGGGTTCGGCCAGGTGCTGGTCGGGCGCGGCGGCATTCTTTCGACGCCCGGAGCGTCGCATGTCATCCGGCACTATGGCGCATTCGGCGGTATCATCCTCTCCGCCAGCCATAATCCGGGCGGGCCGGATGGCGATTTCGGGATCAAATACAATGCGTCGAATGGCGGTCCGGCGCCGGAGCGCGTGACCGATGCCGTTTACGCGCGATCCAGGGAGATCACCGAGTACAAGACAGTCGAAACGCCCGACGTCGATCTCTCCCGCCTCGGTACGCAGGATGTTGCCGGTATGAGCGTGGAGGTGATCGATCCGGTTGCCGACTATGCCGCGCTGATGGAGCGGCTATTCGACTTCGACGCGATTGCGGACATGTTCAAGTCGGGCTTCACCATGCAGTTCGACGCGATGCATGCGGTGACGGGCCCCTATGCCAAGGCGATCATTGAGGGGCGGCTTGGGGCGCCGCGCGGGACGGTCATCAATGCGGTTCCGCTCCCCGATTTCGGAGGCGGGCATCCGGACCCCAACCTCGTCCACGCCAAGGAGTTGTTCGATCTGATGATGGAGTCCTGGGCGCCCGACTTCGGGGCAGCCTCGGACGGCGATGGGGACCGCAATCTCATTATCGGCAGAGGCAGGTTCGTAACCCCCTCGGACTCGCTGGCCATTCTGGCCGCCAACGCGCATCTGGCGCCCGGCTATGCCAAGGGCATTGCGGGTATCGCCCGTTCGATGCCGACGAGTGCGGCGGCAGACCGGGTGGCGCAAAAACTCGGCATCGAAATGCACGAGACGCCGACCGGCTGGAAGTTTTTCGGCAACCTGCTCGATGCCGGGCGCGTCACCATCTGCGGTGAGGAAAGCGCGGGCACAGGTTCGGATCACGTGCGGGAGAAGGACGGGCTGTGGGCCGTGTTGCTCTGGCTCAATATCCTTGCTGTGCGAAAGCAGACAGTCGATGAGATCGTGCGCGAGCACTGGGCGACCTATGGCCGGAACTACTATTCCCGGCACGATTATGAGGAGGTCGATGCCGAAGCGGCCAACAAGCTGATGAAGGATCTCCGCGCGAGGCTTCCCATGCTGGCGTCCAACGAGCTTGGCGGCCGCGAAATCGTGCTGGCGGACGACTTTGCCTATCACGATCCGGTGGACGGTTCGTCGAGCCAGTCGCAGGGCATCAGGATTGGCTTTGCCGACGGGTCGCGCATCGTTTTCCGGCTCTCGGGAACCGGAACAGTAGGCGCAACGTTGCGGGTCTACCTTGAACGCTACGAGCCACCGATGGGCGATCACGAGCGGGAAACGCAGGAAGCGCTTTCCGAGCTGATTGCGCTGGCGGATTCGCTGGCGGAGATCAAGGCACGAACCGGCCGGGGCGCTCCGACGGTCATCACATAGGTTTTCCAAATGACAAGCAGCAGCATGCGCGCTCCCCGTTCGCCGTCACCGCTCGGCGCGGCGACGACGGAGGAGGGTGTGGATTTCGCCGTCTATAGCGAAACGGCGGAAAAGATGTGGTTATGCCTTTTCGACGAAACCGATGAGGAAACCGATCGGATCGAGCTGACGCGCGGGGAAGGCAATGTCTGGCGCACCCATGTCGACGGCCTGACCAGCGGAGCGCGGTATGGATTGCGCGCCGATGGCCGCTTTGAACCCGAACAGGGTTATTGCTTCGACCCCAACAAGCTTCTGGTCGATCCCTATGCCCGCCGTATCGACCGCACCTTCGTGCGCAGCCCCAAGCTGCGATTGAAGCGCGACGAGAGTGTGGACACCGCGCCGCTCGTGCCCAAGGCGATCGTTCAGGAGCCTGCTGAAGGGCAGGCGCTGGAGAACAACGATCAGAGGCCGCACCTGATCTATGAGCTCAATGTGCGCCCTTTCACCATGCGGCATCCGTCCGTGCAGGGGCCGCTTCGCGGCACGGTCGCCGGGCTTACCACGCGGTTCGTGATCGATCACCTCAAGCATATCGGTGTGGACGTTGTCGAGCTGATGCCGGTGGCGGCATGGATCGATGACGGGCACCTTCCGGCGCTCGGGCTGACCAATGTCTGGGGCTATAACCCCATCACCTATTTCGCACCCGATCCCCGCATCGTCCCGCGTGGCCCGCACGAACTGCGCACCATGGCCGAGATGTACCGCGAGGCGGGCATAAAGGTCGTGCTGGATGTCGTCTACAACCACACGGGGGAAGGCGATTATGACGGTCCGGCCCTCTCGATGAAGGGGCTCGATGCGCGCACCTACTACCGGCATGTCGAGGTGGACGGACAGCTTCACCTCGTCAACGATTCCGGCACCGGCAACACGCTGCAGTGCGACCATCCCGCGGTGCAGGACCTCGTGGTCGACAGCCTCCGCTATTGGGTGACCGAGTTCGGCATTGCGGGGTTCCGCTTCGATCTTGCGACGGTTCTCGGGCGGGGCATGGAAGGCTTCTCGCCCGATGCCGCGTTGCTCGAACGCATCCGGACCGACGACATCCTCAAGGATTGCCTCTTGATTGCCGAACCATGGGATCCAGGACCGGGCGGATACCATGTCGGCCGGTTCGGCGAACCCTTCATGGAATGGAACGACAAGTATCGCGACGAGGTGCGGCGTTTCTGGCGCGGCGACAGCGGCATGATCGGTGCGCTCGCGGGCAAGCTCGCCGGGTCAGCAGACCAGTTCAATCATGACGGTCGCAAGCCCTCTGCCAGCGTCAACTTCCTTGCTGCCCATGACGGCTTCACCCTGGCAGATACCGTTTCCTACGAGCACAAGCACAACGAGGCCAATGGCGAGGAAAACCGCGACGGGCACGACGCCAATTATTCATGGAACAACGGCGCGGAAGGACCGACCGACGATCCGGACATAATCACCGCCCGCAACCATGACATCCGCGCCATGCTTGCGACGCTGTTCGTGTCGCACGGCACCCCTATGATCACCGCAGGCGACGAGTTCGGGCGGACGCAGGGCGGGAACAACAATGCCTATGCGCAGGACAATGAAATCACCTGGCTCGACTGGGAGAATGCGGACGGCGAACTGGTCAATTTCGTCGCCGAGTTGAGCCGTTTCCGCCGTGAGCATCCGGCGCTCAACACCGACCGCTTCCTCACGGGCGAAGAGCGCGACGGCTTCAAGGATGTGATGTGGCTCCACCCCGAAGGGCGCGAAATGGCTGAAGAGGATTGGACGAATCCCGAAGCCTCGGTGATGGGCATGTTTCTGCACGAGGCCGGCGAGGTGATGCTGGTGTGGTTCAACCGGCAGCGCCAAGCCGTTGAAGCGGTGCTCCCCAAGGAGAACGGGCTTGTCTTCGAACCGGTTCTCGTGTCCTGCCCGGGCTGCGAGGTTGCGGTGGAGGACGGGCGCATCACGCTTCCCGCCCGTAGCGTCGTTGTCCTTTCCGGCAGCGCTTGAGCCAGGTTGGCAGTCGGTAGATCCGTGCCGTAGCCGCGATCCTCTCTAAAGGTTTAACATTCATGGTAAACAGCCGGTAACCATACCGAAAGGTGAATGGAAACCGGGGCGCGGCTGGCGCTTTGAAGATATGCGGGGCACGGAATTTCGCCCGCGGCTTCATAGAGTAACAGGAGAATACCATGCGCCAGTCACATGGATTGGCTGCGGGCGTCCTGCTCGCGGCAAGCCTACTTATTGCTCCGGCTTCGGCCCAGTCGTTATTGGACGGGGTCATAGGAGAGGAGAACTCGGTCATCACCCTCAACAGCGGTGAAGCGAACGATAGCGGATTGGTCAATCTCGGCCTTGGCGGGGGAGACGGCAATGTGCTCGACGCGAATGTGCTTCCGGGGTCGGGTGGAAGTGCCGCAACGGTCAACGTCGGCACAGGCGGCGGCAGTGCGGTGGGGGCCGATGTGAACCTTCTCGGCGGCACCGTTGGCGCCAATGTGGACGTTGGGGGTGACAACCTGCTCGATGTCGGCGTCAGCATCGGGACGGGCGGTTCGGGTGGTCCGGGCGGCCCAGGCGGCCCAGGTGGCCCAGGTGGCCCCGGCGGTCCGGGCGGACCTGGTGCACCGGGTGGCGGTGGTGGCGCAGGAGCCGGCGGCGGGGCCGGAGCCTTGGCGGCGGCATGCGCAGGCCAGGATGCAAGCGGCATCGCAGCCCTCATCTCGGGCGCCAATTACAGCCAGCAGGACGTTCTGCGCTGGCAGA
Source organism: uncultured Pelagibacterium sp. (assembly GCA_964429025.1). Lineage (GTDB taxonomy): Bacteria > Pseudomonadota > Alphaproteobacteria > Rhizobiales > Devosiaceae > Pelagibacterium. The sequence continues at coordinate 7,243 of CAYSBF010000080.1, forward strand.
ATTCGCGCGGCATCGAGGTCGTTCCCGTCCGGTTCTGCCGTGACATCATGAACCGGCTTCGCAGCCTCGCGGAAGCCAGCAATCTAGGCTTCGTCCGCAACATGCTCGCCTCCGATGCGCTTCTGAGCGCGGCGCTGCAGCGCAACGGCAAGAGAATCAATGACGTTCTCGCCGTGCAATACAACAACCGGATGCTGACCGTTTACGTGCAGTAATCCGGACCCGGCGGCGCGTGTGCTCCTTCACGCGTCCGCTGCCTGCCTAGATTTTCGGCCAAGGTTATAGGCGCCCTGCCTATACGGTGTGCAGAGTCTTCTATCTGCTCATCCTTTGGCGTTTTTTACTTTACAGTCAAAAAACACCGCGCTTGTATCGTTCCCGGCATAACAAGGGGAACCACCATGCTCAACCGCCGACTATTCAATCTGGCTGCCGGAACCGTCGTTCTTGGCGCCGGTCTGGCCATGCCCGCCTTCGCTCAGGACCTGACGCCGGTGAAGTTCACGCTCGACTGGCGCTTCGAGGGGCCCGCGGCGGGCTTCATCCTTGCCCATGAGCGGGGCTATTTCGCCGAGGAAGGGCTGGAATTGACGATCGATACCGGAAACGGCTCGGTCGAGGCCATTCCGCGCGTTGCGACCGGGACCTATGACATGGGTTTTGGCGACATCAACTCCCTGATCAAGTTCCTGGACGAGGACCCCAGCCAGCCGGTCAAGGCCGTGATGATGGTCTATGACGTGCCAACCTTCTCGGTCGTGGGCCGCCGCTCACTCGGCATCACCGAGGATCCCAAATCGCTGGAAGGCAAGACGCTGGGCGCGCCGCCGCCCGATGGCGCCTTTGCGCAGTGGCCAGCTTTTGTCGAGGCTGCCGGCATCGACACCACCGATATCACCATCGAATCCATAGGCTTTCCCGTGCGCGAGCCCATGCTGGCGCAGGGCGACGTCGATGCGGTGTTCGGCTTTGCCTTCTCGGTGATCCTCAACCTCAAGGCGCAGGGCGTGCCCGATGAGGACATCGTGCCGATCCTGATGGCCGAGCACGGGCTCGAACTCTATGGCAATGCCGTCATGGTCAACACCGATTTCGCCGAGGCTAACCCCGAGGCCGTGCGGGGCGTGATCCGGGCGTTGATCCGGGGTTTCGCTGATGCCGTTGCCGATCCGGCCGCTGGCGCCGAGGCGGTCGTCAAGTGGAACGACATCCTCGATCTCGCAGTCGAGACCGAGCGCCTCGAAATGGCCAATGAGATGAATATCAAGACCCCCTATGTCATCGAGCACGGCATGGGCGGCGTCGATTTCGACAAGCTCAATGCCTCGATCGAGTTCCTCAAGTCCTCGATCGGCGTTACCGGCAATGTGACGGCGGAAGACGTCTTCGACGACAGCTACCTGCCGCCCGCCGAGGAGCGCATGCTGCCGTAGGGGCATAGGTTCATACTGTTTTTGGCGGGAATCGGCCCTTCTCTCCTCTCGGGACCCCGGCTCAAAAGCCGGGAAGGCGAAGGAGGATAGGGGCCGGTTTCCGCTGGAAACTGAACGGCGCAGCAGCCGGGGCAGGAGTTTATGGGTACATCACTGGTCACAATCGACAACGTCGACATGCGCTATGGCGGAGTCGATGGCACGCTGGCGGTCGCGGGGCTCAACATGGAGGTCCAGCGAGGGGAGTTTGCCGCTGTGGTCGGACCTTCAGGGTGCGGGAAGTCCACGCTGATGAAGCTCGTCACCGGGCTGCATATCCCGCAGCAGGGTGTCGTCACCGTTGCCGGTACGCATGTTACCAAGCCCGTGTCGATCGTGGGGATGGCGTTCCAGAACCCGACCATGCTGCCCTGGCGCACTACGCTCGACAATGTCCTGCTGCCCCTCGAAATCGTCGAGAGGCACCGGCACCGGTTGCGCCGGCACAAGGCCGAATATGTCGCCAAGGCCGAAGCCCTGCTCGAGACGGTGGGGCTCAAGGGTTTTGGCTCCAAATATCCATGGCAGCTTTCAGGGGGCATGCAGCAGCGCGCCAATCTGTGCCGCGCGCTCATTCACGAGCCCGAGCTTTTGATGCTGGACGAGCCGTTCGGCGCGCTCGACGCCTTCACCCGTGAAGAGCTCTGGCAGGTGATCCGCGACCTCCATGCGAGCCAGGATGTCACCATCGTGCTAGTGACGCACGATCTGCGCGAAGCGGCGTTTCTTGCCGATACAATCCACGTCATGAGCGCCCGCCCGGGCCGCATCCTCAACGTCCACAAGGTGCCCTTCGCGCGCCCGCGTGAGCTCGACATCATGTATGAGCAGGATTTCAACGACCTCGTTCACAAGCTGCGCGCCGAGATTGCGGATGCGAGGGTGGCCGCATGAGCGCGACGAACGCCAATAAGCCGTTCAACTGGCTGCCGCTGATGCCGTGGGTCTACACCATCGGCATGTTCGTGATCTGGGAGTTGGTGGTGCGCCTGTCAGGGTTGCCGCACACCATCCTGCCCGCGCCGAGCCGGATCGCCCAGGCCATCGTGCAATACTGGCCGGCGATCCAGCGTCACTCGATCCAGACACTCTATACGACCACCGTCGGATTCCTGCTCGCCGTCATCGGAGGGCTGGCGCTTGGCCTGCTGGTCGGCTGGTCCCGGATGATCTATGCGGGGCTCTATCCGATCATGGTCGGGTTCAACGCCATTCCCAAGGTCGCGCTGGTGCCTGTTCTGGTCATCTGGTTCGGTATCGGCACCATGCCGGCGATCCTGACGGCGTTTCTCATCGCCTTCTTCCCGATCGTCGTGAACGTCGCCACCGGCCTTGCGACGATCGAGCCGGAAACCGAAGACGTGCTGCGCGCGCTGGGCGCGAAAAAGATGGACATCATGCTCAAGGTCGGCATTCCGCGCTCCATGCCGTACTTTTTCGGATCGCTGAAGATTGCGATCACGCTCGCGTTCGTGGGTTCGGTGATCTCGGAAACCGTGGCCGCCAATTCGGGGCTTGGCTACATGATGAGCGCGGCCCAGAGCCAGTTCAACGTGCCGCTCGTTTTCGCCGGACTCGTCATGCTCGCCGTTGAAGGCATCGTCATGTATGCGCTCATGGCCTGGATCGAAATGCGCACGACCGGCTGGGCCCACCGCTCGACGCTGATGGCGGTTTGAGCGGCGGGGCGCAGCCGCCATTGCTATCCCGGCCTTACCTTGGCGGCTGCGACCCTATTTCGGTACGAGCCGATCGTGAAGATCACCAGCGATAGCCAGATGAGCGCGAAGCTGATGAGGCGCGGGGTTTCCAGCGGTTCGCCGAAGAGGAAAATCGCGGTGACAAACCCCATCGAGGGGGCGATGTACTGGAACATGCCGATGGTCGAGAGCGGCAATTGGCGTGCGGCAAAGGCAAAGAGCATCAGCGGGACGGCTGTTGCGGGGCCGGTGAGGGCGAGAAGCATGAGCGTCTGCGGGTCGCTGACATAGCCTGCGGTCGGACCGGAGACGAAGGTGAAGGCGATATAGGCAAGGCTTACCGGCACGAGGACGATCGTTTCCACCATCAGGCCGGCCGAGGAGCCGACATCGACGGTTTTCCGGACATAGCCGTAAAAGGCAAAGCTCACCGCAAGGACAATGGCGACCCAGGGCAAGCTGCCGAGCCCGATGGCCTGTATGGCGATGGCGGCCATGGCCAATGCGGTGGCGGCCCACTGAAGGGGCGATAGCTTTTCGCCCAGCAGGACAAGCCCGATCAGCACGCTCACCATCGGATTGATGAAATAGCCCAGGCTGGTGTCGAGCACGCGCTCGTTGACGATGGCCCAGATGAAGGTCACCCAGTTTCCTGCGACCAGCACGGCCGATATTGTGAGGGTAAAGAGGACCCGCCGGTTGCGCAGCGCCGCGCCGACCTCGGCCATCTGTCCGCGGATGAGAAGTACGATCGCGACGAAGACGAGCGAAAAGAGAATGCGGAAAGCAACGACGACGAAGGGGTCGACATGCTCGAGCAGCTTGAAAAAGATCGGCAGGAAGCCCCAAAGACCATAGGCCGATAGTGCCGTGATGACACCCATCCGCGCATCCTTCTGTGGCCCTGCCGGACGCGGTGAACCGGCCCCGGTGGCAACGGGAGCGCCTTCTATCGATGTCATGAGGGTGCCTTCACGAGGGGGTAATCAACGGCTTCAATCTACTCTCGAACGCGCTCGCGATCTACCCAACACTTATTGATCGAAACGATCACTCCGGGTTGTCGGTATCCCCTGTCAGCGCGTCGAGGAATTCGAGCAGCAACGGGTTGAAAAGATCTGGCCGCTCGAGGCTCGGCAGGTGCGCGGTGCCCTCGATGACGACGGCGAAGGCGTTCTCCATTTCCTCGGACAGGTCATCGTGACGATTGACGATGTGGGGGAAGTCGAGGTCGCCTGCAACGAGCAGTGTGGGGGTATCGATGCCGGAGACGAGATCAATGGCCGGCTCCCCCGGCTCCTCGCGGGTGAGGCTCGATTTGCGCAGGGTATCGCCATTCATGGCGGAAAAAAGCTCGCGCACTTGGCCGGACACGCGCCCGCTTTGCGAGAGCGGACCGTCGAGCCAGGCATGGGCCTCGACCGCATTGATCGCCTCGATGTTCCCGCTCTCGGCGACGGCCTCCATGGCATGGACGACGCGCATGACCTCGGGCGAGAACAGCGGCTTTTTCGCGCCGGTGATCGAGGTGCCGACCAGTACGAGACCAGCCGTCCGCTCGGGATTGGCAAGCGCGAAATCGATGGCCAGCGCGCCGCCGCGCGAGGAGCCGACCAGCACCGCTGCGTGGATATCGAGCGCATCGAGCACCGCTTCGAGGTCTTCAAGGTGCGAGAAGGTCTCGTCGGGCGAGACGGTCTTCCCATGCCCGCGCCGGTCATAGGCGACGCCCCAAAACCCCGCCGCCGCCACCGCCTCGATCTGAGACGTCCACATGCGGCTGTCGCACACCCCGGCGTGAAGAAACACCACGGGGATGCCCTCGCCAGCCTCAAGGCCCGCAAAGGTGGCGTTTTCGATTTCGAGGGCGAAGGGCTCTGTCATTGCGGACTCTAAATGGAGTTGGGGACCGGCACACGGCCGGTCCCCAGACTATAGCAGAAGCCGTTAATCACCGCGTCAGTGGCTTATACGTCACGCGCTTGGGGTTAACTGCATCCGGGCCCAGTCGCCTGACCTTGTCGGCTTCGTAGTCCTGGAAGTTGCCTTCGAACCATTCGACGTGGCTGTCGCCTTCGAAGGCGAGCATATGGGTGGCTAGGCGGTCGAGGAACATGCGGTCGTGGGAGATGATGACGGCGCAGCCGGCGAATTCCTCGAGCGCTTCTTCGAGTGCGGCGAGGGTTTCGGTGTCGAGGTCGTTGGTCGGCTCGTCGAGCAG
>CAYSBF010000081.1:0-12350 GCA_964429025.1 uncultured Pelagibacterium sp.
CGCCAATCTGCGCAACGCCAAGAACATCGCGGACGTCGTCAAGAGCCTCCGCCCGACCGAAAACGACCCGCTGCTCGTCATCAACAAGGCGGGCATTCCCAAGCGCCCGGAAATTCCCGCCGATGAATTCGCCGGCGCTATCGATTGCCGCCTGGTCGGCCAGATCCCGTTCGACGCCGCGCTGTTCGGCACTGCGGCCAATAATGGGCAGATGATTTCGGAAGTCTCTTCGACCCACAAGATCAACGATCTCCTGCGGGCCATCGGACTGGCCGTCACCGGCCGCTCGGGCGCCGAGACCCAGTCCCGCGCCTCGGGGATCAAGCTCCCCAATCTGCTGCGCAAGCTCAAGCGCGCTTGAGGGAAGGATTGAGCTGATATGTTTGGCAAGCGCACGAGTTTTGGCGGCAATACCCAGAGCGCGCCCCCGGCGCCAAAGCCGGTGGCCCAGCCTGAGGCGCCCGTGCGCACAGAGCCAGCGTCAAGCGCGCCTGCGCCCAGGCCTGCCGCCGCGCCGGCTCCGGGTCCAAAGCCGCAGCGCGAAGAGGTGATGGATATCCACGCCACCGAATCGGCGGCCCGGGACAAGAACTATTTCCAGACCAAATCCTCGATTTTCAACGCGCTGATCGATTCGATCGACCTCTCCCAGCTCGCCGCGATGGATCAGGTTTCGGCGCGCGAGGAAATCCGCGACATCGTCGCCGAGATCATCGCGCTCAAGAATTTCGTGATGTCGATCGCCGAGCAGGAGGACCTGCTCGAGGATATCTGTAACGACGTTCTGGGCTATGGGCCTCTCGAGCCGTTGCTCGCGCGCGACGACATCGCCGATATCATGGTCAACGGCTCGCAGCGCTGCTACATCGAAGTTGGCGGCAAGGTGAAACTCACCAATGTGCGCTTTCGCGACGACGCCCATCTTATGAATGTCTGCCAGCGCATCGTCTCCCAGGTCGGCCGCCGGGTCGACGAATCCTCCCCCATTTGCGACGCCCGCCTGCCCGATGGATCACGTGTCAACGTCATCGCGCCACCGCTTTCAATCGATGGTCCTGCGCTCACCATCCGCAAGTTCAAAAAGGACAAGCTGACGCTCAATCAGCTCGTCAAATTCGGCTCCATTTCCCCCGAGGGTGCCGAGGTGCTGCGCATCCTCGGGCGCATCCGTGCCAATGTCCTGATCTCGGGCGGCACGGGTTCGGGCAAGACCACGCTGCTCAATTGTCTGACGGCCTTCATCGAAAAGGACGAACGCGTCATCACCTGCGAGGACTCGGCCGAACTTCAGCTCCAGCAGCCCCATGTGGTGCGCCTTGAAACCCGCCCGCCCAACCTCGAGGGCGAGGGTGAGATCACCATGCGCGAGCTGGTGAGAAACTGCCTGCGCATGCGGCCCGAACGCATCATCGTAGGCGAAGTGCGCGGACCCGAGGCATTCGACCTGCTCCAGGCCATGAACACGGGCCATGACGGCTCGATGGGCACGCTTCACGCCAACTCCCCGCGCGAAGCGCTCTCCCGCCTTGAATCCATGATCACCATGGGCGGGTTTGCCCTGCCCTCGCGCACCATCCGCGAAATGATCGTCTCTTCGATCGATGTGATCGTCCAGGCGGCGCGCCTGCGCGACGGTTCGCGCCGTATCACCCACATTTCAGAAGTGCTGGGTATGGAAGGCGATGTGATCGTGACCCAGGATGTCTTTCTTTACGACATTCTGGGCGAGGACGCGGCGGGCAATCTCGTCGGCCGGCACCGCTCGACCGGCATCACCAAACCCAACTTCACCGAGAAAGCGCGCTACTTTAACGAGGAGGCTGCGCTTGTCGAGGCGCTCGAACGCGCAAATGTCGAGCACAGGGACATGGTGCGCTGATGTCTCCGCTGGTGCTCGGTCTATTGGTGATGGTCTGTATCGGGGCGCTCGGCTTTGCCTTTGTGCCCCAGCTCGCCGGCGGCGGGCGCGCCGAAAAGCGCAAGAAGGCCCTCAAGGGCGACATTGTGGTCCAGCGTCAGCAGGTCAGTGCGCAAAGGACCCGCGAGAGCCGCCGCCGCACGGTGCAGGATGCACTCAAGGCGCAGACCGACCAGCTCAACGCCAGAAAGGCAAAGAAGAACCTGCGCGCCCGCATCTTCCAGGCCGGGATCAAGACCGATGTGCGGGCATGGGTGCGCAATTGCATAATTCTGGGCGTCGTACTTCTGGTGATCCTCGTGGTCCTGCAGGTGCCGCTGCTGTTTGCGGCAGTCTTTGCGGTTGCCGGAGCTTACGTGCTGCCAAACATGTACCTGGCCAACCGGCGCAAGGCCTATCAGAGCAAATATCTCGACGAATTGCCGAACGCCGTCGAAGCGATCGTTCGCGGTGTCAAATCGGGCCTGCCGCTCAACGATTCGATCCGCCTCGTCTCGCGCGAGGTCAAGGAACCTGTGCGTTCCGAATTCACCCGCGTTCTTGAACAACAGGCGGTCGGCCGCACCATCCAGGAAGCCGTCGAGGTCCTGTTCGAGCGCGTGCCGGTCGCGGAGGTCAACTTTTTCATCGTCGTGATCGCGGTGCAGCAGCAATCGGGCGGCAACCTCTCCGAAGCGCTGGGCAATCTGGCCAACGTGCTGCGCAACCGCAAGAAGATGAAGGCAAAGGTCAAGGCCATGAGCTCGGAAGCCAAGGCCTCCGCCATCATCATCGGCGCCCTGCCCATCTTCGTTGTCGGCGCCGTCTCCGTCATCAGCCCGCAATATCTAAGCCCGCTGATCACGACCAATGCCGGCCTCCTTTGCCTCGGCGCTGCCGGGCTCATGCTGGCCATGGGCATATTCGTCATGAATCGCATGATCCAGTTCGACTATTAAAAGGCTTGGACCCGCCGTGAACCTGGTCGACCAGATCGTCAAACCCGAATTCCTGACCGCGCTGTTTGCGGCGATTTCGGCCGCCGCCATCGTTTTCACCTTCGGCGCGCATCTGGCCGAGCGCGTCGAACGCAAGGACCGTATGAAGCGGGTTGCGACCGAGCGCGAGCAGATGCGGGCAAGGGAAATGGCGCGGCTGCGCAATCAGGAGGCGGCCAAGAGCCAGGGCCGCAACATCCGCGGCGCCGAAAGCAAGACCTATATGAAGGACGTCGTCGAGCGGTTCTCGCTGCAAAAGGCGTTCATGGACGAGAACACGACCGACAGGCTGGCCCAGGCGGGGATGCGCGGGCAGGCCGCCCTTACCCGCTACCTCTTTTTCCGCTTCGTGAGCCCCATCGCGCTGTTCCTGCTGGCGATCCTTTACCTGCTCATCATCGCGCCCGGCGACAGGCCGCTCTTTCTCAACCTCACCTACGCCATCGGCGTCGGATTGCTGGGCGCCTATCTGCCTGTGCTGCTGCTCAAAAACCGCATCGACAAGCGTCAGGCCTCGATCAGAAAGGCGTGGTCCGACGCGCTGGATCTGATGCTGCTTTGCGTCGAGGCCGGCATGTCGATCGAGCACGCCATCAAGCGCGTGGCCAAGGAGATCGGGCTCCAGAGCCCCGAGCTCGCCGAGGAACTCACCCTCACAACGGCCGAATTGTCCTTTCTCGAGGATCGCACCCGCGCCTTTGAGAATCTGGGGCGCCGCACAGGGCTTGACGGCGTGCGTTCGGTCATGACCGCACTCATCCAGGCCGACCGCTATGGCACCTCGGTCGGTCAAGCGCTTCGCGTCATGGCAGAGGAAGGCCGCGACCAGCGCATGATGGAAGCGGAAAAAAAGGCCGCCGCCCTGCCGCCCAAAATGACCGTGCCGCTGATCCTGTTCTTCCTGCCGGTGCTTTTTATCGTCATCATGGCCCCGGCCATCATCACGGCGATGTCGCTATAGCGCCGCTGGCAGCCGCCTTTCCCGTAATCACAGCCAGGAATGCATTGCCATAGCGATCGAGCTTTGCCGCGCCGACCCCGGGCAGATTGGCCATGGCATCGAGCGAGGCGGGGCGGGCGAGCGCCATGGCCTTGAGCGTTGAATCGTGGAAGACGACATAGGGCGGCACGCCCTGGGACTTCGCGAGTTTTGCCCGCTCTTCCCGCAGCGCCTCGAACAGCGCCCGCGCCTCGGGATCGAGATCGGCGCTGGCGCCGAGCGCCCGCCGCATTTCGGCAGATCTGCGGACCTGGTCGCGGCGAAAGGTGATGGCGCGCTCCCTGCGGAACACCGCACGTGCGCCCTCATCGAGCCTCAGCGCCCCATGCGCCTCGTGATCAACGATGATCAGGCCCATGGCGGTCAATTGCCGGATGACCGATTGCCAGACCCTGGCATCGTGTTCCTTGCCGGCACCGAAGACGGCCTGGCTGTCATGGCCGAACCTGACGACCTTTTCGCTCGCCTTGCCCACAAGCACATCGACGATATGGGCCGCGCCAAAGCGCTGACCGGTGCGGTAGATCGCCGCCAGTGCCTTGATCGCCGCCTCGGTCCCGTCCCATGTTTCGACCGGATTGAGGCACGTATCGCAATTGCCGCAGTCCCCCGTGTGTTTTTCACCGAAATGGGCGAGTATGGCCTGTCGCCGGCACGATGCGGTTTCGCACACCCCGAGCAGGGCGTTGAGCTTGGCATTCTCCAGCCGTTTGACCGCATCTGGCGCATTGCCTTCCGCAATCATGCGGCGGCGCTGGACGACATCGGCCATGCCATAGCTCATCCATGCGTCGGCAGGCTGCCCGTCACGCCCTGCGCGGCCGGTTTCCTGGTAATAGGCTTCGATGGAGGCAGGAAGATCGAGATGAGCAACGTAACGCACGTCGGGCTTGTCGATCCCCATGCCGAAAGCGACCGTCGCGACAAGGCACAGTCCCTCCTCGCGCAGGAAGGCGTCCTGGTGGCGGCTGCGCGTGCCCGCATCGAGCCCGGCATGATAGGGAAGGGCTGGGATGCCCTGCGCGGTCAGCCATTGGGCGGTAGCCTCGACCTTGGCGCGCGAAAGGCAATAGACGATGCCGGAATTGCCCTTGTGCCCGGAAAGGAACGCCAGAAGCTGCTTTCTGGCATTGGCACGCTCGACGATGGTGTAGGCGATGTTGGGCCGGTCGAAACTGGTGGTGAAAACCTCAGCCTGTTCCAGGCCCAGCCGTTCGATGATATCGGCACGTGTCGTCGGATCAGCGGTGGCGGTTAGCGCGATCCGCGGAACGTCGGGGTAAAGTTCCTTGAGCCGGACAAGCTCGCGATATTCGGGACGGAAATCATGGCCCCATTGGCTTACGCAATGGGCCTCGTCGATCGCAAACAGCGCAATGTCGATGCGCGACAAGAGATCATGAAAGCCGGGGGCAGATATCCGCTCCGGCGCCACATAAAGAAGGTCCAACTCGCCCGCAAACAGTGCATCGCGCACCGCCCGCTGTTCGTCTCCGCTGATCGCCGAATTGAGCGTGCCCGCCCGCACCCCTGCCTGCCTGAGCGCCTCGACCTGGTCGCGCATCAGAGCGATCAAGGGTGATATCACCACCCCTACGCCTCGGCGGCACAGCGCGGGGATTTGATAGCACAGCGATTTGCCGGCTCCTGTGGGAAACAGCACCACCGCATCCCCGCCTTCCGTCACGCGCCGGATCACGGCTTCCTGCTGACCGCGGAATGCCTTGTGCCCGAAAACCGAAGCCAGAACCTCGAGCGGGTCATTGGGGACCGGCGATGAAGCGAAAAGCGATGACACCGAGCGGCTCGCTGATTGAACGTAAAGACTGACGGCGAATCGCGCCTCTCTCTTTGTGACCCGCACCATCGCCCAAGGGCAAGCCTTGCAGGGCAGTCAATTTCGGGTAACGCTGCCTTGCATGCGAGGGAGCGATTCAATGGCAGGTGATATCCATATCGGGGTGGGCGGCTGGACCTTCGAGCCCTGGCGCGGGACGTTCTATCCCCAAGGCCTCGCCCAGAAGCGTGAGCTGCAATATCTCGGCGAGCACCTGACATCTGTCGAGATCAACGGCACCTTTTACGGCAGCCAGAAGCCCGAAAGCTTTCAGAAATGGCACGATGAGGTGCCCGAGGATTTCGTTTTCGCGCTCAAGGGCACCCGTTATGTCACCAACCGGCGCGTTCTCGCCGAGGCGACCGAGTCTCTGACACGCTTTTTGGCGAGCGGCGTGACGCGGCTCAGCCGAAAGCTCGGCCCGATCAATTGGCAGCTTGCCGCGACAAAGAAATTCGACGCCGAGGATTTCGCGGCCTTCCTAAAGCTCCTGCCCCATGAGCAGGACGGGCTGCGCATCCGGCACGCGGTCGAGGCGCGCCACGAGAGCTTTTGTGATCCCGAGGCCGTTGCCCTGGCGCGCGAGCATGGCGTTGCGCTGATCGTCGGCGCCGACAGCAATTTCCCCGTTATTGCCGACCCGACCACTGATTTTGTCTATCTGCGACTGATGGGCACCAGTGCCGAAAACGAGGAAGGCTATACCCCCGCCGAACTCGACAGATGGGCCGCCCGGCTCAAGGCCTATGCTGCGGGAGGGGTGCCCGACGATCTGCCGAGCTACGGCCCGGCGCCGGAAACAAAGCCGCGCGAGGTCTTTGCCTATGTTATTTCCGGGGCCAAGGAAAGAAATCCTGCCGCCGCCCAGGCGCTGATCCGCCGCGTTGTGGGTCGCTAGGCAGGAGCGGCCGTATTGAGCGCTCGCGGCAGGATGAGCGTCAGCCTCGCGCCATCGCCATGGGAGGCAAGCTCGGCCGAGCCGCCCAGTTCGCCGGCTCGGTGGCGCATGTTGCCAAGCCCATAGCCTTTGCCCGATTCGTTGGCCGGGCATCCGTCATTGTCGACAGTGATGTGCGCGGTCCCATCGGATCCTTCCGTGCCGGCTATTGCGATATGCGTCGCCGGCCCGTGTTTGAGCGCGTTGGTAACAGCCTCTTGCAGGATGCGCAGGATCGAAAGCGCGCTGGAGGGCGTGAGCCCGCTGACCTCCGGCAACCGGTCCATGGACCACGAAAGCTCCACGCCCATCCGCCGCAACTGGCGCCGGATACGTTCGCGGAAAGCGGCGAGCGCCAGGGGCAGGTCGCGGTCGCCGATATCGAGGGAATTGACCACAAGCCGCAGATCATCGAGGGCGTCGCGCGCGGCCTTTTCGATTGCTTTGGCCTCCCCGGGGCCTTGCTCGGCCAGAGCGATGATGGAAATGAGGTGCCCGCTCACTCCGTCATGAAGATCGCGCATGAGGCGCTGGCGCTCCTCGTCACGCACTCTTTCCACGGTGCGCTGCTGCTCTTTTGCGTGCAGCAGCGAGAGCTCGGCTTCGCGCTCCGAAAGCTTGGCGTGCAGGGTCTCATTGGCCCTGTCGAGCAGGTCGAGCGAGACTGCGAGACGGCGCATCAGGATGATGATGATGCAGAGAACCACGAGCGAGCGCACATAGGAGGACATCAGAAAGCCGCTCTCGACGATGCCCACCGTGACCGCGATGTCGTGAAGCCCGAAAGCAATGGTAAGGAAAAAGGGGATGGCGAGAAGTCCGGCCTCCCAGCGCCCATAGCGCATGAAATCGCGCACAAGGACAAGGACGGCCGCCAGATGCCCCGCGAGCGCCAGGGATACGGATGTCAGCGCCGCAACCAGCAGCGGCACAAGGCCCAAGGCCACCGTGCCGGCGCCGATAACGGGAATTCCGAGGCCAGCCCAGACCAGCCAGCGGGGCCGGGGTCGGTCGACCAATGCCAGCGATATGCCGGCCGCCAACACGCCGAAAATCCCGTAGATCGTAAAGAGGTAGGGCTGGATGAACGAAGCCCAGGCGCCCAGCGATCCCGTTTCGGCCAGAGCCACAAACAGGTTGAAGCCTGCCGCCGCTGCAAGCCAGCCGAAGATGGCGTCATACGGCCTGGCGCTCCAGACGATGATGACACCGGCCAGCACGAGCACGAGCAACGCATAGGACACCGATCGCATATAGCCGGGAAGCTCCGCCCAGAAGAGCTCACCGGACGTGATCGCCTGCGCACTGCCGAGGAAAACGGGCGAGAGGTGACCGGGGATATTGCCCGTCGCCCGTTCGAGCCGCACCTCGATCTCGTTTCGCCCCGGCAAAAGCACTGCCGCAGGCACCGTGGCGACCACGCTGGTGCCGAGGACCGGGTTTGTCCAGTGGGAGTCCTTGCCCACGACCAGTTCCGCTCCATTGACCGCGATCGTATGATGCTGCCGGATGGCGGGAACAAAGAGCGTAAGGCCCGCTTGAGGTTTGCTGGACAGGTCAAAGACAAGATCGTAATGCGCCACCGCAGGTCCGCTGGCCGTGGTCCGCGGCCAGCTGTGCGGAAGCGTGATTTCCTGCGATACGCCTTCAAGCTCGACCCGCGCCTCGGCCAGTTTCAGCGCCCCCGAGGGCTCGGGCAGCCCGACGCTAAAGGGCAGGGCGGCGACAAAGGCCAAGATGACAAGCATCACGAGCCCATGAAAGGCCTGGCGCCTTCTGCTCTGGACCCTATTGCCGCTCACAACCGGATGAGACCCAGGCGCGCCGCTTCATAGACGGCTTCCGAGCGGTTGGAGGCCTGGAGCTTGCGGTAGATGTTGCGCACATGAACCGGCACGGTCTGGCGTGAAAGGCCCAGCCGGTCCGCCAATTCGCCATAGGTGAAACCCTTTGCGATCCCCCACAGGATGTCGGTTTCCCGCCTGGTGAGGATCGAAGGCTGCGCCGGTGCCTCGGGTGCGGCTGCACCTTCTGCGTTGAGCGAGAGGCGCCGCACGAGAATCCTCGCAATGCCTGGCGAGATGGGGGAACGCCCAGCCATGAGATCGGTGATCGCCTCGATAAGGTCGATGGAGTCGGCGTCCTTGTGGAGATAGCCCGAAGCGCCCGCCTCGATGGCATCGAGCACGGTGCGCTCATCGGCCAGCACCGAGATCACCATCGCCTGAGCGCCTGGCTGACTGCCGGCCAGCGCCTTGATGGCCTCGATCCCGCTGCCATCGGGAAGCTTGAGATCGGTGACGAGCAGATCGATCTCATTACTGGCAATTGCCTTGAGCGCGTCTTCGAGTGTTCCACAGGCGGCAAGAAGCGCGCTACCCTCCCATTGGGAAATGAGTTGCGCGAGCCGCTGACGGATCGGCCCGTCATCTTCAACCAGAACGATGCGGCAGGGCGCGCCATCTTCCCTTTCCGCTCCGGCGACATCGTCCGTGTCGGCCATAACGCGATTCCCAAAAGACTCCCGCCCGGACCTTACGTCCTGCCACGCTCGATTACCACCGCAGAGCGCCACCCGCGCATACCCTATTCGTGGTATCGCGCCCCGGTTCATAGCCCACTAATTGTGCTGCCCGTCAAAGACGCATTGGGGACAGCGCGATGATCGGTCTTATCCGCAATTTCAAGGCCACCCTTGCTGAAAGGGTGGGCCAATGGGCGCCGGCCGGCAGCCAAGCCACAACATATTTCCGGCCCATGCCATGGGAAATCGACCGCAATGGCCGGCTCCGGCCCAAAGCGGCAATGTCGATGGCGGTGCTTGCCTGTCGCGGCTGGCAGGGCGCGGCAGGTTATGGCCGGACCCGGCGCGGGGCGGGCGCTGCCCTCATCGGCGACATCGGCGGCACCGGTCGTTTCATAGCCTTGGAACGGCTGTCGATCGGCACGCGTCTGATCGAAGAAGTGGACGGTTTCTGGATTCTCGAACACCGTATCGAGAGCGAGGACCAATGCGCGAGGGCGGTCTTCACGACGCGGATCCGGACAAGCGAAGAGGGGCGATGGTCGTTCTTTGGACCCAAGGCGCCCGCTGCCGTCCACGTTGTCAAAGATGAAACCGGAAAACCCCTGCCCAAGGCAGCCTGACCATGTGACGCGGCAGGGCCTGGCCGGGGAGAAGGCTGCATCTCTTGGGGGGAGATGCAGCCTTTTTCATTGGCCTTCGATCCTGGGCTTCTCGTCGAAATCCATGGCTTCGATCCGCTCGCCGCGCTTGGTGAGCTTGCCCGTCGAGACGAGGATGTCGTCGATATCCTGGTTGGCCTGCCGGAAATGGGTCTGAAGCTTGTTGACCCGATCATTGAGCCGTCCGACATCGGCCAGAAGCGCCACGACCTCCTTCTGTATGACATGAGCCTGTTCGCGCATGCGCACATCGCGCAACAGCGCCTGAATGACCTGGATCGAGAGCATGAGCAGCGAGGGCGACACGATGACGACCCTAGCCCGCGCCGCGCGCTGCACCACATCCTCGAACCGCTCGTGAAGATCGGCAAAGATCGATTCCGAGGGCACGAACATGAAGGCCGTGTCCTGCGTCTCGCCCGAAATCAGATATTTCTCGGCGATCGCCTTGATGTGCACGCCGCAGTGATTGCGGAACTCTGTCATCGCGAGGCGCAAGGCGTCGGGTCCCTCGGCCTCGCCCAGCCTCTGCCAGCCCTCAAGGGGAAATTTTGCGTCGATCACCAGGGGCGGGGCGTCGTTTGGCATGAAGATCAGCGCATCGGGCCGCGATCCGTTGGAAAGCGCGGTCTGGAAACTATAGGCGCCGGAGGGGAGCCCGTCGGCAATGATGGCTTCCATTCGCCCCTGCCCGAAAGCGCCGCGCTGCTGCTTGTTGGACAGGATCGACTGGAGCGAAACGATCTCACTTGAAAGCTGGGCGATATTGGTCTGGGCGCGGTCGATCACCGCCAGCCGCTCGGCAAGCTTGGTGAGCGTTTCCTCGGTCTTTTCCCGGCTCTCGGTCATCGACTGGTTGACGCGATGGCTCGAGGCTTCGATGCGCTCGGTGAGGAGCCTCGCGAGGTCCGATGTGCGCGTGCCGAAAATCTCGCTCATGGTCTGCATGCGTCCGGTCATTTCGGACTGGATGCGCATCATGTCGGCGAGATGGCGCTCCATTTCCGCGGCCCGACGCGCCTCGTCGGCGGCTTCGAGCGCGCGCTGGCGCGAGGCACCAAGCTGCACGATGAACAGCACGACAAGCAGCACCACCGTTGCCGCGAGCCCCAGAGCCAGAATCTCGAGTGCGGTAACCGGCCTGCCGCCGATTTCGAAAAGTACCGTTTCCATAATGTTCTTGTTATCTGATTCGCGCCGCTCCATATCTCGGTTTGCTTGACCACGCCCGCCATGGTGCTTTACGACAAGCCCGTTTCCCCAAGCCGAGGCCCAAATGAGCGTACGCCCGATCCTGATCCTGCCCGACCCGCGCCTGCGCCAGGTGACCGAGCCGGTCGAGACTTTCGACGACGAGCTCAAAAAGACGGTCGAGGACATGTTCGAGACCATGTATGAGGCGCCGGGCATCGGGCTTGCGGGGCCGCAGATCGGTTACATGAAGCGCGTGGTGGTCATCGATCTGGCCGATCCGGAAAACCCGGACTCGGGGAAGATCGCCATGGTCAATCCCGAGATCGTCGAGATGAGCGAGGAGACCGCCATCTCCGAAGAAGGATGTCTTTCCATTCCCGAGCTTTATTACGAGGTCGAGCGGCCTGCCGAGGTGACGGTCAAATATTTCACGCCCGAAGGCGAGGAAGTCACACGCCACGCGACCGGCAAGCTCGCCGTCTGCATGCAGCACGAGATCGACCATCTCGATGGCGTCCTCTATATCGACTATCTCTCGCGTTTGAAGCGCGACCGGGTGGTCAAGAAGTTCCAGAAGCGCGCGCGCCAGGCGAGCTAGTCTTACTTCGCGAAAGGGAGCTGCGGCGATGAAGGTCGTCTTCATGGGTACGCCCGACTTCGCCGTCCCGACCCTCACCGAAATCGTCATGCGCGGCCACGAGGTCCTCGCCTGCTATACGCGCGCGCCAAAACCAGCCGGGCGGGGCCAGGCCGAACGCAAGAGCCCTGTGCACCAAGCCGCCGAGGAATTCGGCGTCCCGGTCTTTACCCCGCGCAATTTCAGGGACGCTGCCGAACGGCAGACCTTTGCAGCTTTGGGCGCAGAGGTGGCCGTGGTGGTCGCCTACGGGCTGATCCTGCCGCGCGAGGTGCTCGAGGCGCCGGAAAAGGGATGCCTTAATCTCCACGGCTCGCTCCTGCCGCGCTGGCGCGGCGCCGCGCCTATCCAGCGCGCCATCATGGCAGGAGACAAAAGGACGGCGGTCTCGGTCATGAAGATGGAGGAAGGTCTCGATACCGGCCCCGTGGGCCTTGTCGAGGAAATTCCCATCGGCCCGGACATGACGGCCGGCGAGTTGCACGACGAGATGATGCGGCGCGGGGCGGATTTGATGGGCCGTGCGCTCGCCGCGCTTGAGCGCGATGCCCTCCATTTCACCCCTCAGCCCGATTCCGGCGTCACCTATGCCGCAAAGATCGAAAAGGCCGAAAGCCGGATCGACTTTTCAAGACCGGCTGCCGAGGTTCACAACCACATAAGA
>CAYSBF010000082.1:0-12082 GCA_964429025.1 uncultured Pelagibacterium sp.
CAAAATGCCGCATGTGGAGCGCCTCTATTGTCACGCTGCGGGTTCACTGGAGATGACCGGTAACCACTCTATCGTGTCCCGAAAGGTCTTTTTCAACCCCCACGCGGCAGAATCCCTGTTCGACAAGCAGTTTCCTGACCGCATCGCCCTGGTCGAACCCGATCTCGAGCGCAATCGCGCCGTCGGCGAAAAGGTGGTCGCGCGCCCCCGCGATGATGGCACGATAGGCCACCAGCCCGTCCTCGCCCCCATCGAGCGCAGCAACCGGGTCGAAATGGGCGACCTCGGGGGCAAGGAAGGGAATCACGTTCCGGGCGATATAGGGCGGATTGGAGACGACAAGGTGGTATCGCCGCTCCGCCACGGGGCCATACCAGCTCCCCTCAAGAGCCTCGAAACGCTCTCCGACACCCAGCGCGTCCGCGTTCGCGCGCGCCTGGCGCACCGCGCCTGGGAAAGCGTCGACGCCCGTGGCTCGTCCCTTCGGCAGATTGGCGAGCAGCGCAATGGCGATGCAGCCCGTCCCCGTGCCGAGATCAAGGATCGAGACGGTACCGCGCGTCTCGAGCAATCCGATGCCGAAATCGACCAGCATCTCGGTTTCGGGGCGCGGCACAAGGGTCTGATCACCGAGCCTGAAATCGAGCCCGTAGAATTCCTGGTGCCCCACGATCCGCGCAACAGGTTCATGGCCGAGCCTTCGCGCGACCAACCCCTCAAAGTCCGCGATCTCGTCTTCTGTGACCGGATCGGCTTCTGAAGCAATCAGATGCGTCTGGTCGATCCCAAGCAAAAATTGCAGCAGCACCCGCGCATCGATGGTGGCCGTCTCGATCCCCCCCGCCGCGAGCCGGTCCCGCGCCGAACGCCAAAGCTGGCCGCGGGTCAGGGCCATTCCGAATCCCACTGGACGGTAACGCGCGTGTGGCCCCACCCCTCCCCAGCCCGCCCCATCAAGGGGATGGTGCGTTCTTTTCCTTGGCTGCCTCCACACCCAAGAAGCCAGCACCTCCCCCCTTGTGGGGGAGGTTGGGAGGGGGGATTCGGCGTAAGCGGAAGTCCCTTGCGATGGTTACGCCCATGCGGAAAATCCTGCGAGGGCACCGCAAGGGCAGCGAAGCGGCTCGCAAGCAACTTGATCGCCACCTAATTCCCCTGCTCAAGCGCCGCCAGCTGCGCCGCCTGATTCTCCGTCACCAGCGCATCGATAATTTCGCCGAGCGCGTCGCCGGTGATGACCTGCGGGAGCTTATAGAGGGTGAGATTGATCCGGTGATCGGTCACCCGGCCCTGCGGGAAATTATAGGTGCGGATGCGCTCGGACCGGTCGCCCGAGCCGACCTGGTCGCGGCGGCTCTCGCTGCGCTCGGCGTCACGCTTTTGCCGCTGCTCCTCATAGAGCCTGGCGCGCAGCACCTTCATGGCATTGGCGCGGTTCTGATGCTGGGATTTTTCCGCCGATGTGACGACGATGCCGGTCGGGATGTGGGTAATCCGCACCGCCGAATCGGTCGTATTGACGTGCTGGCCGCCCGCGCCCGAGGCGCGCATGGTGTCGATGCGGATGTCCTCGGGGCGGATCTCGATATCAATATCCTCCACCTCGGGCAGCACCGCTACCGTTGCCGCCGATGTGTGGATGCGGCCCGAAGCTTCCGTCTCGGGCACGCGCTGGACCCGATGGACGCCCGATTCGTATTTGAGCTTGGCAAAGACCCCGACCCCCGAGATCGAGGCGATGATTTCCTTATACCCGCCCGCATCACCCTCCGAGGTTTCCATCACGGTCACGCGCCAGCCCTGGCTTTCCGCATAGCGCTGATACATGCGGAAAAGATCGCCGGCAAAAAGCGCCGCCTCGTCCCCTCCCGTGCCCGCGCGCACCTCGAGAATGGCGCTTTTGTCGTCTGCGGCGTCCTTGGGCAGAAGGAGGATTCGGATTTCCTGGGTGAGCCCCTCGATCTTTTCCTCAAGCTCGGCGATCTCGGCCTCGGCAAGTTCAGCCATCTCGGCATCACCGGATTTTGTGAGCTCGCGCGCGCCCTCGAGGTCGGACCGGGCCGTTTTATAGGCCCTGATCTTCTCGACCATGGGGGAAAGCTCTGAATACTCCTTGGAGAGCTTGACGTAATTGTCCGGATCCGGGCTCGCCGACATGGCGTGCTCGATCGATTCAAAACGCCGCTCGAGGGCGTCCAGCTTGTCGTTGGGCAGTCCGGCCATTCCTGGGTCCCGAAGATAAGAGGGCAGCTAAAGCGCGAGCCGCTGGCGCTCGGCCAGCTCGGTCAGAAGCGCGCGGGGCGTGTCCTCGCAATCGCCATTTTCGAGCAGGTCGGCCATTGCGGCCCGCACCGGCTCAAGCTCGAGACCGAGGATCATCTCCTTGATCGGCCCCACCGAGGATGCGCCCATCGAGAGCCGGTCCATGCCGATGGCGAGCAGGGCAAGCGCCTCCATCGGCCGACCGGCAAGCTCCCCGCACATGGTGAGCGGCCGGGAGTGCTCG
Organism: uncultured Pelagibacterium sp.; assembly: GCA_964429025.1. Taxonomy (GTDB): domain Bacteria; phylum Pseudomonadota; class Alphaproteobacteria; order Rhizobiales; family Devosiaceae; genus Pelagibacterium. The sequence goes on from CAYSBF010000082.1 coordinate 2,507, forward strand.
CGTGCGGCATCCACGATCATCTTGAGCGCCCGCAGCCGCGGACGCGCGATGGGGTCGTAATTGCCGGCAACCCGCGGATTGGCGCGGTCGGCGGCGGTCAGGAACATGATGAGATCATTGGACCCGATCGAGACGAAATCGGTCTCGGGCAGCAGCCGGTCGAGCTCGAAAATGAGCGAAGGCACCTCGATCATCGCGCCGATTTCGAGCTTTTCGAGCATGGGCAGCCCGAGGCGGGGCAGCCGGTCGTGCTCTTTGAGAATGAAGCGCTTGATCTTCAGAAACTCGGTGGTCTCGGTAACCATGGGCACGAGGATCTTGAGCGACCCACCCCGCGCCGCCTGCAGGAGGGCGCGCACCTGGGTGCGCAGAAGCGCCGGCCGGTCGAGCGCGAGCCGCAGGCTGCGCCAGCCCATGGCCGGGTTTTCCTCGGCCATAGAGCGCATATAGGGCACCACCTTGTCCCCGCCGATATCGAGCAGGCGAAAGACGATGGGCTTGTCGCCCACAAGCTGCATGGCCTCCGAATAGAGCGCGACCTGATCGGAAACCCTCGGCATTTTCGAGGCAATCATGAATTGTAGCTCGGTCCGGAAAAGTCCTATGCCGTCCGCGCCGGTCTCTGCGAGCGTTCCCATATCGGCCAAAAGGCCCGAATTCTGGAAAAGCCCGATCTCGATCCCGTCGCGAGTGACGGGCCTTTTGTCCTTGAGCGCGGCGTAATGGGCGCGGCGCTTGGCCGAAAGCCGCACCTTTTCGACATAGCTCGCCTCGACATCGGGCGAGGGGCGCAGATGCACCGCGCCGGTAAAGCCGTCGACGATGATGTCATCGCCATCCTCGCTCATCGAGACGATGCTTTCGGCCTGTCCGACCGCCACCAGCCCGACCGAACGCGCAACGATCGCCACATGCGCCGTTGCCGCCCCATCCTCGAGAACGACCGCGCGGAGTCGAGTGCGGTCATATTCGAGCAGTTCGGCCGGCCCCATATTGCGCGCAACCAGAATGGCGTTCTCGGGCAGTTCCTTGCCCTGCGCCGAACCATCCCCGGTCAGGATACGCAGGAGCCGGTTGGCCAGATCGTCAAGATCATGCAGCCGCTCGCGGATATAGGGGTCGGTCTGGCGCAGCATGCGGGCGCGCGTGTCGTTCTGGACGCGCTCGACCGCCGCTTCTGCCGTGAGCCCGGAATCGATCGCTTCCTCGAGGCGCCTCACCCAACCCCTGTCATGGGCAAAGAGGCGATAGCTTTCCAATATCTCGCGGTGATCGGAGGGGATCTGCATGTCGCCCGAATTGAGCATGTCGTCGATCGAGACGCGCATGGTCCTCAGAGCGTTCTCGAGCCGCAGCTTTTCCGCATCGGTGTCATCGGCAACGAAATTGGTGACCTCGACCCGCGGGTCGTGAAGGACCACCTGGCCGAGTGCGATTCCTTCCGAGAACCCCACGCCCTGGAACATGCGCGTGCGGCGAAGATCGATGTCCGAGCCGGGTTTGACCAGCGAATCGAAATCGGCGGTCGAGATCATTTCGGCCAGTATGGTTGCCGTGGTCAGCAGCGCTTCGGTCTCGTCCTCGCCATAGGCGCGCCGCTCCTGGTTCTGAACGACCAATACGCCCAGCGTCTGGCCCGCGCGCAGCACCGGCACGCCGAGAAAGGAGAAATAGGGATCTTCCCCTGTCTCGGGGCGATAGGCAAAGGAGGGGTGCTCCGGCGCGTTCTGGAGCGAAAGCGGCCCGGCTTCCGCCGCGATCAGGCCGACCAGGCCCTCGCCGAGCCTGAGGGTCGTAAGGTGCACCGCCTCGCGCTTAAGCCCGTGGGTCGCAAAGAGCTCGAGCGCGCCGTCGTCGCGCAGCACATAGAACGAGCAGACATCAGCCCGCATGTTCTCGGCGATGAGATCGACGATCTTGTCGAGCCGTTCCTGACTGCCCAGCGGCTCGGCCATGGTCTCGCGCAACTGGCGCAACAGTATGCGCGGACCGCCAATTGCTGTGACCATGCGTTATCCCCGTAGCGGCAGGTGCCGCAGGTTTAGACGCGCTTCGTGGCAAAAGTGGATATCACCCTTGCGGTCCGGCCCCAACGGGGTGGCGGAGGCGAGGCGCGGTCGAAAATGCGTTTTCAGCCTTCGGCCTTGTCCAACCCGTAATAGGTATGGAGGGCGCGGACTGCAAGCTCGGCATATTCCTCGTCGATCAGGACCGAGGTCTTGATTTCCGAGGTCGTGATGAGCTGGATATTGATTCCCTTGTCGGCCAGCGCCTTGAACATGGAGGCAGCAACGCCAGCATGGGACCGCATGCCGACGCCGACCACCGAAATCTTGGCGCCGCCCTTGGAGCCCGAGATCGATTCATATTCAAGGCCGGGCGCGTTCCTGAGCACGCCCATCGCCTTGTCGAACTCGCTGTCGGGAATGGTGAAAGTGATGTCGGTCGTCTGCCCGTCCTCGGAAATGTTCTGGACGATCATGTCGACCACAATGCGCGCATCGGCCAGCGGCCCGAAGACCGAGGCGGCGATGCCGGGCTTGTCCCTGACCTTGCGCAAGGTGATTTTTGCTTCCGAGCGCGCAAGGGTTACGCCTGAAACGATCTGCTTTTCCATGATCTCTTCCTCATCGCATACAAGCGTGCCCGTCTGTCCCCATTCCGATCCCGGCGCATTGCCGGCATGGGGGTCCTCGAAGGTCGACCGCACGACAAGCCGCACGCCCTGTGCCATGGCCAGCTCGACCGACCGCGTCTGGAGAACCTTGGCGCCGAGCGAGGCCATTTCGAGCATTTCCTCAAACGACACCCGGTCAAGCCGCCTGGCCTTGGGCGCGATGCGCGGGTCGGTGGTGTAGACGCCATCGACATCGGTATAGATATCGCACCGGTCGGCCTTGACCGCCGCGGCAATCGCCACAGCGCTCGTGTCGGACCCGCCGCGCCCGAGCGTGGTGATACGGCCGCGCTCGGAAATGCCCTGAAAGCCGGTTATGACCGGCACCCAGCCCGAGGCAAGCCGCTCGTTGAGATTGGCCGGATCGATATCGGTGATCCGCGCCGAGCCATGCGCATCGTCGGTCTTCACCGGCACCTGCCAGCCCGCATAGGAGCGCGACTGGATGCCCATCTCCTGCAGCACGATGGACATGAGGCCCGCCGTCACCTGCTCGCCAGAGGCAACCACGGCATCATATTCGCGCGCATCGTGCAGGGGCGAGGCTTCCGTACACCAGGAGACCAGCTCATTGGTCTTGCCCGCCATGGCCGAAACGACCACCGCCACCTCGTGGCCGGCATCGACCTCGCGCTTGACGTGCTGGGCCGCCTGCCGGATGCGCTCGACATTGGCGACGGACGTGCCGCCAAATTTCATGACTATACGCGCCATTCCCAAGAAGTCCCGTTGAACCGACGGGGACAATCCGCCCCGGCTGCATCAGAAAGCAGTCGCGGCGGTGAGTGCCACAAAGCCCCAAACCATGCAATATGCTTGCAGCGCCGCGCGACCTCGCCGCGCTTGACTTCATTCGTCCGACCCGCCACCTCTGGGCCTGGGCGAGACACGAGCCGGAACCATCGGACCATGCCAGACACCACGATCAATCCCGACGAGATCGGCAAATTCCACAAGATGGCCGAGGAGTGGTGGGACCCTTCGGGCAAGTTCAAGCCGCTGCACAAGTTCAACCCTGTGCGCCTTGCCTATATCCGGGAAAAAGCCATCGCCCATTTCGGCCGCGACACCACCTCGCTACGACCGTTCGAGGGCTTGCGCTTTCTCGACATCGGGTGCGGCGGCGGGCTGCTCTGCGAGCCGATGGCGCGGCTCGGCGCGCGCGTGGTCGGCGCCGATGCGGGCGAAAAGAACATCACTGTCGCTAAAATCCACGCAGAGCAATCGGGCCTCGAGATCGATTATCGCGCAACGACCGCCGAGGATCTGGCGGCGGGCGGCGAGCAATTCGACGTCGTTCTCAATATGGAAGTCGTCGAGCATGTCGCTGACGTGCCGCTCTATCTTCAAAGCTGCGCGCAACTGGTCCGGCCGGGCGGGCTGATGTTCCTTGCAACGATCAACCGCACCGCGCGGGCCTTTGCGCTCGCCATTCTGGGCGCCGAATATGTCCTGGGCTGGCTGCCAAAGGGCACGCATCAATATGAGAAATTCCTCACCCCCGAGGAGATCACCTCGATTGCGCGGCGGCACGGGCTCGCAAAGATCGACCAGACCGGCGTTACCTTCAGCCCCCTCCGCAACGAATGGGGAAGGAGCCGCGACATGGCGGTGAACTACATGCTGCTGTTTGAAAAGCAGGCATAAGGAAAAAGCTGAAGCAATGACCGGATTTCGGATTTTTTATATGCACATCCTGCCGCTTCTGATCGGTGCCGCCTGTTGGGCGGTCGTATTGCTTTACGAGCGCAACCTCGACAGACATTCTGCGCCCCCGGGCGAATAGCGCCCTCAACACCGCAGATCGATCAGTCCCGCCCCTGTCCGCATGAATCCGCACTTGACATAGAACCCCTCAAGTTGCGGCTCGAAATCGACATGAAGCCAGTGTGCGCCGCGCGCCTGCGCCAGTTCTGCCGCGCGCTTTACTAGGCTGGTCGCAATTCCCTGCCGCCTGAAATCGGGATCAACGCATGTGTCGAGGATGAAGGCATGGATGCCACCGTCCCAGGCGACATTGACGAAACCGATGAGCTGCTCCCCCGCATACGCGCAGACGTGACCCAGTGCGCGGGCCAGCACCGCATCCATCGCGGCGGTAGGCGGACCGCCCCACGCCCGGCGCCACAGCGCATCGATCGCGGTATTGGACGGAAAAGGATCGGTCTGGAAAGCGACCGTCAATTATGCTCGTCCGGCAGATGCGGCAGGGGCATGAAGGCGATTCCTTCTTCGGCAAGGCCTGCGACCTCGTCTCGCGTCGCCTCCCCATAAATGCCGCGCGCTTCGGCTTCCTGATAATGAATCTTGCGCGCTTCTTCGGCGAATTTGTCGCCCACATAGTCGGCATTGGCCGTCATCTTCTGGCGCAGCTCGCGCATGGCCTCGATGAATTTGGCGTGCTCGGGATGGCCGGTGGAAAGCGACACGGTATCCTTCTTGCTCGCGACAGCAGGCGCCATCAGCGCCTTCTCAATGCTGGTGGAGTTGCACACCGGGCATGAGAGAATGCCACGCGCCGCCTGGTCGTCGAACGCCTGCGCGTTCTTGAACCATGCGTCGAACCGGTGACCGGCTTCGCAATTGAGCGTGTACTGGATCAAGTCGCAAAACCCCTAGATGGTTTCGAGTGTGAAATCCCGGCCGTTGACAAGCGCGGGCACCCTTTGCCGCGCCGCGTCGATCGCGTCAAGATCGAGATCGGCAAACAGAACCTGCTCCTCGTCGTTCCCGGCCGCAGCGATCACCTCGCCCCAGGGCGCGACGACCAGCGAATGGCCATAGGTCGCCCGTCCGTTCTGATGCCGGCCGCCCTGCGCGGCGGCAACAACAAAGCACCCGGTTTCGATGGCGCGGGAACGCAGCAGCACCTCCCAATGGGCCTGGCCCGTGGGGACGGTAAAGGCCGCCGGCACCGCGATTACCTGCGCGCCGCCCTGGGCCAGCGCGCGGTAGAGCGCAGCAAAGCGCATGTCATAGCAAATGGAAAACCCGAGCCTGAAATCGCCGATATCGGCAATGACCGCGCGGCTGCCGCCTTCATAGGTCGCGCTTTCGCGATAGGCATCGAGCCCGGGAAGATCGGCGTCGAAAAGGTGAATCTTGTCATATGTCGCCCTGATCGTGCCGTCCGGGGCAAAGAGCACCGAGCGGTTGGCGAACTTGCCATTGCCGAGCGCTATGGCGAGCGAGCCGATATGGAGCCAGAGCCCGGCCTGCCGGGCGGTTCGGGAAAGCCGGGCAATATCCTCATTGCCCTCCCAGGCGCCGGCGCGGGATTTGAGCATGTCACGGTTTTCGGCAAAACAGACGCTCATCTCGGGCGTCAGCACATAGCGCGCGCCACCGCTTTTCGCCTGCCCGACGGCCTTTTCGATCCCCTCGATATTGCGCGCAGGCTCGGTGCCGGTGCGGGCCTGGACGACCGCGATGCGGACGGGTTCGCTCATCGTCTAGCGCTCAAGCAACTGGTCGAGCTTGCCTTGGCGCTCGAGAGCCGCCATGTCGTCATAGCCCCCCACATGGGTCCGGCCGATGAAAATCTGCGGAACCGTCCGTCGGCCATTGGCGCGCTGGGTCATCTTTGCCCTGAGCTCGGGATCAAGGACGGTGATTTCGTCATATTCGACCCCCTTGTCCTTGAGCAGCGCCTTGGCGGCGTGGCAATAGGGACAGGTGGGTGTCGTATAGATTTCGACCTTGGGCATCTGGCGTACCGAACTCCCGCTTTACGGCAATCATACTGTCATATCGGCATCGAACACAACGCGCGCAAAGGTGAGCACATCGACCTGGCCGGCGCCCCTGCGTTTGAGCATCCGGGCCACGGCATTGGCCGTGGCGCCCGTCGTCAGCACATCGTCGATGAGGACGATCCTGCGCCCTATAAGGCGCCGCTCGGCCCCATCCTGGAGCCGGAAGGCGCCATCGACATTGCTTGCCCTCTGGCGCGCATTGAGCCCGACCTGTTGCCGTGTCGGGCGATGCCTTTCAATGAGATCGGTATCGATGGGGCGTTTTGCAATGCCCGCCAAGGCTCGCGCGAGTTCGCTCGACTGGTTGTATCGGCGCGAAAACTGTCGCCGCCGGTGCAGGGGCACCGGCACCAGCACCGCGTCCTCACCCAAAAGCTCGTGCCCGGCAGCAGCCATCGCCCGCGCGCAGAACAGGGCAAATTCGGGCCTGTCGCCATATTTGAGCCTGGAGACCAGCCTGCGCGCCAGATCGGTATAGGCCACCGCCGAGCGCGCGCGGTCGAAATGGGGCGGATTGGCAATGGCCTGCGGGGAGACAGCGCCCGGCCCCATATCGGTTTGGAAAGGTAGGCCAAGTATGGTGCAGAAAGGCGCGGATATGGGAACGAGCAGGCCCCAGCAACGAGGGCGGAGCCCATCGGGCGTCCCGACCGCATGATTGCAGGCCAGACAAACCGGAGGAAAGAGTGCATCGAGCAGAAACCGGCCCAGCCCCTTGACCCCTCTGAGGGCCAGTTGGCCGATCGGCGCTTTGACAAGCCTCGTTTCGCTCTCCATAAGGGCGCATCCTGACACAGCGACACCGCGCCGGACCAGCCTCCATGACCAAGGCTCCCACTGTTTTCGACCGCTCTCTCATCGCCCGGCGTCTCGAGCGGCACCCCGATCGCGACGACTGGGTCACGGCGCTTGTTCTGAATGAACTCACCGAGCGCCTTTCGTTCATCACCCGCAACATCGAAAGGGCCGCAATTATCGGGCCGGACGCTTCCCGGCTCATCACCGACGCTGCAACGGCCAACGGCCCCTTCACCTTCGAGCGCTTCGCAACGTTTGTCCCTTGCGATGGCCTGCCCATGGCCGACCCCGAAAAGCTTTCGCTGCCCTCGCGGGACTACCAGCTGATCGTTTCGGCGCTCGATCTGCAGGCGGTAAACGACGTCCCGGGCTATCTCGAAGCGCTGCGCCATCACCTCGCCCCTGACGGGCTGATGATAGCCGCCGCCATTGGCGGGCGCTCGCTCACCGAACTGCGTGACGCCTGGCTCGCGGCAGATGTCGAAATGAGCGGGGGCGCCGTGCCGCGGGTCGCGCCCATGATCGATGTGCGCGATGCGGGCAATCTGCTCCAGCGCGCCGGGCTCGGCCTTCCGGTCACCGATGTCGACACAAACGAGGTGCTGTTTTCCGACCCGCTGGCGCTGATGAACGACCTGCGCAATCTCGGTGCCACCAATCCGCTGGCCCAACGCGACCCGCGCCTTACGACGCGGGGCCGCCTCATGCGCGCCGCCCAGATCTACGCCGAAAAATTCTCCGCCCCCGATGGCCGGGCGCGCGCCACGCTCGAAATCCTCTGGCTCTCGGGCTGGGCGCCGCATGAAAGCCAGCAAAAGCCGCTCAGGCCGGGTTCGGCGAAGGCGAGCCTCAGGGATGTGCTGGGGGACAGGGGTTGAGGTGTTTCCGGTTTTGAGGGAACCGGCCAATTTCTCCTTTCGCTGTCCCGGCGAAAGCCGGGACCCACGGCAAACCCTCCAATTCAGCGGAGGTTGAAGCGTGGACCTCGGCTCAAGCATGTCCCCGCGAAGGCGGGGAGCCACGGAAGCGAGAGAGGGGACGCTTTTTCCTCCGTCATTGCCCATCCTGTCCGGGCAACCGAGCCCTGCGGGCACTGGATCACCCGGATAAACCGGGTGATGACGGGAGGGTTAACCGTGAGCGACCCGCCCCTAAAGCAGGTCGCACAAAGGCGCGATGAGCGGCTCGTCGGCGGGCGGCATGGGGTAGTCGCGCAGGGCCTGCGGGCGCACCCATTTGAGCGCGGAATGCTCATGGGCAACCGGCGTCCCCTGCCATTTCCGGCACACATAAAGCGGCATCAAAAGGTGAAAGTTCTCATAGGCGTGGCTGGCAAAGGTAAGCGGGGCAAGGCAGGCCTCTTTCGTCTCGACGCCCAGCTCCTCTCGCAACTCGCGAATAAGCGCGGCCTCGGGCGTCTCGCCCAAATCGATCTTGCCGCCAGGGAACTCCCAGAGCCCCGCAAGCTGCTTGCCCTCGGGGCGCTGCGCGATCAGCACGCGCCGGTCGGCATCGACAAGGGCGCAGGCGACAACGAGCGTGATCTTCATTCCGGATGGCCCTCACGGCGATAGACATAGTCATAGCGGCGGCGATAGCCGAGGCGCTCGTAAAGCGCAATGGCGGGCGCATTGTCCTCCGCAACGTTAACCGCCGCGATAGTGGCTCCTGCCTGCCTCGCCCAGACAAGCCCGGTTCGCATCATGGCCAGCGCATGGCCCTTGCGCCGCTCGGCGGGGGCGGTGACGACGTTGCCGGTGATGAGGATGCCGTCGGCCACCGTCATCAGCGCCGAGGACACCGGCTGCCCGTCCCCAGCGTAAACGACGATCCCGGCCGCCGGAACCGCAAGCACGGACAGCACCGCGCGCAGCCTCGCCATGTCCCCCTCGCCATAGCCCCGCAATTGCTGCTGGGCACCGAGGAACGCGGGATCGTCCGCCGCCAGCACCGCACCACGTTGGTCCGGCTCCACCGCGTCCAGCGCCATCGCCATCAGATGGCTGCGCTCTAGCGTTGCCCAGCTCTGCCGGTCGAGCTCGGCGGCAAGGTTGGGGCCGGTGAGGGGGTTCAGGCGAAAGATCGCGGGCAGTCCCCGCGCGGCGAACCATGCCTTGGCCGCCGCGATGCGCCCGCCGACATCGCCATCATCCGCCGGGTCCATGCATTGGACCGAGTTGGCGCGCTTGGTATAGCCATTGGACGCCCGGCGCACCCAGCGCCCGTCCCATTCGACCTCGAGCCCGGGCCAGGCCCGAAGGCCCGCCTGCTCGAAGGCGAGGACCTCGGCAGCGTCCACGCCTTCAGCTCCGATAGCTGCCATTGATGTCGATATAGCCATGCGTC
>CAYSBF010000083.1:0-12076 GCA_964429025.1 uncultured Pelagibacterium sp.
TGTTCACACGGATCTTGCCCGTCTCCGCCTCCCAATAGAGCGCGTGCGTGCCTAGTTGTCTATCCGTACCGTCTATGACAGTTGCCACAGATCGGCACCAGTCAGGGGCCGCCAGGCGCGTGACGACTACATCGGCTAAGACACAGTCCTCGGCGAACGCGGCGCGGTCGTTGACCAGCGCGAGTGAAAAGCCTTCGGAGGATTGAAGGAAGCATCCCAGGCTGTCGCATCGCGTGCTGTCGTGTCGCGGCAGGATGTCCTCCATATATCGCTCCGACCAAACATTTGTTGCAAAGGTGTTGGTCCTGCCCGCCGCCAGTGCGAGATGGCCGTCGCTTCGGACGGCAAGGGCCTGCGTCGTATCGGCAATCAGTACATCAGGAGCACGTTCCGTGCAGAAGAGGAATATGACGGGCACGGCAAGTGCCGGGCCGAGCAGTCGGATGCGGGTCTGATAGAAGGCAAGCCAGCCGAGTGCGGCAAGGCAGACGACCAGTGCCGATGGCGCGAGGATGGGACTTGGATCGAAACCGCCGCTGATGCTGCGGACCAACTGGGCGCACCAAAGCATGGCTTCGATGCCGAAACCCATCAGTTGGTAGAGCGGCGCGTCCATCCCGAAAGGGATCAACAGTGTCGCGAATAGCGCCGAGGGCATGATGACAAATGTGACCAGCGGCATCGCAAGCAGGTTGCCGAGGAACCCGAACGGTGCCGTTTGCTGGAAGTGATAGGCAGTGAAAAACAGCGTTGCGAGGCCAGCGATGATGCTGGTGACGCCAATATCGACCAGAAAGCGCAACACTGGATGCCCCTGCCCGTCGCGCTTCTCCCGGTTGTCTCGGGCGAGCTCGTAGGCCGAGATCAGCGCAACGACCGCAGCAAAGGACAGCTGAAAACTGGCGCGGAAAATGCTAGCAGGATCGGTGAGAGCGATGAGCAGCCCCGCAATGGCGACATTACGCATGGTTAGTGCCTGTCGGCCGAATACGATGGCTGCGAAGATTAAGGTGAGCATCACGGTTGCACGGATCGCCGCGACACCCATGCCGGACACGACAAGATAGGCTATCGCCACCAGGATCCCGCCTGCTGCGGCGATGCGCTTTACGGGCAGGCGCTGTGGAAGCCGGTACGAAATGCTCAGCACCAGACGCAACGCAAAGAATGTGGTGCCGGCGACGAGGGTCAGGTGCAGCCCCGAAATTGCAAGGACGTGGGCAAGGCCCACCGAGGCCATGAGTTCACGATCAGCCTCGTCCAGCCGGCTCTGGTCGCCGGTTATGAGTGCGACGGCGATGCCAGCGGCACTGGCGTCGAGAACCGACGCGATGCGGTCAGCAATCCCCCGGCGCACGGCTTCGGTCAACCGGAACAATCCACCGTCTTCGTTGCGGGCGACCATCTCGACGTCCAGCACGGTGCCGTAGGCGCCAATGCCATCGAAATAGCCGGCGAACTGGGCGTCGTAGCCTCCGGGCACCGCGGGAGAAGGCACCGGATAAAACCGCACCCGCGCCTCGATGAGGTCTCCTGGCTCCACGGATAAATCACCCGGCGCCGCAAGACGCGCCCGCCGTACATGCGGATCATCTCGGTCATCCAGCGCCGCGATACTCGACACCAGCCAACGTTGTGCGTCGCCGTCGTCAAAGACGACCGCGTCTATGCGCATCGTGTACCGGCCGTACTTCGGGTCCGCCAGCATCTGCGTGCCAAAGAGGGATCCGTGTACAGGCATGGCGCAGAACCCCAACCATATGGCGAGCGCCAATCCTGTCCATCGCGGCCAGCGGAGGGCATAAAGTCCTGCAGCCAACCCCAGGGACAGCACCACCATGACGACGGCGTCCGGTTCGGAAGGGGACAGGCGGTAGGCAATGATGCCTCCGAGCAGTGCGAAGGGAAGAAGTACGAACAGCCGTCGCTGCTCGATGCTTTCGGCCGTCGAAGCCGCCAGGTGCTGCCATAGGCTTGCCACCCAAGCCAGCAGAGAGCGCACGCCGGTCGCGCGGTTTGAGGCGGTCGTGGCTATCCACGCGCCGCGCATTTTTCCTCGCGGAGCCGCCCCCTCGGTCATGCCGCTGCCCTTGCGCTTGCCAATTGCTATGGTACACACGGGGCCACTTATTCTCCAACCGGTTATCCACCAATGTCCAAGCCTGTCGTCACGCGCTTTGCCCCCTCGCCCACCGGATTTCTCCATATCGGCGGCGCGCGCACGGCGCTGTTCAATTGGGCGTTTTCCAAAAAGACCGGTGGTAAAATGCTGCTTCGCATCGAGGACACCGACCGCGAGCGCTCCACCGAGGCCGCGGTAACTGCAATCCTCGATGGGCTGAGCTGGCTCGGGCTGAGCTGGGACGGCGAACCGATCTCGCAATTCGCGCGTGCAGAACGCCATGCAGAGGTTGCACGCGAGCTGCTCGACAAGGGTCTTGCCTATCGCTGCTACTGCACGCCCGAGGAGCTCTCGGACATGCGCGAAAAAGCGCGGGCCGAGGGCCGCCCGCCGCGTTATGACGGGCGCTGGCGCGACCGCGACCCTTCAGAGGCTCCGGCAGGCGTGAGCCCCGTGATCCGCATCAAGGCACCGCAGTCGGGCGACATCGTGGTTCATGATCACGTCCAGGGTGAGGTGGTTTTCAAGGCTGAGAACCTCGACGATTTCATCATCCTGCGCTCGGACGGGTCGCCGACATATATGCACGCGGTTGTGGTCGATGACCGCGATATGGGGGTGACTCACATCATCCGCGGTGACGATCACCTCACCAATGCCGCGCGGCAGATCGTTATTTATCGCGCAATGGGATGGGACGTGCCCGAGATGGCGCACATCCCGCTCATCCATGGTCCGGACGGCGCCAAGCTTTCCAAGCGCCACGGGGCGATGGGCGTGGAAGCCTACCGGCAGATGGGCTACCTCCCCGAGGCGCTGCGTAACTATCTCGCCCGGCTCGGCTGGGCCCATGGGGACGACGAAATTTTCTCGACCGAACAGATGGTCGAGTGGTTCTCGCTCGAAGCCTTGAACAAGGGAGCCGCACGGTTCGATTTTGCCAAGCTCGACAATCTCAACGGGTACTATATTCGGCAGGCTGAGCCGGCGCGGCTTTACGATGTCATGGTCGATACCGCGTCCGAGTTGGGGCGCAACGCCGACTATGCAGGTCTCGTCAACAACAGGCAAACCGCGCTCGCCGCGATCCCCGAGCTGCAACCACGCGCCAAGACGGTGGTCGAGCTCATCGACCTTGCACAGTTCATCTACGCTGCCCGTCCGCTCGAAATTGATGAGAAGGCCTCGGCACTTCTCACGCCGGAGGCAGTGGACCACCTCAGCGCACTCCGGGCGCGGTTTGAAGCTCTCGATGAATGGAGCGTGGCCGGGATCGATGCCGACGTCCGCACCTATGCGGAAAGCGTGGGTGCAAAGCTCGGCAAGATCGCGCAGCCATTGCGAGCCGCACTGACAGGCCGGACCATCAGCCCAGGCATTTTCGAAGTCATGGTGCTGATTGGGAAGGACGAAAGCCTGGCCCGCATCACCGATGTGATCGGCGGGCGGCAACCGTGAACGGCTTCACGAGCCGACTTATTCTTTGGTCTTACCTATACGTCAAGAAACGTGACGCAGTTGCGCGCGGTGGCTAAATCGGGTACCGAGGAGCGACACTTACAGACGTTGAAAAACGTGCTCGTTGGGGGCCTTCGCGCTATTGTGCGCGCATGCCCGTCTAGAACTCGGGAGATACTGCATGAGCGACAAATCAGCCAAACTCACCCTGGGCGACCAGACCTATGAGTTCCCGATTCTCAGCGGCACGGTAGGGCCCGACGTCATCGACATCCGCTCACTCTATGCCAAGACCGGTCATTTCACCTACGACCCAGGCTTCACCTCCACGGCCGCTTGCGACAGCGCCATCACCTATATCGACGGTGACGAGGGCGAGCTGCTGTACCGCGGCTATCCGATCGATCAACTTGCCGAAAAGAGCACCTATCTCGAAGTTTGCTATCTGCTGCTTTATGGGGAACTCCCTACCAAGAGCGAGCTTGCCGACTTCGACAAGCGCGTTACTCGCCACACCATGGTGCACGAGCAGATGCACTATTTCTTCCGCGGGTTCCGGCGTGACGCTCACCCGATGGCCGTGATGACGGGTGTGGTTGGCGCGATGGCGGCATTCTACCACGACTCCACCGACATCACGGACCCGGTACAGCGCGAGATCGCCTCGATCCGCATGATCGCCAAAATCCCGACGATCGCGGCGATGGCCTATAAATATTCGGTTGGCCAGCCTTTCGTTTATCCGCGCAACGACCTCGATTTCGCTTCCAACTTCCTGCATATGTGCTTTGCGGTGCCGGCCGAGGAGTACAAGGTCGATCCCATCATCGCCAAGGCGATGGACCGCATCTTCACCCTCCATGCCGACCACGAGCAGAACGCGTCGACCTCCACGGTGCGCCTGTCGGGCTCGTCTGATGCCAATCCTTTTGCCTGTATCGCTGCCGGCGTTGCGTGTCTTTGGGGCCCGGCCCATGGCGGCGCTAATGAAGCCGCGCTCAACATGCTGCGCGAGATCGGCACCGTCGATCGCATCCCCGAATATATCGCGCGGGCAAAGGACAAGAACGATCCGTTCCGACTGATGGGCTTCGGGCACCGGGTTTACAAAAATTACGACCCGCGCGCGGCAGTCATGCAGGAATCGGCCCGCGAGGTCCTGGCCCTGCTGGGCGTCGAGAACAACCCCACGCTTCAGGTGGCGCAGGAGCTCGAGAAGATCGCTCTCGAGGATCCCTATTTCGTCGAACGCAAGCTTTATCCGAACGTAGACTTTTATTCAGGCATCATTCTCGATGCCATTGGCTTCCCCACTTCGATGTTCACCGCAATCTTCGCGCTGAGCCGCACCGTGGGGTGGATTGCGCAGTGGAAGGAGATGATTGGCGATCCGCAGAAAAAGATCGGCCGCCCGCGCCAGCTTTACAATGGCGCGACCAAGCGCGACTACGTCGACATCGCCAACCGCTAGAGAAGCGCCAGCAGTCGCTCGACGGGATCAGAAAGGGGTGCCTCCGGCGCCCCTTTTTCCATGAGAGCCCGCATTTCGGCAAAGGCCGCGAGCTGCTCCGCTCGAGCCTCGACGTTATCGAGCAAGCCCGTCACCAAAGCGATGGCCCGTTCAGGATCGGCCCTGCCGCCGAACAAGGCTTCGGGGACGATTTCCCTGCCCGCGATGATATTGGGCAGACCGATGCTGACGATGCTGGATTCCTCGTACATTCGCACCTGCCCCGGCTCTGCGATGTAGGTGATGACATGAGGGATGCCGGCGAGCGCCAGTTCGAGCGTCGCGGTTCCGCTCACCGAAAAGGCAGCTACGGCATTGCTCAGTGCCTGCGCGCGGCTCTCCTCAGCGCTCACCACTTCGGCTGGTATCGGCCAGGAACGCGCAACTTCCTCAGTAAGGAAACCATGTAGACCCGAAAGCGTCGGAATGAGAATTCCGCTTACTGCGGGGTGGTCCGCAAGGGCCGAACCCACAGCACGCATGAGAGGCAAATGACGGCGCAGTTCTCCCCTGCGGCTACCGGGCAGAAGCAGGAGTGGGCCGCGCGCGGGCAGTTGCTCCCGCAAGCGGAAACGGCTTAGCGCTGGATGGCCGACATAGCTTGCGGGCGGGCCGTTGAGGGCCTTCATTGCCTGGGGCTCGAACGGCAGGACGCAGAGAACTTCGTCAAAGAGCGGTGCGAGCTTGGTGGCCCGCTCCGGCCGCCAAGCCCAGAAGGTCGGCGCCACGTAAAGCACGAGCTTGCTCGTAAACCCCGCCTTGCGGAGGCGGCCGGCGATGACTTTGGAGAAGACCTGGGCGTCGATCAGGACAACGAGGTCCGGTTTCGTCCTGAGGATGTGCCGTACGACCTGCCGTGCGCGCCAGAGTAGCAGGGGCAGACGTTTGAAGACATCTGCATACCCCATGACCGCGAGGTCTTCCATGGGGAAGAGCGAATTCAGCCCCGCGGCTGTCATGGCTTCCCCGCCAACACCGTCGATACCCATGCCGTGCTGTTTAAGGCCCCACATCAGCGCGGCGCCTATGCGATCGCCCGATGCCTCGCCAGCGAGCAGAAATGCCTTAGTCATCGTCGCCTGCAATGCCGTGAACGACGATCCCCGCGCGATCGGCGGCGGCAATCAGTGCTTCGCGCTCAATGACGATCGTGCGCCCGGCTTCGATGGCAATTGCCGATATGCCGGCCCGTTCGGCATTGGTGATCGTATCAGGGCCGACCGCCGGCAGGTCAATATGAAGTGGTTGGCCGGGCTTGGTGGCCTTGGCGAGAACGAGACGGCCGGCACCATCCCCGATCAGGCCGCGTTCGCGAAATACGGCCACACGCGCCAGAAGCGCATCGGTGCCGGCGATATCCTCAGTTGCGACGACCCGCCCCCCCGAAACCACGAGCGCCTGACCAAGATCAAGTTCGCCCGCCCGACGCACAAGACGAAAGGCGCGGTCCATACTCTCGCGCAAGGCGGCATCCGGTTCGAGCGATCCCAGCGTCCCCGATTCCGCGAGCAGATCGCGGACGATTTCATGCACCCCGATGAATGGGATACCGAGGATTTTGAGAAGCGAGGCGCCGAGCCTTGAGAGCTTGGCGTCACCCTTGGCTTCCTTTTTCTCGTCGCCGGCGAACTCCGCCAGCGTTTCCCGCTCGCGATCACCCAGATGCATGCCGCCAACGGCACAGACATGGGTGGCGCCGAATGCGCGCACTTCCTTTATGGCGAGGTCGGGCCGGGTGATCTTGAGTTGGAAAGGGTTCTCGTGGTCGAGATCGGAGCGCGGATGGAGCGTCATCACGCGTACCGTCCAACCCGCCTCGCGCGCGGCGGCAACGGCCCTCAGGGGAAGTGCGCCCGAGCCGGCAACCAGAGCGAGACGTTTCTCTGTGGTCATTCCTCGAGACCCGCGCCATTGCGCGGCAGGCAGAGAGAACGGTCGGACGGCTTGCGGATGAAGGCGATCACGTCCTCGACGAGCGCTTCGCCCTTGAAAATCTCCGCCGCGTCTTCAACGCGCTCACGCAGGGTCCCTTCGTTGGAAAAGATCATCCGGTAGGCCGCGCGCAAGGCATGGATCGACTCGCGGTCGAACTTGCTACGCTTAAGACCCACAAGGTTCAGACCCCCGAGATAGGCGCGATTGCCGAGCGCTGAGCCATACGGAATGACGTCATTCTCGACAAGGCTCATGGCGCCGATGAAGGCGTGGGCGCCAATGCGGACGAACTGGTGAATGCCGCTCATACCGCCAAGGCGAGCGTAATCGTCAACGACGCAGTGCCCGGCAAGTCCGGCCTGATTTGCAAGGATCACGTGATTGCCGACGCGGCAGTCATGGGCAATATGAACGCCGATCATCAGCAGGCAGTGGTTGCCCACACGGGTTTCCATTCCGCCGCCGGTGGTTCCCGGATTTATGGTCACATACTCGCGGAGTACGCAGTCCTCGCCAACCGTGACGGTGCTCGGTTCCCCCGCAAACTTCAGGTCCTGCGGCTGGTGCCCAATCGAGGCAAAGGGAAAGACGCGGGTCCTTGCGCCGATGGTCGTTCGCCCCTCGACGACCACGTGGGAGAGCAACGACACGCCGTCGCCGAGCGTTACGTGCTCGCCGATAACGCAATAAGGACCAATCGACGCCCCTTCGCCGATCTTGGCGCCGGGGTGAACTATGGCGGTGGGGTGGATCGAACTCGTCACTAATCTTCCCTTACGATCATCGCCGCGATCTCGGCTTCGGCGTAGACGACGCCATCGACGATGGCCTTCGCTTCGAAGCGTCCTACCGATTTGCGGCGATGGATCTTCTTGATGTGATACTCGATGCGGTCGCCGGGCTTGGCCGGCTTGCGGAACTTCACCCCGTCAACCGTCAGAAGATAAACCACGTGGTTACCGCCGGACTTGTTCTCAAGATTGATGACGATTGCGCCCGCCGTCTGGGCCATGCCCTCGATGATGAGCACGCCGGGGAAAATCGGGTCGCCCGGGAAGTGGCCTTGGAAATGCGGCTCGTTAAAGGTCAGGTTCTTGATGCCGACCCCTGAGTTGTCGCCATCGATATTGATGATCCTGTCGATCATCAGAAAGGGATAGCGGTGCGGCAGAGCCTCGAGAATGTCGCTGATCTCCATGGTGGAGAGCTCGGCCAACGGCGTGGCGGCGTTCTCTGCCATACTCATTTTCTGTCCCCTTTTACCATCCGCCGCAACATGGCGACTTCACGCTTCCATAGCTTGGCGTCCTGCGCGGGTATGCCTGCAATGACCGACCCTGCAGGAAAACTGCCTGAAATTCCGGACCGGGCGTAGACCATGGTGCCAGCACCAAGTGTTAGGTGCCCCGCCGATGCCGACCCGCCGCCCATCACCACGCCATCTTCAAGTACCGTGGAGCCACTGAGACCGACCATCCCCGAGATCACGCAGTTCCTTCCGATACGGCAGTTGTGGCCGATCTGGACCAGGTTGTCGATCTTTGTGCCTTCGCCAATCGTCGTATCACCGAGCGTGCCACGATCGATCGTCGTATTTGCGCCGATCTCGACGCGATCCTGAATGATGACCCGTCCGAGCTGCGGGATCTTCTTATGGCCCTGGCGACCCATCTGGAAGCCGAATCCTTCAGCGCCGATCGTCACGCCCGGTTGGAGAACGACGCCATTGCCCAGATAAGCGCATTCTATGATGACCCCTGCCCCAATCACACAATTCCGGCCAATTGTCACACCGGCGCCGATGACGGCGTTTGCGCCTATGACAGACCCTGCACCGATCTCGCTCCCCGCCCCCAGGACTGCACCCTGGCCGACGATGACGTTTGTCTCGAGTTTTGGTTCGGCACCTGACTTCGTCGCAGTGCTCGCGGCAACAGCGAAGGTGTCATCGGGGTAGAGGACGTTGAGGAAATCAATGAAGACGCCGTATGGATCCTCGGCAACCAATTTGGCCGTTGTCGCGGGAACGGCGTCGGCGAGCGCAGACGAGACGATGACGGCAGCAGCTTCCGTATTGGACAGGCGCTTCCGATACGTTTCGGACGCGGCAAAGGAGATCGCGGCCCGGCCAGCACTGTCGAGTTCGTCGGCCCCTTCAATCGCCACGGGCGCCGAGACCTGATCAAGTAACCCGCTGTGCCCCGAAAGTTCGCATAGTTGCGACAGAGGCAACGGCCCAGTGCAGTGGTGGAAGCGTGTGTCGATCATCAATCCGAAGGGTGAAAAAGAAACCGCGGAGCATCCTGCACCGCGGCTTCTGGTCTGTCTATCGCTGTGGCGGTTCTAGAACATCGTCGACATGGTCAACTGGAACACCTGGGTCCGGTCGTGCGTGTCCTTGTCGATCACGTGCGCGAAGTCGCCGCGCAGCGGTCCCATCGGCGAATCCCAGATCAGCGAAGCGCCAACCGAGGACTTCATCGGGTTGGTGAGACCGGTCGTGGCAGCGTTCTGATCAGCAGGCATTCCATCAATCCAGCCGACATCACCCCAGACCGCACCGCGGATACCCCAGGACTCCGGCAGCATCGGGATCGGGAAGTCGATCTCTGCGGACAAGCCGGCATAACTGAGGACGCCGAGGGGGTTATTTCCAGCGCGGTAGCCCATGCCACCGTAAGAGAACCCGCGAACGAGGTTGGGACCGAGAATAAAGGCTTCGGTCGGATGAATGCCAGCGCCGCCGAGGTCGGTGATTGTACCTGCCTGACCGCGAACGCTACCGACTACGCCCATTTCTTCCCACAACGGATAGTAGGCGCGGGCGCGAACTTCCGACTTGAGGAAGTTGTGGCTGAGAGTGGCGTATTCCTGCGAGAACGACAGGATCATGCCTTCGGTCGGTCGACGCTCATTGTCGAGAGTGTTGTAGGTCAGCGAGTAGCCAAACGTCAGCTTGTCGAGCGGACTAGCGAGTTGGATATAGTTTGGAACATTGCCTGGGTTTGTCGAGCTGAAATTCTTCTGCTCAAACCCGACATGAGTGGTGAGCGTCAGATCTTCGATGATGGGCAGGCCGAAGCGCAGCCGGCCACCAGTCGTTTCGGTACCATAGGAATAGTTGGCGCCCTCGCTGATGACCCGGCGATATGCGTCGACACCAGCGGAAATGCGCAAGCCCATGAAACGCGGTTCGGTGAATGAGAAGTCATAGGTCTCGCCGGTTTCGGAGCGTCCGATTGCAAGGCGCAGATACTGGCCGCGACCAAGGAAATTGCGCTCGGTCAGCGAAATCTCGCCGAAGATGCCGTCCTGAGTCGAGTAACCGCCGCCGATGCCGTAGTCACCGGTGCTCCTCTCGACAACCGCAACGTTGAGAACAACCTTGTCCGGTGCGCTTCCCGGAGCGGCAGTGACCTGCACCGATTCAAAGAAACCAAGCGCTTCAATCGCTGCGCGGCCACGGGTTACCATCGTCCGGTTAAACGGATCGCCTTCGGCGAAGTCGAACTCCCGGCGGATCACGAAATCACGAGTCTTGGTGTTACCGACGATGTTGATGCGCTCGACATAGATGCGAGCACCTTCATCGACGAGGTAGGTAATGTTGAATGTGCGCGAGGCAATGTCGCGATCGATACGCGGACGCACTTCGGCGAAGGCAAAACCCTGCTGGGTGGCCCGCACAGCCAGGTTCTCTGCGGATTCGTTGAGGTCCTCAAGCGAGTAGCGATCACCGCGATTGGTCTTGATACCGCCGCGGAGCGCATCGGCATTGAGGCCAGGAATCGACGTCTCAATGGCGATGTTGCCGAACTCGTAGCGCTCGCCTTCTTCGATCGTGAAGTTGATGAAATAGGCGTTGCGTGACGCATCAAACTCCGCGACGGCCGACAGAACGCGGGCGTCGGGGAAGCCACGATTCGCGTAGTAGAGACGGATCAGTTCGCGGTCGACCGCCAGACGGTCCTCATCATAGAGGTCGTCGCGCGTCAGCCAGCTCAGAAGGTGCGATTCCTTCGTGAGGATCGCGGACTTGAGCTGGTTCGCGCTGATTGAGTTGTTGCCGGTGAAGTTGATCGCGGCCACGCCGGCACGATCACCCTCATTGATCACGAAGACAACGCGCAGGCGCCCATCGGACGCCGTTTCGGTGCGGGTCGTGACAGTGACATTGGTGTAGCCGGCCTGGTCATAGGCGGCCTGGATGGTCTGAATATCGCCAGCAATGCCCTCTTGCGTATAGACGCGCCGCGTTGCGACATCGACCATTGCGTTAAGCTGGGCAGCGGTAAAGCGGCGATTACCCTGGAAGGCGACCGAGGAGACGGTTGAGCTTTCGACGACACGGACATTGAGCGTATTGCCCGACATCGCGATGGAGACGTCCTGGAAATAGCCGCTCGACAACAATGCCTGACGCGAGGCAG
Source organism: uncultured Pelagibacterium sp. (assembly GCA_964429025.1). Taxonomy (GTDB): domain Bacteria; phylum Pseudomonadota; class Alphaproteobacteria; order Rhizobiales; family Devosiaceae; genus Pelagibacterium. The sequence continues at coordinate 11,456 of CAYSBF010000083.1, forward strand.
CGATGTTGGCAGAGTTGGCCGTCTGCCCGGGACGAATGGTGAGGTAGGAGAGGATCGTCGCCTCATCCACCCGAACATTGCCCGTAACCGCAATCTGATTGACCGTCTGGGCCTGGGCCTGGACAATTCCGAGCAGCGGCACCCCCTGGCCTGCAAATGGCGCGACGGCAATGAGCGCCAAAGCGAGAAGGGTGCTGCGCAAAAGCTGGGCTGATTTGGTCATGATTATTCTTGCTTTGCCTTGTGGAACTGTCCCGGGAATCGCACAGAGGCACGGATTCCCCCTATACTCCGAGGAGTTGTTTTACCCTTTTTTCTCGACAGAACAAGGTGGAGACCCGGCTCCGGAGCGGAAAAGATAGCTGGGCATGTAATCATGCAACACCGCCAACCCTCAGCGGCCACACGCTAGATCAGGTCATTGACCAGCGTGAAGACCATCAGCGTACACACCAGCGCAAAGCCGATCCGGAACCCAATCTCCTGAATGCGTTCGCTCAGGGGGCGCCCCCGTACGGCCTCTATGACGTAGTACATCAGGTGACCACCATCCAACATCGGTACTGGCAACAGGTTAATCAGACCGATATTTAGCGATAAAAGTGCGGTTAGGTTAACCAA
>CAYSBF010000084.1:0-6803 GCA_964429025.1 uncultured Pelagibacterium sp.
GGAGCGCGGCCCATGCCAATCCGGCTTTGGCGCGCACGCCATCGGCGAAACGGAAGATATGTGGCGCGAAGGCGTAACCGGCGTAGAAATAGACGAAATATTCGGCGGTGTAGTTGACGACCGAAACAGGCGTTGCGACCGGAGCGATGGAGAGGGCGGCTGCGGCGAGGAACACCGCGATATGGGGCGCCCGGATCTGGTAGAGCAGCTTGGCGATCAGGCTGAAGACGGCGAGGGCGTAAATGAACCAGAGGATCGAATAGGGCTCATATACTGCGCTGGCGAGCAACGATATCGTCCCAGCAGGATCGCGGTCCACGATCAGATGCTTGAAAAGGATCAGGATCACGGCCCAGAGCGCGTAGAAATAGAGATAGTGGACCACGCGACGGTCCGCGTAATGGGTCCAGGGGCGAGCGATGACCAGCCCGAGGAAGAGCCCGGAGATCATGAAGAATTCGGGCATGCGGAACGGTGCCGCGAAGGCGAGCACATAGTGCATGAAGCCGACCTCGCCGGTGGCTTCGCCCACGCCGAATGTCGCGTGCATCATTACGACCAGGATGATCGAGATGCCTTTGGCGACATCGACCCAATTGTGCCGTGTGCTGGTTTGTGCGGCCATGATGCGTCCCGTTCAAATCCGGCGTCCGCTGCAACATCGTAGCCCCCTCATCCGACCTCCGCTTCGCTCCGGCCACCTTCTCCCGCGAGGGGAGAAGGGAAGAGGATGCTTCGGTTCTTGTGCCCCCCTCTCCCCTCGTGGGAGAGGGGTTGGGAGTGAGGGGGCGCGATGTTGCAGCAAGCGCAATCGTCAATAAATTCCTCGCTGACTGTACGCCCAAAAGGTCAACACAATGCTGACCGGAAATGAAAAAAGCCGGATGGGCGGACCCATCCGGCTTTTACGGTCCGGGGTGTCCCGGAGCGTCAGCTCGGCTCAGACCGGCACGCTGCCATAGGCAACGACCATGAGGCCAAGGGCTGCAAAAAACATCAAGGACAGAGACGCTGTCTTGAGCATGGTCACGACTCCATAGTGCGCACAAGCGAGGAGCCTGCGCGGCATTTAGTTTAAGTTTGAGAGGTTAATCGATGATCTCTACTTCGTAGTTTTCGATCACCGTGTTCGCGAGAAGCTTCTCGCACATACTCTCCAGTTCCTTACTAGCGGTAACCGGATCGGAGGTGGAAAGTTCCACGTCAAATACCTTGCCCTGACGGACCGATTGGACACCGGAAAAACCCAGTCCGGCCAGCGAGCCCTCGATGGCCTGTCCCTGCGGGTCGAGGACGCCGTTCTTCAATGTGACGGTCACACGTGCCTTCATCATTTCGTCCCGGATTTTAGGTCCGTTGTCCTGTTCTTGAGCGAAGGGACGGCATCCGCCTTCGCTCAACAACGCTCGGTTACTGTACCAGTCGCGGCCCGGTGGTCAGCGCGTTGTCGGCTTCAACGAGTATGCCGAGACGTTGCGCGACCTCCCGGTAGGCATCGACGAGGCCCCCCAAATCCTCGCGAAAGCGGTCCTTGTCAAGCTTGTTCCGCGTCTTGATGTCCCACAGGCGGCAGTTGTCCGGAGAAATTTCGTCAGCGAGGACAATCCGCATCAGGTCGCCTTCGTAGAGCCGCCCGCATTCGATCTTGAAATCGACGAGCTGGATGCCGACGCCCATGAAGAGCCCGGTCAGGAAATCGTTGACGCGCACGGCCAGAGCCATGATGTCGTCGAGTTCCTGCGGGGTCGCCCAGCCGAAAGCCGTAATATGCTCTTCGGAGACCATCGGATCCCCCAGCGCGTCGTCCTTGTAATAGAACTCGATGATCGAGCGGGGAAGTTGGGTGCCCGACTCCAGGCCCAGCCGCTTGCACAGCGAACCGGCGGCGACGTTGCGCACAACGACCTCGATCGGGATGATCTCGACCTCGCGGATGAGCTGCTCGCGCATGTTCACGCGGCGCACGAAATGGGTCGGGATGCCGAGCTGGTTGAGCCTTGTAAAGATGAACTCGGAGATCCGGTTGTTGAGGACGCCCTTGCCGTCAATGATCTCGTGCTTTGCGCCGTTGCCAGCCGTCGCATCATCCTTGAAATGCTGGATCAGCGTTCCGGGCTCGGGGCCCTCGTAAAGTACCTTGGCCTTGCCTTCGTAAATCTTGCGGCGACGGTTCATCTCACCTGCCTGTTGATGTTCGGAAAGTACGGACCACCGGGTCCCCAAATTTGCGCGCACTCATGCGCCTTTTTCAGCCACCAATGCAAGCCCTTTCGCGTCCCGGACCGATGGTGTGCACTTCATTAGCTGATTCCAGCGGCTTGAAGCGACCTCGCCTCCGGCCGGCCTGCGACGCGTGTGCCCGTTGATTTGCAGCCGCGAACAGCCTATCTGGAGAGCCAACGACAAACCGAGAAAACGAGGGACAGAGGATGTCTTCATTCGACGACCGCCAGAGGGCCGAGGAAGCCCGCTTTGCCCATAATGCGGAGCTGCGCTTCAAGGCGGAGGCGCGCCGGAACAAGCATCTGGCACATTGGGCCAGCGCTGAGATGGGCATCTCGGATGCGGACGCCATTGCCAATTATGTCGCCGAGATCATTGCCGCCGACATGGCCGAGGGTGGGCACGGCGACGTGGTTCGCAAGGTCAAGGCCGACTTCGACGCCAAGGGCATTGCGGTCGATGAGGCGGCCATCGAAGCCAAGATCGCCGAGTTCGATGCGCAGGCGCGGGCGGAAATCCTGGCCGAGGCCTGAGACTTTATCATTTGAAGTGCGAACAGCCCGGCCGCAGTGCCGGGCTTTTTTCTCAAGTGGCCGGAATCAGCGCCTCGACGTCCTCAATCGACGCAGCCTCGTTCGCAGGCTTGTCCCAGCGGATGCGATTGATGCGCGGGAAGCGCAGGGCGACGCCGGACTTGTGCCGGGTCGAGGCCTGGGCGCTATCGAAGGCGATCTCCAGAACCAGAGACTTTTCAACCTCCCGCACCGGCCCAAAGCTCTGGATCGTGTGATTGCGCACCCATTTGTCGAGCTCGCGCAGTTCAGCGTCGGTGAATCCGAAATAGGCCTTGCCGATGGGCACGATCTCATTGCCGCGCCAGGCGCCGAAGGTGAAATCGGAATAGTAGGACGAGCGTTTGCCGTGGCCGCGCTGCGCGTACATCAGCACGGCATCGACGAGATTGGGGTCGCGTTTCCATTTGAACCAGTTGCCGCGCGGGCGGCCCGGCACGTAGGGCGCGTCGCGCAGCTTGATCATCACGCCTTCATAGCCTTCGATCTCGGCGCCCCGCCGCCTTAGCTCGGCCAGTTGCTCCCAGGTTTCGAATTCGAGCATGGGCGAAATGTCGAGCCGGGTTTGCGGTGTGTTGGCGAAGAAGGCCTCGAGACGCTTGCGGCGTTCGCGCCAGGGAAGGGCGCGGATGTCGGTGTCGCCGTCGAACAGCATGTCATAGACACGGATGAAAGCCGGCGAGTCGCGCATGAGCTTGTCGGACGCGGTCTTGCGATTGAGGCGCTGCTGCAGGGCGTTGAAGGATTGGGGTTCGAAATCGTGCCCGACCAGCAATTCGCCGTCGAGAACGCCGGTGCCGAAGACATTGTCCACCAGATCGGGGAAGGCGGTGGCGATGTCGTCGCCGGTCCGCGAGAACAGTGACGCCCTCTCCGTTCCCAGGACAAGTTGAACCCGGATGCCATCCCATTTCCATTCGGCGGCGTAGTCCTTTGGGTCGAATTGCTCGAAGTCGCGCGTCTCGTCGATCGGATTTGAGAGCATCAACGGGTGGAAACGCGCGGTGTGGTGGATGTCGGGCTTGTCCGCCTTGCCCTCGAGCCAGGCAAAGAGCGGTTCGTACGGCATGGTGACGCCATGCCAGATTTCCTCGATCTCATTGAGCGGCTTGCCGCTCATTTCGGCCAGCGCGGTGCGGGCGAGGCGCGCGGAAATGCCGATGCGCAATGCCCCGGTGGCGAGCTTGACCAGCGCCCAGCGTTCGGTTGGCTCCGCACTGGTCAGGAGTTCGGCGATCAGCCCCGTCAGTTCCGATTTCGCGGTGGTGTTGAACAGATCCACGAGCTCGCCGAGCCTCGGCAATTCGCGGGTGCCGCCGTGATGGGGCCAGATCAGCGCGATTGTCTCCCCGAGGTCGCCGACATAATCATATGAGAGGGCGAAAAGGTGCGGATCGACCTCGGCCAGCACCACTTCCTTGAGGCGGGAGGCCTTGATCTGGTCGAAGCCGAGTTCCCCTGTCAGCACTGCAAGGGCGTATCCGCGGTCGGGATCGGGCGTTGTGCGGAAATAGTCGGCGAGCGCTTCGATCTTGCGGTTGCGCGAGGGGGTGAGGACGAGGGTTTCGAGCAGACGCGCGAAGGATCTCATGCCTCCTCTCCTTCCTCTTCATAGCCCTGGATATTGAGCGGCTCTGCGGTCAGTCCCTGTTTGCGGCATTGATAGACGAGCGCGTCCTCACGCCCGTGGGTGACCCAGACCGTCTCAGCGCCCGTTTCGGAAATCGTCTGCAGCAGTTCCGGCCAGTCGACGTGGTCGGAGATTACAAGCGGCAATTCCACCCCCCGCTGGCGGACACGCTGTTTGACGCTCATCCAGCCCGAGGCCATGGCGAGCACCGGGTCGGGCAGGCGGCGGCTCCATCGGTCCTTCAACGCCGAAGGTGGCGCGATGACGATCTGTCCGGCGAGCTCGTCCTTGCTGGCCTCGGTTGCGTGACGCAGGGGGCCGAGCGAAACGCCGCGCTCTTCATAGAGCTCGCAGAGGCGCTGCATCGCCCCGTGGAGATAGATCGGGCGGTCATAGCGCGCCTCGCGCAAAAGCCCGATAACGCGCTGGGCCTTGCCGAGTGCATAGGCGCCAACGACGTGCGCACGCTCGGAATGCTCACTGGTCGAGGTGAGGAGCTTTGCGATTTCCTTTTGCGGGGAGGGATGCTGGAAGACCGGCAGGGCAAAAGTTGCCTCGGTCACCAGCAGGTCGCATTGCACCAGTGCGAATGGCTGGGCGGTGCTGTCGGGGCCGCGCTTATAGTCGCCGGTCACGACCACGCGCTGGCCGTCCTGCTCGATCAGCACCTGTGCCGAACCGAGTATGTGCCCTGCGGGGTGCAGGCTGACCGTGACCCCGTCGATCTCCACCCGCTCGCCGTAGTCCACCGCCTGAAAGCTGCCCGCGCAGTCCTCGCCATAGCGGGTCTTCATGATGGCGATGGTATCTGCGGTGGCCAGAACCTTTCCGTGGCCGGGCCGGGCATGGTCGGAATGGCCGTGGGTGATTATGGCGCGATCCCGCGGCTCGACCGGGTCGATCCAGGTGCCGATGCGGGCGACAAAGAGGTTGCGGTCGAGAACGGGAGCGGGCGCCATGTCTGTTTAAACGTGACGGCGCGCCAGTCGGTTCACGGCGGTCAGATGCGGCCCATCAGCCGCGTGAACATCAGCAGACCCTCCGGCCACGGGCCGTGTCCGGATTCGGCATTGATGTGACCGGCATCGCCGGCGATGTGGAAGTCTGAGCCCCAGCAGCTTGCGAATTCTGCAGCCCGCTCAATGGTGCAATAGGGGTCGTTGGAGGACGCAACGAGCATCGAGGGGAATTTCAGCGGATCGCGCGGCAGGCCGCGGAAGGGGCCGGTGGTTTCCGGCACGTCAGGATGTTCGTCCACATCCGGCGGCGCGACGAGAAAGGCTGCCCGAACCTTGGTGTCGACGAGCGTCTGGCTGACCGCGACAATGGCATGAACGCCGAGCGAGTGACCCACGAGGATCACCGGGCGCGTGGCCATCATGATCTCGCGCTCCAGTGTTTCCAGCCAGCCGGCAAGGCTCGGCGCGTCCCACTCTTCCTGCTCGACGAATCGGGCGGTCCTGATCTTGTCCACCCAGCGGCGCTGCCAATGGCCCGGCCCGGAATGGCCCAGCCCGGGAACGACAAGAATATCGGCGTCGGCGGTTTTCATCGGTGTGCCTGAATCAACAATGCGCGGCTATGTTGGCATTTGGCGCCCAGGATGCAACCGCAAGTTGCGGCCGCGGCGCTACTCGCCAAAGACGCGGCGGAAGATGGTGTCGACGTGTTTGAGGTGATAGGCGTCGTCGAAGCTTTCGTCGATCTGCTTGTGGGACAGGCGCGCGGCGACCTCGGGATCGTTCTTCAGAAAATCCGGGAATGCGCCTTCGCCGCGCCAGACTTTCATGGCGTTGCGTTGCACGGCGGCATAGCTTTCCTCGCGGCTCATCCCGGCCTGCGTGAGGGCCAGCAGGAAGCGCTGCGAGTTGTGCAGCCCACCGAGCTTGTCCATGTTCGCCTTCATGTTCTCGGGGTAGACGACGAGATTTTCGATGACGTTGGTCAGCCGGGCGAGCGCGAAGTCGAGGGTCACTGTGGCGTCCGGCCCGATCATGCGCTCGACCGAGGAGTGCGAGATATCGCGCTCGTGCCAGAGGGCGACATTCTCTAGTGCGGGGGTCACCATGCCGCGTACCAGCCGCGCAAGGCCGGTCAGGTTTTCAGTCAGCACCGGGTTGCGCTTGTGCGGCATCGCCGAAGAGCCCTTCTGCCCCTTGGAGAAAAATTCCTCGGCCTCGAGGACCTCGGTGCGCTGAAGGTGGCGGATCTCGACGGCCAGGCGCTCGATCGATGAGGCGATGACGCCCAGTGTGGCAAAGAACATGGCGTGCCGGTCGCGGGGAATGACCTGGGTCGAGACGGGTTCGATCTCGAGGCCCATCTGCTGGGCGACATATTCTTCAACCGATGGATCGATGTTGGCGAGTGTGCCTACG
>CAYSBF010000084.1:6813-11195 GCA_964429025.1 uncultured Pelagibacterium sp.
GCGGCCGATGGTGATCGTGTCCTTGTGCTCATAGGCGCGCTTCTTGAGCGCGGCGAGCAGGGCGTCGATGTCGGCAAGAAGAAGATCGGAGGCACGGGCGAGCTGCACCGACAGCGTGGTGTCGAGAACGTCCGAAGATGTCATGCCCTGATGCACGAAGCGCGCTTCGGGACCGACGATTTCCGAGAGGTGGGTCAGGAAGGCGATGACGTCGTGCTTCACTTCCCGCTCGATCTCGTCGATGCGGTCTACATCGAACTGGGCGTCCTTGCCCTTGGCCCAGACCGTTTCCGCCGCTTCGGTCGGGATGACGCCGAGCCTGGCCTGCGCGGTCGCCGCGTGGGCCTCGATCTCGAACCAGATCCGGAACTTGGTCTCGGGCGACCAGATATCGACCATTTCTTTGCGGGAATAACGCGGGATCATGGGGTTAGCGTCCCTTTTTCCGATTTTGATTCAATGCGCTGAGAGACTGATTCAGCGGCCTGAGAAAGTGATTCAACCCGCGACAGCCGCGTCTCGTATTGCCTTGATGCGCGGAGTATAGGTCGCCGCGTCGTTGCCTTTGTAGATGGCTGAACCGGCCACCAGAACGGTAGCGCCGGCGTTGGCAAGCTTGCTGGCGTTCGCGGGGTCCACACCGCCATCCACCTCGATCTCGATGGGGCGTTCGTCGATCAACGCATTGACCTGGCGCACCTTGTCGATGGCTTCATGGATGAAGGCCTGCCCGCCAAAGCCGGGGTTGACGCTCATCACCAGAACCAGGTCGAGCTTGTCGAGGACATGCTGGATGGCAGAGACCGGGGTCGCCGGGTTCAGCGCCACGCCTGCCTTCTTGCCGAGAGCCTTGATCGCCTGCAGGGAGCGGTCGAGGTGCGGTCCGGCTTCGGCGTGGATGGTGATGATGTCGGCGCCGGCCTTTGCGAAGGCCTCGAGATAGGGATCGGCGGGCGAGATCATCAGATGTACGTCGAGCGGCTTGCGGGTCACCGGCCGGATCGCCTCTACGATCAACGGCCCAATGGTAATGTTGGGCACGAAATGCCCATCCATCACGTCCACATGCACCCAGTCGCATCCTGCGTCATCTATGGCGCGGACTTCCTCGCCGAGCCGGGCGAAGTCGGCGGACAGGATGGAAGGAGCGATTTTGATCGATCGGCCGTTCATGGGAGACCCCGGCAATGGTCAAGCTGCGGGCTTGTTAGTATGGCCCGCAGTGGAATCCTAGTCCCAAAAGGTCTTAGGGTCAGGTCCTGACCCTAATTCGAGCGCCTGCGCCGTTCGGCGGCCCAGAGGGCGATGGCAACGCCGCCGAGAATGCCGAGGGATGCCAGCGCCAGCCGCAGGGTGATCGACTCGCCAATGAACAACACGCCACCTGCCGCGGCGATCGCAGGAACCGTCAGCTGGACCGTCGAGGCCTGGACCCGGGAGAGCGAGGGCAGGGCGAGATACCAGACTGCATAGCCGAGGCCCGACGCAATGGCGCCGGACGCCACGGCGTAGACGGCGCCTTCCCAACTGACGGGGGTCGTCAGCAGCCCAACGCCTGCAAGGGCAATCGCTACCGGTGCGCAGCGCACGAAATTACCCGTGGTGTCGGCAAGCGGAGAGCGCGACCCGCGCCCGATAAGCGAATAAGCGGCCCATGATGCCCCCGCCAGCGCCATCAGCACTGCGCCCAGCGGGTGAGGCGCGGTCAGTCCGGGCGAAACCAGATAGATGAGCGATGCGACGGCCAACGCAATGCCGATCCACTCGATAATTCTCGGGCGATCACCCTTGAAGACGGCCCAGCCGAGCATGCTCATCTGCACGCTCGCAAACAGGATCAGCGCGCCGAGCCCCGCGCCCAGCATCAGATAGGCGACGGAAAAGAAGATCGCGTATCCAAAGAGCGCGGCTGCCCCGGACCAACTGCCGCCGATCTTGCGCGAGCCTCCCGTCCCGGGCCCCCAGGTCAGCAGGATGTAAAGAAGGAGGGCGCCAGCGATCAGCCTTATGCCAGTGTAGCTTGCGGCATCGATGGCGCCATCGGCCAGGGCCAGTCGCGCGAGCACGGAGTTGGCCGCAAAGGCCAGCATGGCAATGGCCGTCAGAACGATGATGCGCATCGCGAATCCCCCAGATCCTGCGGCATGCTAGCGGTGAACCTGCCGATAAGCCATGCCATCAAAAGGGTGCGATGAGACAATAGGGGCCATTGCGGATTGGCGGCGAGCCTTTACAAGGGCGGGGTCGGTTTTCCGGGAGTGTTCATTGTTCGGTTTCGAACTGCCAGTGGTGTTTGGCGCGGGCGTGCTGAGCTTTCTCAGCCCCTGCGTGCTGCCGCTGGTGCCGGCCTATCTCACCTATATGTCCGGCGCGACTTTCGAGCGGCTGCGAGAGGAGGGTGTGCAGGGCGGGGTGCTTTACCGCCGCACGGCGATTACCGCACTTGCTTTCGTGCTGGGATTCTCGCTGATCTTCATCGCCTTTGGCGCAACCGCCACCTTTTTCGGGCAGGCGCTGCGGCGTGCCCTGCCGGTGCTGATGCCGCTTGCGGGCATCGTGATCATCATCATGGGCCTGCACTTTCTGGGCGTGTTCCGCATCTCGGCGCTTTACCGCCAGTTCCGCCTCGAAGGACCCAGGATTGCCAGCGGCCCTCCGGGAGGCTTTCTGCTCGGGCTCGCCTTTGCCATCGGCTGGACGCCCTGCATCGGTCCCATTCTCGCTGCGATCCTTACCGTGGCCGCAAATCAGGAAACGGCGTGGGAAGGTGCGGGTCTGCTGGCCATCTATTCTGCGGGGCTCGGCGTGCCCTTCCTGCTCGCGGCGCTGGCGCTGGGGCCCTTTCTCACCTTCTTTGAAGGGTTCCGCAGGCATCTTGGCACGGTGGAAAAGGTGATGGGCGGCCTGCTCGTTGTGGTGGGAGTTCTGTTCATCACCGGCAATTTCACGCGTCTTGCCTTCTGGTTCCAGGCGAACCTTCCGTTCCTCAATCAGTTCGGCTGACCGATTCCGAGCTGTCTCCGAAACCATTGCCTGCATTTGACGCCTTCACGAAACCGTGAGTTTACGGTTTTGGCCGATGCTGGCCCGGCAAATTTCGGGGGACATCATGAGCGCATTGAGCGTGGTCGAGCCTATCGCCGGCGAAGACGCAGCCCACTTCAGGGCGCCGGGCGTATCGATTGTCGTCACGGAGAACATCGCGGAGGTTGAGACTCCCTGGCGCCGGCTCGAGGCGCTCGGAACGGACTCTCCGGGGCAGCACATCGATTTCGTTCGCTCGTGGCTTGATCATTTCACGGTTGCCCGCGAGAACAGAGTGTTCCTCATGGCTGCACTCAGTGACCGGCCGGTCCTCTTGCTGCCGCTCTACCGCGCACGATCTTTTGGCCTCACTTCCATCACGTGGCTGACCGGGGACCATCTGGGTTTCAACGCGCCGCTGGTGGACAAGGCGGCATTTGCAGCAATGACCGATTTCGACCGGCACCAGATCTGGAGCCGGCTGGCGGGGCTGCCGTTCGATGCCGATGTCATCAATCTTCCCAACGTCCCGGTCGATCTGGCTGACAGAACCGGGCTTTCCGAGGTCTTCGCCGCCATTCCGGCGGCAGACCGCGTCCATCGTGCGCAGTTTCCGGATTGGGAGACGTGCGACGCCTCGCAGCGCAACAAGCAGCGGCGGAAGGTCGACCGCCAGCAGGGTGCCAAGCTGGAGGCGCTCGGCACGCCGCGCTTCGAGGTCCTGGAGGCTGGCGACGAAGTGGACGGCGTCATCGACACCATGTTCGAGCAGAAGGCGGCGCGGTTCCGGCAGATGGGCATTGCCGATCCGTTCGCTGCGCCACATGTCCGCGCGTTCTACAAGGACGTGTTCCACCGTTCAGGCGGCGTCCTGCACGTATTGCGGCTGGATGAAAGCATCGTTGCCGTCCGCTATAGCCTTGCGGCAGGAGAGGGGCTTCACTGTCTCATCTCGTCGATGACGGACTGCCAGAAGACGCAGGCGGGATCGCCGGGCAAGCAGGGTCTGCTACGGATCATGCAGGGCGTCTTCGATGGCGGCCATCGCTATTTCGACATGGGGCGCGGCGAGAATGACGAGAAGAGCCAGTGGTGCAATGTCGAGATGCCGCTCGGCCACTACTGGCGCCCGCTTTCCCCGCTCGGCCACGCCACTGGCATCTATCGCCGCGTGAGCGAAAAGGCGCGCACGGCCATCAAAGGCAACCGCACCTGGTTCAGGCTGGCCAAACAGCTCCGCAAGAGCGTGGCCGGCAAGCGCACGGACGGCGTCAGACAAGCTTCATCCCGCGCAGGGAAGCATGCCCCGACCGTCCGATGATGATGTGGTCGTGGACGACTATACCCAATGGCTTGGC
>CAYSBF010000085.1:0-11017 GCA_964429025.1 uncultured Pelagibacterium sp.
CTGACCCGAAACGGTGAGATAGGCCTCGCTGTCCCAGTCGGTGTCGTAGACGGGGAATTCGATGTCGGTATAGCCCTGTTTTGCGAACTGGATGACGCGGAAGATGTAGTTCTCCGGAACCAGCGCCTTCTTTGCGGCCTTCACCTCGCGCTTGAGCGCGGGGTTCTTGCTGGGATCAAAGCAGTCATCGCCATTGCCTTCGCAATTGACGGCCGCCTTCATGATGGCCTTCAAATGCTTGGAGACGGTCTTGGAGCCGGTCACCAACGCGGCGACCTTCTGCTCTTCCTTGACCTTCCAGTTGATATATTCCTCGATATCGGGGTGATCGATATCGATCACCACCATCTTGGCCGCGCGGCGCGTGGTGCCGCCCGATTTGATGGCGCCCGCCGCCCGGTCGCCGATCTTGAGGAACGACATAAGGCCAGAGGACTTGCCGCCGCCCGAGAGCTTTTCGCCCGAGCCGCGCAGGGCGGAGAAATTGGTGCCGGTGCCCGAGCCGTACTTGAACAGGCGCGCTTCGCGGACCCACAGGTCCATGATGCCGTTCTCGTTGACCAGATCGTCGTCCACGGACTGGATGAAGCAGGCATGCGGCTGCGGGTGTTCGTAGGCGGATTTCGACTGCACCAGCTTGCCGGTGAAGGGGTCGACATAGAAATGGCCCTGGCCGGGGCCGTCGATGCCATAGGCCCAGTGCAGCCCGGTGTTGAACCATTGCGGGGAGTTGGGCGCGCAGCGCTGGGTCGCGAGCATGTAGCAAAGTTCGTCGTAAAAGGCGCGCGCGTCTTCCTCGGAGGAGAAATAGCCGCCCTTCCAACCCCAATAGGTCCAGGTGCCGGCGAGGCGGTTGAAGACCTGACGGGAATCGGTTTCCGAGCCGTAGCGCTCTTCCTCGGGGAGTTTGGCGAGCGCCTTTTCGTCCGGCACGGAGCGCCAGAGCCATGAGGGAACGTCGTTCTCCTCTACCTTCTTGAGGATTCTGGCGACGCCGGCCTTGCGGAAATATTTCTGCGCGATGATGTCGGCGGCGACCTGCGACCAGCTCGCGGGCACGGCGATATCCTCGAGGCGGAACACCACGGACCCGTCGGGGTTGCGGATTTCGCTCGTTGCACTTTTGAATTCGATACCGGCATAGGCATCCTTGCCTGCCTCGGTAAAGCGCCGCTCTATTTGCATTCGCGTCTATTTCCCCAAACTCTGGTGTCCGGTTGAGCCATCTGGCCTTCGTCGGGACGTTCCATCATGTGTCGATTGCGTGACAGGCGAAGCACCTGTTGCAGACGACTTTTTTGCGATTCTGGCCCGAGGTCAATCAGACGAAATCGACTATCCCTTGTGCCCATTCTGCAGGCCAAACCTAAATATAGTGTGTTCTGCTGTGGATAGCGAGGAAAATGGGGACAACGGTTCACCAGGTTAACGCGGGCGCCACAAGCGCGGTTTCGCAGGTGGTTAATGAAGTCTTATGCCCGCTTTGGGCCCTAAGTGCCGGTGCGGATTACGCTCTTCAAAATCGGACATGCGAGGTGAGTCTGCCCGAGGGGTATGTCAAGCGGGATTTTTTCCGACAATTCCCGCTTTTTTCGCTGGCGCATATTTTGTGGGCTAGGAGCGGGCGGAAAACAGCGGGTTGCCGCGCCGCTGGCCAAGCCAGGCCCAGATTGCGACCGGCAGCATGAAAACGCCCGCCCAGCCATAGGCGGGGAGCACGCCGATTGCTTGGGCAAGCAGGCCAAATCCGAGCGTTACGGCGATTCCCGAGATATTTTGAGCAACTTCAAGGGCGGAGGTCGCCGTGGCGCGGCTGCGGCCTTCAAGGATGTGCTGGAAGCGGGCATGGGCGAGAACCGCGGCCGGCACGACAGTGATATAGGCCGCTTCGAGCACCACAACATATAGCGGGTTGTCTCCAAGGCTCGCGAGAACCAACAACACGCCACCGAGCGCAGGAAGCAGCCAGGGAAGGGCCCGGATATGCGCCAATCGGTACGCGAGGACGCTGCCCAGCGCGGTGAGCCCAAGGCCCACCGCCCCGGCCACGCCGAACAGCCAAAGGGGCAGGTCGACCGCCAGATAGTATAGCTGGTCGAATTCCTCGAGGACCTCAAACAGGATCAGCCCGAATGTGATGTAGATCGCGACGCGGCGGAGGTCCGGCCCGCGCTTTATCTCCCGCCAGGCGATGGCGAAGTTTTCGAGATAGCCGGGTTCGTCCTCTCTGTCCTCGCCATTGCGGCGGATGTCGATCAGCCAGGTCGCGCTCAGCGCACAGAGAAACAGCGGTGGGATGGACAGCCAGACCGCCAATTCCAGGCTCTGGGTGGCGAGGAGGCCGCCGAACAGCAGGCCGGCGGCAATGCCAAGCGACTCGGCTGCCGAAATGCGGCCATAGACCGCAGAATAGTCGCCAGCCCTGTCTTCGTGCTCGAGGCGTTCATAGAGGACGGCTTCAATAGTTCCCGAATAGAGGGCCTGCCCAATGCTCCAGAACAGGAAGCCCAGGCCGTAGAGCCAGAAATTCCCATCGGCTATCGCCCAGACGGCGAAGGTCAGCGCCTTGACCAGTGGCGCGGCGCCGAGCAGCACGCGCCTGTCGAACCAGTCCGACAGCGCGCCTGTCGGCAATTCGAGGACGATGGCGGATGCTGACCAGAAGGCGAGGAGAATGCCGATTTCGGTGACGCTCAGCCCCCTGAGACTGAAGAGCGCGGTATAGATCGCATAGGCGAAGCAGAAATCGAAAAGAAAGGCATAGGCACTGGACGCACCGAGAAAGCGGGAGAGAGGCGCGGGTGCGGTCATTTGCGGCCTTCCGGCGGATAGCGAAAACGGTCTGGAGCCGTTCGGGATTTAATTGAATCAAATCCTTGGCCCTAACTCTTTATTTTGTCGCGTGTCCGAACCGCAAAACCGGTTCCACTTTTGCTGGACACGCTCTAGGATCGCGCAAACCGGTGTGTTACATGCCGGTGCAATCAACGTTATGCATGAAGGTAACCGGCGTGGCAAAAGGCGGCTTGGGTCAGATCATCTTCGAGATTTTTGGCTGGTGGCACGGCCAGACACTCTCGACGCGGATTTTCACGGCGCTGCGCGGGGTCCGGGTCGGCGAAGACGAGCTGGGCAATGTCTACTATACCGACAAGGCCGGCAAACGCCGCTGGGTGATCTATAACGGTCCTGCCGAAGCGTCCGCGATCGCGCCTGGCTGGCATGGCTGGATGCATTACCGCACCGATGTCCCGCCAACCCAGTCCGATTACAAGCCGCGCGAATGGGAAAAGCCGCACCAGCCCAACCTCACCGGCACGGCGGCAGCATACCGCCCGCATGGCTCGATCCTTACCCCCGAATCGCGCCCGCGCGTCACCGGTGATTACGACGCCTGGTCTCCGGAATAGGGCCGCATTCCCGATGACCAATCGGGGCATGTCGAAACGATCCGGCGCGATCCTTGCCGCCGCCCTCATCGCGCTATTTGCAACTGGCGCTGCGGCACAACCGGTTTCCAATCCCGTTGCGGTCTTCACGGGTCTCGACAAGATCACCGGCCGCATCACGGTTTTTGACGTCTATATCGGCGAGACGGTGCAGTTCGGCTCGCTGCAACTTACCCCGCGCGCGTGCTACTCACGCCCGAGCACGGAGGCGCAGGACGTCTCCGCTTTCGTCCAGGTCGATCAGGTTTCGCTTCGGGCGACGATGCGGCGGATATTCTCGGGGTGGATGTTCGCAGAGAGCCCGGCGCTCCACGCCATTGACGACGCCGTCTATGATATATGGCTCGTCGACTGCAAACAGAGTTCGGACATCCCGCCGCCCGATCAGCGTTGATCGAGCGCGAAAAAATCTCCCTCTACCGACAGCGCGTCGGACAGCATCGTCTCATATTGCGCGCGGGGGACTTCGACCGCCCCGAGGGATTCGAGGTGCGGAGTGATGAACTGGGTGTCGAGCAGGGTGTAGCCGCCCGCCCTCAACCGCTCCACCAGATGCGCCAGGGCGATCTTGGAGGCGTCGGTCCTGCGATGGAACATGGACTCGCCGAAAAAGGCGCCCCCTATGGCGAGCCCATAAAGGCCACCAACCAGTTCTTCGCCGTCATAGACTTCCACGGTGTGGCAATAGCCCATGTCGAAGAGCTTGCCGTAAAGCTCGACAATTGTCGCGTTGATCCAGGTGGACTCGCGCTCGCTCCCAGATGTTGCGCAACCATCGATTGTGGCAAGGAAGTCGCGGTCCACGTGGATCGAAAAATTGTGGTTTCGCAGCGTCTTGGCAAAGCTTCTTGAAATCTTGAATCGGTCCAGCGGCAGCACGCCCCGCATCTGCGGGCTGACCCAGAAGATGTCCGGGTCGTCCGCGCCTTCGGACATGGGAAAGATGCCGGCGCGATAGGCCCTGAGGATCAGATCGGGTGTAAGTTCGATCTCGAAGGGGTCGTCGCTATTGCGCATTCCGGTCCCGGCACGAAGGCGGCCCTCGCAAGGGCCGATTCAGGATCACTGCTTGTTGTTTTCCAGATATTTCTCGAGCCAATGAATGTCGTAATTGCCGCTCTGGATGTCCGGCTCGTTTATAAGCCGCCGGAACAGCGGAAGCGTGGTCTTGACGCCGTCAACGATGAACTCGTCGAGCGCCCGGCGCAGACGCTGCAGGCACTCGGGCCGCGTCCGTCCGTGGACAATCAGCTTGCCGATCAAGCTGTCGTAATAGGGCGGAATGGAATAGCCCTGATAGACAGCCGCATCGACGCGGACGCCGACGCCCCCGGCGGGGTGGTAATAGGTAATCTTGCCGGGCGAGGGCGCGAAGGTCTGCGGGTCCTCTGCGTTGATACGGACCTCGATCGCGTGGCCGAAGAACTCGACGTCCTCCTGCTTGAGCGAGAGCTTTTCGCCGGCAGCGACACGAATTTGCTCATAGACGATGTCGAAATTGGTGATGCGCTCGGAGACCGGGTGCTCCACCTGCAGGCGGGTGTTCATTTCGATGAAATAGAACTCACCGTTCTCGTAGAGGAATTCGATGGTGCCGGCGCCGGAATATTTGAGCTTGCGCATGGCGGCGGCGCAGATTTCGCCGATCTGCTGCTGCTCGTTCATCGGGACGGTGGGGGCGAGAGCCTCTTCCCAGACCTTCTGGTGGCGCCGCTGGAGTGAGCAGTCGCGCGTGCCGAGATGCACGGCATTGCCCTGTCCGTCGCCGATGACCTGGACCTCTATGTGGCGCGGCTTTTCGAGATATTTTTCGAGATAGACAGAGTCGTCGCCGAAATTGGCCTTGGCCTCGCGACGTGCCGTCGAGAAGGCAATGGCAAGCTCTTCCTCGGACTTGGCGACCTTCATGCCCTTGCCGCCGCCACCCGAAGCCGCCTTGATGAGTACCGGATAACCGATCTCGGCTGCGGAGGCTTTCGCCTGGGCCTCGTCGGTAACGGCGCCAGCCGAGCCGGGCACGCAAGGGATGCCGAGTTCGAGCGCCGTCTTCTTGGCCTGAATCTTGTCGCCCATGATCTCGATATGGTGGGCGGAGGGACCGATGAACTGGATCTTGTGCTCGCCCAGGATGCGGGCGAACCGGGCGTTCTCGGAGAGAAAGCCATAACCCGGGTGCACGGCTTCGGCGCCCGTGATTTCACAGGCAGCCAGGATCGAGGGGATGTTGAGGTAGGAGTCCTTGGCCGCGTTGGGGCCGACACACACGCTCTCGTCGGCGAGGCGCACATGCATGGCATTGGCATCCGCCAGCGAATGGATGGCGACGGTCTGGATTCCCAGCTCCTTGCAGGCGCGCAGAATGCGCAGCGCGATCTCGCCGCGGTTGGCAATGAGAACCTTGGAGAACATCAATGCGTCTCCTTATTCGATGACAACAAGCGGCTCACCGTATTCGACCGGCGTCGCGTCCTCGACGAGGATGCGGGTCACGGTGCCCGCGCGGTGCGCCGGAATCTGGTTCATCGTCTTCATCGCCTCGATGATCATCACCGTCTGGCCCTCGGAGACCTTGGTGCCCACCTCGACGAAGGGCTTGGCGCCGGGCTCTGGCGAGAGATAGGCCGTGCCGACCATCGGCGAGGTGAGGGTGCCGGGGTTAGCGGCGAGGTCTTCACTCGAAGCGGCTGGAACGGGGGTGGACGCTGCGGCTGGGGCCGGGGCAGGAGCGGCCAGGGCAGCGGGGGCTGGCTGTTGCGCATAGCCCGGCGCTGAAACCTGCACGACTTCCTTTGCAAAGGTGCGGGTGACGCGGATGCGGAAATCGTCCTGTTCCAGTTCGATTTCAGCCAGATTCGCCTCATTGACCAGTTCTGCGATGGTGCGGATGAGGTCCTGATCGACCTGCGAGATTTTTGCCATTGTTATCGTTGCTCCACGCCCCGCTATGCGGGGCCTTTCTCAATTCAGGATTTCAGCGACGGCCTCGATGGCCAATTTATATCCGGTCGGGCCGAGCCCGCAAATCACGCCCACCGCCACGCTCG
Source organism: uncultured Pelagibacterium sp. (assembly GCA_964429025.1). Taxonomy (GTDB): domain Bacteria; phylum Pseudomonadota; class Alphaproteobacteria; order Rhizobiales; family Devosiaceae; genus Pelagibacterium. The sequence continues at coordinate 6,494 of CAYSBF010000085.1, forward strand.
ACACATAGGAATGGTGGCGGAAGCTTTCGCGCTGGTGAACGTTGGAAAGGTGTACCTCGATCACCGGCTTGTCCACGGCCCGGAGCGCATCATGGATCGCAACGGAAGTGTGCGAATAGGCGGCCGGATTGATGACGATTGCGTCCGCTGTCTTGCGGGCCGACTGGATCCAGTCGACCAGTTCGCCCTCATGATTGGACTGGCGGAAATCGCACGCCAGTTTCCGGGCCTCGCAGGCCGAGCGGCACATCGTCTCGATGTCGGCGAGCGACTTGACGCCATAAATGCTCTCCTCCCGGGTGCCCAGGAGATTGAGATTGGGGCCGTTGAGGATCAGTACGCGCTTGGCCATGGTCGTTGAGGTTTCCAACACCGGATTTTCTGGTGCAAGCCCGGTTATACGAAATGCACCGAAAAGGCAAAGGAGATGAGGTCGTGACGGTGTTTCAATCGTTGCCGTTTTCGAGCGCAGACGCGATCGCTGCCGCTTCGGCCGGCATGGTGCGCGAGACCCGGCGGTAGATGCGGCCGTCCACAGTGCGGCGCAGCAGGTCGAAATCGATCAGTTCGCGCCGGATCAGCACATAGCCGTCGAAGTCGTGCCAGGTGCGCAGCATTGCGTTGACCTCGAGTTCGTCCAACTGCCCATGTGCGGGCAGCTGGGACCAGATGATCCAGAGAACGAGCTCCTGATCTGCCCGGCGCGAGGGCCAACGCTGAAGCCGCCCGGTGCGGTCAAAGCAACGGAGCACGCGCTCGCGCCGCTTCAGATCCGCCTTGCCGGGCGAAGTCTCAGCCATCGGAGCTGCAGTCTGTGGCACCGCATTCGCGCATATTGGCGATGCGACGGGAGAGTTCTGCCTTGCTGACCGCGCCCGGGATCACTTCATTGCCGATGATGAAGGTTGGCGTGCCCGAGACGCCGAGGCCCTGGGCGATGTCGTAACTGCGCTGGATGACCGAGGTCACGTCCTCATTGTTCATGTCGAGTTCGAGCATGACGCGGCTCAGACCCAGGCTTTCCGCAGCTTCCAGGGCGGTCTCGCCGGTCACGGCGCCCCGGGCGGAGAAGAGTGCGGTATGGAAATCGGCATAGTCGACTTCCGAGCGGTTGACGAGGATGCCGACGCGGGCGGCATCGACCGAGCCCTGGGAGAGGATCGGGAATTCCTTCAATATGACCTTGAGGTTGGGGTCTTCCTCGATCAGTGCCATGACATCGGGCAAGACCTGGCGGCAATAGCCGCAATTGTAATCGAACATCTCGACCAGCGTCACATCGCCTTCCGGGTTGCCGAGCACGATGTTGGCGGGATCGGAATAGATGTCCTCGGCGAGGGTGGTGAGGGCGATCTGCGCCCGCTCTTGCTCTTCGGCGCGGATTTCGGTTTCCAGCGCTACGGACATGCGCTCCAGCAGGCGCGGATTGTCGAGGAGGAAGGTCTCGATGGCTGTGTTGAGATCGGCTGTGTCCATGGGCGCAGGAGCGGCAGCGGGCTGCTCTTCCGCCAGGCGCTCGGCGACAGCCGTGTCGACCAGGGCGCGGATTTCGTCTTCGCTCGGTCCGGGGGCAGGGCGCATCAGTACGCCCGCTACCAGGCCGGCGCAGATGGCGGCCACGGCCGCCGAAACCGCAATGTTCGTAAGGTTTGCCATCACTCGCTCCGAATCGGGCATGCTGCCCGGGCGGGTCATTCCATGACCAGAATATCACCGGCACGCAACCATTCGGGCGAGCCTTGCATCAATTGTTGTTGAGCCTGACGCGCGAGGCCGCGGGCAGTCGGCATTTCGCCGCGGGCGATGGCCGCCTCGGCGGCGGCTAGCGTGGCCTGTCCGGCCTGCCCGAGGCCATGATAGGCCTGGGACATCACCGTATAGAGCCGCACATTCATGGGTTCGGAGGCCTGCGAGCGCTTGAGCTGCAGGACGGCCTCATTGAGGTTGCCGGCCCCGCCGGCGGCGACGAGCGCTTGGGCGTAGAGGATGCGGATCAGAGGCTGGTCGGGGGCGAGCTCCACTGCTCGCCGCAGCGAGCCCAGCGCCTGCGCGGGCTGGCCGAGCTCGAAAAGCATCTGGCCGTAGAGCTCGTGGAAGTAAGGATTGGAGGGCTGTTCGGCGATCAGCGAAGGCATGACCTGCACCGCGCTGATCCCGCCGCCCGCCTTGTAGGCAGCGATGGTGCGGGCGTAGCGGGCGGCGAGGGACCGGTCCGAATTGGGATAGGCGTTGGCCGTCACCGTATTGGGCTCGAGAAATCCCACGATCTTGGCCTTGGCAAGCGCCAGCGCCCGCACGTCCGCCGCGCTGTCGGAGCGGCCCCAATTGGCGCTCTGGCGCGCTTGCGCCTCGACCTGGTTGAGCCGGTCCTGCGCCAGAGGGTGGGTGGACATATAGTTTTGAGCGCTTGCACGGTGCACCTGGCTATCGAGCAGGATGCGCAGCGTGTCGACCAATCCGCGTGGCGACTGGCCCGTCTGGTCGAGCAGCCGCAGTGCGGCCGCGTCCGCCGCGCTTTCTTCGGACTGGCGGTAGGCCATGAGGGAGTTGTGGGCCGCGGCCGATGTCGCCATGAGGAAGGCGGACGCCATTTGCGAGACCTCCCCGGCGGCGCTGGTGCCTGCCGAGGCGGCGACAGCGCCGACGCCCAGGATCATGGAGAGCACCTGCAATTGGCCGCGCAAATTCATCTGTTCGCGCAGCCGCGCTATGTGTCCGCCGGCCAGATGGCCGATCTCGTGAGCCAGAATGGCCTTGAGGGCGCCCGGCGTCTCGACATCGAGAATGGTCCCGTGATTGATGTAGATATTGCCGTCCTCGGTGACGAAGGCGTTGAAGCGCCGGTCGTTGACGATGATGATCCTGGGTTCACGGGCAAAGCCGGCGGCACGGAAGAGGGGAGCAGCAAAGGAGGCCACCATCGACTCGATTTCTGCGTCGCGGATGATCCGGATCGATTGTGCCTGTGCCGGCAGGATGCTGCTCATCACAAGGCTGAGTGCAAGCAGTGCTGAAAGAAGCGTTCTATTCCAGCTCATTGTATCCCCTCGCGAACGAGCCCGTTTTGTCGAATCGTCGCTTTGTAGGTAAATATGCTAAGGACAATTATAGACATAGCAATCCATGCTCGTTATTAGGCAAAACGCAGAATATAGTGGCGCTAGCCTGGCGGGCGCCCCGCCTCCTTTTCGTGCACTCTGACACAAGTTGGACCGTTTGATGACTTTTGCCGCGATCGAGCCCTTCTATGCAATGGAGATTCTGGCGCGGGCACAAGTGCTCGAGGCGCAGGGCAGAGACATCTGCCATCTCGAATTGGGTGAACCCGGCGGAGCCCCGGCACCGGCCGTGCTTGAAGCGGTAAAATCTTGCCTGGGCAAGCCCATGGGCTATACCTCGGCCAAGGGCATGCCCGCGCTTCGGGAGAGGCTGGCGCGCTGTTATGCCGAGCAGCACGGGGTTAAGGTCGACCCGGCCAACATTCTCGTCACCATGGGGTCCTCGAGCGGGTTCATCCTGACCTTTCTCTCCGCTTTTGCACCCGGCGCGCGGATCGCGGTGACACGGCCGGGCTATCCCGCCTATATGAACATCCTCGCCTCGCTCAACATGAGCATCGCCGAGATTCCGCTGAGCGCCCGTACCGGCTGGAAGCCCACGGTCGCCGATATCGAGGCGACTTATGCTCGGACACCTTTCGAGGGATTCCTGCTCGCGAGCCCGGCCAATCCCACCGGTGCGGTGCTGAGCAGGGAGGAACTGGACGACATCATTGCATGTTGTGACCGGCTTGGCGTGCGCTTCATCTCCGACGAGATCTATCACGGGCTCAATTATGCCGGAGGCGATGTCAGCGCGCTTCAGAGCGGCAAGAACCACATCGTGGTCAATTCCTTCTCCAAATACTATTGCATGACGGGATGGCGCATAGGCTGGCTGGTGATGCCGGACGATGTGATCCGGCGCGCCGAAATGATGGCGCAGAGCCTGTTCATCTCCGCCTCGAGCGTTTCCCAGGCCGCTGCTCTGGCTGCGCTCGACCAGCGCGAAGTCTATGACCGGCGCAGGGACGAATATGCGCGAAGCCGCATCAAGCTCACCCAAGGTCTCAAGCGCCTCGGCTTCGGCGCGGCAGACCCGGCCGATGGCGCCTTTTACGCCTATGTGGACGCCTCGCCCTTCACCAACAACACCATGGACTTCTGTATCCGCATGCTGGAGGAAGCCGGGGTTGCCGCGACGCCGGGTGCCGATTTCGACAGGCAGGATGGCGGCAAGTATGTCCGGTTCTCTTATGCGGGGACGCAGGCGACTGTGGAGGAGGCGCTGCACCGCATGGAGCGCTTCATAGGGGTTGGCGTCTGACCGCATTCCCACAAAAGCAAACGCCCCGGCAATACCGGGGCGTCTCGCTTTTCAAGCGTTTCCCGCGAAGGGGCAAACCGCTGGTTCGCTAAAACAGGAACCGGTCTAGCCCAGACCCAGCCGACGCTGCCACCAGCCGGCCTTTTTGGGCTTTTCCTC
>CAYSBF010000086.1:0-1270 GCA_964429025.1 uncultured Pelagibacterium sp.
ACCAGGCCCGCACCATCCGCATTCCGGTGCACATGATCGAGACGATCAACAAGATCGTCCGCACTTCGCGCCAGATGCTCCACGAGATCGGCCGCGAGCCGACGCCCGAGGAGCTCAGCGAAAAGCTCCAGATGCCGCTCGACAAGGTGCGCAAGGTATTGAAGATCGCCAAGGAGCCGATCTCCCTCGAAACGCCGATCGGCGATGAGGAAGATTCGAACCTCGGGGATTTCATTCCTGACACCAACGCGATCCAGCCGATCGATGCTGCCATCCAGAGCAATCTGCGCGAGACGACGACGCGGGTGCTGGCGAGCCTCACCCCGCGCGAGGAGCGCGTGCTGCGCATGCGGTTCGGGATCGGGATGAACACCGACCACACGCTCGAGGAAGTCGGCCAGCAGTTCTCGGTGACCCGCGAGCGTATCCGTCAGATCGAAGCCAAGGCGCTGCGGAAGCTCAAGCACCCAAGCCGGTCGCGGAAACTGCGGAGCTTCCTGGACAATTAGGGGCGCGGGGGCGTTGCCGACGATATCGTACTTTTATGGTATCGTGATCCAGATGTTCTGGAACGAACACGTGCCACCTCATTTTCATGCTCTTTACGGAGAGCATGAAGCCATCATCGCGATAGCGACGCTGGAGGTGATGCGCGGAGAGTTGCCGCGCCGGGCCGACAAGCTGGTTATGGAGTGGGCCTCGCAGCATCAGGACGAATTGATGGAGAATTGGGAAATATGTCGAGCGCACAAAAGGCCGAAAGCCATATCCCCCCTGAAATAATTCCACCGATCCGGCCGACTGTACCCTGGCGGCTGGCTTCCGTTGAAGCTCTCGAAAATTACAGCCTCAAGGTTCGGTTCCTCGACGGTACCGAGGGTTTTGTTCGCATGGCGGGAATAATATCGGTTTCTCCTTCCGGGATGTTCAAGGAACTGCGCAATCCCGAGCGTTTCGCCGAAGTGTATCTCGATTTCGGAGCGGTGACGTGGCCGGGTGGCCTCGATCTTGCTCCGGATGCCATGTACGACGAAATTAAAGCCCACGGGGAATGGGTGCTGTAGGAGATTCGTATGTCGTTCTGGAACAAGCTTTTTGGCGGCGGTTCTAATGCTGCTGCGCCTTCTGTCGACGCGCAGGAAGAGCATGAGGGTTTCGTCATCAAGGCGACGCCCATGAAGGCCGGTGGCGAATATCAGATTGCCGGGACCATCGAGAAGGAAATCGATGGGGAGCTCAAGAGCTACTCGTTCATCCGGGCCGACAAGTT
>CAYSBF010000086.1:1370-10969 GCA_964429025.1 uncultured Pelagibacterium sp.
AGAAGGAAATCGATGGGGAGCTCAAGAGCTACTCGTTCATCCGGGCCGACAAGTTTTCCAACAGGGAAGACGCTGCTGCCGCCACCCTCGGCAAGGGGCGGCAGATTATCAAGGAGCAGGGGCGGACGCTGTTTTCCTGATGTGGTTTGCCTTTAGGGCTGCCGGGCGCTAGAAGAGCGCCAGCCCCATTTTCTCTCTCTTTTCAGAACTGGACATTCCTTATGGCAAGGAAACCGACCGTGCGTACGGAGTACGTGCTTTTTGATGTCGTCTATGAGGATGGCAGCCAGCGGTCCAACCGCAAGGTGGATGCGAGCCTTTTGGGCGGGCTCGATGGCGACGAGCCGGCGCGGACTGCCATCATGGAGCAGGATCGGGAGATTTCGCAACGGTCGGGCGTGCCGCCGCTGGTCATCAAATCGATCAAGCGCAGCGGCAAGAAATAGCGTTACATCCCGCCGTTGACGGGCTCCTGGACAATGGTGGGGTTGCCGTTGGGCTCGGTGCCTACGGTCAGCGCAAACCAGCCGAAAGCGACAATGCCGAGCGTTAGAACGATGCGCACGATCCAGCGCGTGGCATCGGCACGCGCATGCGGATGGCTCGGGTCGAGATAGGTCATGGCAAGGACCTCCCGCTTTGTTGCGTGAAAGTTAACTCGCGCGCTGGCCTATCGGTTCCGCGCGGTTCGCACTGCTCTTGCTCTGGTCCGGGATCAGTTGGCCGCGGCTGCGTGGATTTCCTCGACCAGCGTGCCGGGGAGGTTGAGGCGCGCGGCCAGCGTTTCGAGGTAGCGCTTCTCCTGGGGCTTTTCCGGGTCGATCGCGACGAGAGATGCGGCATAAATCTCGGCCGCGTGCTCGGGCGTGTCGGCGCCCCTTACGACCGCCTCGATATCGAGAGGCGAGGAAAGCTCATCAAAGACGAAAGCCTTGTCGGCCGCCGAGAGGTTCATGGCCTCCAGCCGGCCGAAAATGCGCTGCTTTTCATCCGCGTCGATGCCGCCATCGGCTTTTGCCGCCGCGATCATGGCGCGCACAAGCACCTTGCCCAGTTCTTCCTGTGCCGCCTCATCTGATGGAGAGGGCATGAAGGGGCCGGGCGGAGGGGTTTCGACGGGTGTAAAATCACCCGGCTGCCGGCTCTTCTGCCAGGCGTTGTAGGCAATGCCGCCAATAGCCGCCAAGGCGCCATATTTCGCAAGCTTCTTCATGCCCCCGCCGCCGAGCAGCATGCCTGCCGCAAGCCCGGCTGCACCGGCTCCGGCAGTGCGCTGGAGATTGGGATCGGTCTTAAGGGCCGTGATGATCTTGTCGATGTCGAACATTGTCTTTGGCTCCGATACGCGGTTCACTCGCGGACATAAGGACCGGACCGAGTCCGTGCAAGAGCAACACGTCCAATTTGTCCGGAGACGGCGGTGGCCGAAAAGACAGATTTCAGAAAGACCATGAAGGCCCTTTATGCGCCGGCGGCGAGACAGGGGATTCACCTTGTCGATGTGCCTCCCATGCGGTTCCTGATGGTCGATGGTCAAGGCGATCCGAACATCGCTGCCGAGTACAGGGAAGCGGTTGAGACGCTTTACCCGGTCGCCTATGCGCTGAAGTTTGCGAGCAAGACCGACCTGGGGAGGGACTATGTGGTGCCGCCGCTGGAAGGGCTTTGGTGGGCGGATGACATGAACACGTTCATCACCCGCGAGAAGTCGAAGTGGAAATGGACGATGATGCTCATGGTGCCCGACTGGATCGGACCCAAGATGATCGATGCGGCGATCGCCAAGACGGCCAGGAAAAAGGCGCCGAAGGCGCTCGGGCAACTGCGGGTCGAGGTGCTGGAAGAGGGGCGGGCGGCACAGGTGCTTCATATCGGGCCCTATGATGATGAGGGACCGGTGCTCAGACAGATGCATGAGGATTTCATTCCCGGCAACGGCCTGACGATGACCGGGAAGCATCACGAGATTTATCTCTCCGATCCCCGAAGGGCGGCGCCCGAGAAGCTGAGGACGATCTTGCGCCAGCCGGTGCGATGAAGCAGCGTAGGGCTAGGAGGAGGAACGAGCGATGGGAAGATGTCTAAAGGGCGCTCTCTTGGCGCTGGCGCTTGCCGGGTTACCGGTGACGGCAGCGGCGCAACCGGATGACCAGGAGAGCAACCGGATTGTCTACTCCGACGTCCAGGCGGCAATGGAAGCGGCGGCTGATGCCATATATGGCACGCTTACGCGGCTCGAACCGGACTACGGCGCCGACATGAACTTCGTGCTGGGCGTGGTGCCGCTCCAGCAGGCGGTGATCGACATGGCAGTGGTCGTGCTCAAGTATGGGGAGGATCCCGAAGTCGCCGCGTTGGCCGAAGAGATGCTTGCCGTGCAGGAGGAGCAAATGGCGCGGATACAGGCGATCGCGGAGGCGTATACGCGGGTGGATTAGGACGTTCGGGCTTTCGTGAAGGGTTTCGTGGCGCGTTGGGGCGTCGTCCACACGTTCGGCATCGGCGGTTGTGGCAGCGTGGGTCCCGGCTTTTGCCGGGACAGCGAAGGGAGGAGCAGGGACAGCGGAGGTGTGATGGCGATTCCGTCGGAAACTGATACGTTGCTATGGCCAAATAAAAGGCCGGGTGCTGGTGACACCCGGCCTTTCGCTTTAGGCGTGTTCCCGATCAGCCCGCGGCTGCTACCGGCGTGATCAGCGGAGTGATACGGCGGATCGTGACCCGGCGGTTGAGGCGTTCAGCCGCCTGGGTGTTGATCTTGAGATAGCGCTCGCCATAACCCTGCGTCGCGAGGTTTTCCGGCGGAATGCCGTAGACCCGGGTGAGGGCGTAGGCGATCGATTCCGCGCGGCGGTTCGAGAGCTCGAGGTTTGAGAGATCATCGCCAACTGCGTCGGTGTGGCCTTCGATGAGGAAGGTTTCGGCAGGGTTGGCCTGGATCAGGTCGAGCATCGCATTTGCCACCGCCGAGAGGGTTGCGACCTGGCTCTGGTCGATATTGGCGCTGCCAGTGGCGAAGGTGAGGTCGCCGATTTCAAGGCGGCGGACCATGTCGCGGATACGGGACGAACGCTTGACCTCGTCGATCGTGTAATAGCGCTGGATGGTTTCGACCGGGGGCTGGCCCAGGAACGAAGCAACGCGCTGCTCATCGGCATAGCTCGCATCGAGCACATATTCGCGCGGCGGGATGTTGAGCCGGAGCGGGGGCAGGTCGCGGCCCGGATCGATCCAGCGGCCCTGATCGTCGTAGCGGCGATAGTCTTCATCGACATAGACGAGCAGGATCTCGCGGCCATCCGGCTCGATCCGTGAACGGCGGATGATGTCACCATAGCGGTCGCGAATGGTCACGAGCCGGGTGCCGTCCCGGCGCACGATCACTTCCCGCGTGCGGCCGCGAGGCAGATCCTCGATCCAGTAGTCGCTATAGTTGTCCTCGATGATACGGGGCGTATCGAGCGAGTTGATGAAGTAGTTCGCGCCAATGGCGAATACTGTCGCCAGCCCGATCGTGGTGATCAGCTCCATATTGGACGGCGTTTCAACGCGGCCGAGAAGCTCGGGTGCCTGCTGCTGTTCGGCCGTCGGCGGTGCCACGTCGCGGCGGGTGCCTTCCTCAGCCGTGATTTCAGGGATTTCCTCAGGGTTGATCTCGGGCTGGGCTTCGGCGTCGCTCGCAGGAGGCTCGGAAACCTCGACGGGCTCTTCGGTCGCCTGGGCCTGTGCGTCAGCGTCCGTCTCGGCACCAGCTTCGCCTTCACCTTCCGCTTCAGCGGCAACTTCGCCTTCAGCTGTAGTGCCGGCGGCCGCTTCGGCTTGCGCGTCCTTCTCGCTGTCGAGCAGGGGCGCAACGTCCTCGACATCGGTGCCTTCGGGCACGATCTCGCCCTGTACATCGCCCTCAAGAACGATATCGTCCTGCAGCTCTTCTTCGGGCACGGGCGGCTCTTCTGCATCGGCAGCGGGCTGTTCCTGCCCTTCCGCAGGTTGCTCCGTTGAGGGCTGGGCCGGGGTGGTGGCTTCTACGTCAGGAGTGATGATCTCGAGCTCAATGCCGAAGGTCGTGAGGCAGGTGTCGAGGTCAACGAGGCCGACCGTGGCGCAGATGTCGCGCAGTTCGGCCTCAGCGTCGGCGAGGGCCTCGGCGGCAGCCTCGACGTCGCCGCCAGAGGACACGGCTGCTTCATAATCGGCGACTGCCTGACGATAGGCCTCGACAGCCGCCTGCAACGGTGCAGGGGCCGAAGTGGCCGGAGCGTCCGTCGTCTCCTGGGTCGTCTCAGGTGTGGCGGCAGGCTGTTCGGGCGCTGGCTCGGGCTCGGTCACCGTCTCCTGGGTCGTGGCCGCCGGCTCTTCTGTCGTCTGCTGCTGAACCGGTGCAGGTTCTTCGGCCGGGGCAGGGGCAGGTTCAGGCTGCGGCTCGGGCTGGGGTTCCTCTACTGGCTCAGGGGCAGGCTCCGGGGTCGGCTCGGGCTCCGGGGCGGGCTCGGGTTCTTCAACCGGAGCAGGTTCGGGCTGGGCCTCCACTTCAGCATCGGTCTCGACGTCTGCTTCAACCTCGGGTTCGGCCGCGGGGGCTTCAAATCCGCCGCTTTCGGCAAACTCGATACAGGCCTCGATGTCGGGCTGCCCGATAGCCGCGCAAAGCGCGGAAAGCTCGCCCTGCGCTGCGTCGAGCGCCTGTTGGGCGGCGGCGGTGTCCTCTCCAGCGGCCTCGGCCGCTTCGAGTGCAGCCTGTGCCTCGCGATAGGTCTGGATGGCCCCCTGCAGAGCAGGCGGTACGGACTGCGCGACGTTGATGCGCGCGGACGACGAGGTTTGGGCCTGGACGGGCAAATAGGGCCCTGCCAGCATCAACATCGCCGTGCTGGACATCAAAATGTGCCGAAGCTTCATTGTGTTTCTCCTCTGCCCCCCGGCATGGTGAAAGCCACCCAAGCCGCGATGCCGCGTCCGGTGGCCAAAATAGAAACTGACTGGATTATCCCGTATCCAATATGACTGCAGGCTGAACGCGCGTTGGAAGCCAAGGCGCGTTCAGCCGGACTTGCGGACATTAGCCGCCCGTGGCGGGCGCAGCCGGAGCCGTCTCAGCCGGAGCAGTTTCGGCAGGAGCGGTTTCGGCGGGTGCGGTCTCGGCAGGAGCGGTCTCAGCCGGAGCGGCCGGGGCCGTTTCCACCGGTGCGGTCTCCACCATCGGAGCAGCGCCGTCAGCGGGCGGTGCGACCTGGGTCTCGACGTTGGTCGTGGCAGGTTCAACCGGTGCAGGCTCGCCACCGCTCATGGCAATGAAGCCAATGATGAGGACGGCGAGAACAAGCAGACCGGCAATCCACCACCCGGCGCTGTTGCCCGTGGTTGTCGTGGTTTGGTAATGAGTGCGATCCACGCGCTCACGACCGGCGTAGTCGCGATCGATATCAGCCATTTTAATTTCTCCATCGTTGCGCCGGCGTATTCTGAATCGAAGGGCAAGAGGTTTGAGCGCCGGCTGGCCCAACGGTCCTGCGCCAGCACCGTGATGCAGGCTGCCTGACCGCTGTGGCTCGATGGACGGAAAACGCGGGTGCCGTATTTGAGTTCCGGGCGGCGGAAATGTTAGGCTCGCCACGGGCAAGAAAATCGGGGCCGCGCGTGAAGCAGGAGAAGGCGGAAATCGCTGTGGAGACAAGGGGTGGAGGTCTGTACGAGATCACCGCCGAGGCCGAGCGATTTGCCGCAGGGAGCGGGATCGCCGATGGGCTGCTGACGGTTTTCTGCCGCCACACATCGAGTTCGCTGATCATCCAGGAAAACGCGGATCCCGATGTCCAGACGGACCTCAAGGGCTTTTTTGCACGGCTGGTGCCCGAGGGGATGGACTGGCTGGTCCACACGACGGAAGGGCCGGACGACATGCCGGCCCATATCAAGGCGGCTCTGACGCAGACATCGCTTTCGATTCCGGTTTCCGGCGGGCGGATGGTGCTCGGCACCTGGCAGGGCATCTATCTCTTCGAGCACCGGCGCAGGCCGCACAGGCGCAAGCTGTTCCTGCACATCATCGGTCAGTAGGGCTGGACAGGGCGAGCGTGACGGGCCGATAGTCGGGCGCACTTCCACAACCGACGCGACCAGCCTTGCCAGACGCCGTTTCTCTTTATCTTCCCTTTGCCCTCGGCCTTGTCGCAACAGGACTTGTCTCGGGGATCATGGCCGGACTGCTCGGCATTGGCGGCGGCATCATCATGGTGCCGGCTATGGTGCTGGCCTACCAGCTTCTCGGTTATGATCCGGCGGTGATCATGCATGTGGCGGTGGGAACCTCGCTCGGCGTCATCATCCCCACAGGTCTTAGAAGCGCGCAGTCCCACAGAAGGCGTGGCGCGGTGGATGGCGACATAGTGCGGCGCTGGGGGCCGTGGATCGTGGCCGCTTCCCTCATCGGAGGGCTGATGGCCGGGCTTTACAGCGCGGCCGCGCTCAAGATCATCTTCGGGGGGATGGCTCTGTTCATCGCGCTCAACATGGTGCTGCCCGTGCAGCGGCAGCTGATGGAAAAACTGGCGGGCGTGCCGCTGGCGAACCGCATCTCGGCAGCGGTGATCGGCTATGTTTCCGCGCTGATGGGCATCGGGGGCGGCTCGCTGACCGTGCCGACGCTGACGGCGTTTGGCGTCCCGATTCATACGGCTGTGGGGACGAGTTCGGCGCTGGGCGTGTTGCTGGCCATTCCTGCCGCCATTGGCTTTATCATTTCCGGTTGGGGCGTCGAGGGCACGCCGCCGTTCAGCCTGGGCTTCGTCAACATTCCCTCGCTCGTGCTGATCGGGGGCATGGCAGCGCTGAGCGCGCCTTTGGGGGTCGTGTTGGCGCACAAGCTCGATGCCAAATTGCTCAAGGCGGTGTTTGCGGTCTTCCTCGTGGTGGTTGGCCTGCGCATGATTGCGCAGGCCGTCCTGGGATGATCCGTCAGTCCTCGATCGACCAGGTGACAGTCGCCGTGACCGAATAGGTCGCTTCGCCAGCCTCGACGGGCACGGACTGGGCCGCTTCCATATCGGCATAGGCCGCGCGCATCATGGGCTGGGGCGGCATATAGTCGGGCTGCTCGGTGATGGACTCGATATCGCCGAGCGTGACGCCCGCAGCGTCGGCATAAGTCGTCGCCTTGGTGCGGGCATCGGCGAAGGCGCGGCGGCGCGCTTCCTCAAGCAGCTTTTCCGGATCGGCAACCGAGAACGAGATGCCGTTGATGGTATTGGCGCCCACCGAGACCGCCTGATCGAGCACCGCACCCAGCACCTCGAGGTCGCGCACCGCAATGGTGACGGTGTTGGAGACCTGATAGCCCGAAATCTGGGGCGGCAGGGAATAGCCATTTTCGTCGCGGCGTTCGGAATAGACATATTGCGGGCTGACGTTGAAATCGGACGTCTGGATGTCGCGGCTTTCGAGCCCCGCCTCGCGCAACACGGAAATGAGCTGTTCCATGGCTGCCGTATTGGCATCGAGCGCCTCGCGCGCATTTTGCGCCTGCGTCACGACCCCGGTTGAAATGGTTGCCATGTCGGGGGCTGCGCGGACAACGCCCGTCCCGGAAAGGCTTATCTCACCGGCAAGGGCCGGCCCGGCAAGGGCAAAGGCCAGGGTGGCAGGGGCGACGATTTTAGTGACGTTCATTTCCAACTCCTCGATTTCGGTCCCCCTTGGTTGCGGCAGGACCTTGCTGCATCCTCTACCGCCCGAGGCTGAACCGGCGCTGAACGCCGGCGCCCCGATCCCATGTCGTGGGGCCGGCGAGCCGACGATTTGTCGAAGCCCATTGCGACGGATTTGCGGCCCAGTGCCGCCGATGGCGAAAGAAAAACACCATGGACCTCGGCGCGCGAAGCGGCTAGGAAACGGTTCGCGTGGGCCTGTAGCTCAATGGTTAGAGCCGACCGCTCATAACGGTCTGGTTGGGGGTTCGAGTCCCTCCGGGCCCACCAATAAATTCAAGGGGTTAGCGGATTTCCGTTAGCCCCTTTTGCTTTACGGGGACAGTTATGGGGACAGAAACGCCTCAAAACGTCCGATTCAAAAAGATGCAGGAATACCCCTGTTCAGCTGGGGCATTACTGCACTTCGATGAATCCGGATGGGAGTGATTATAATCCACACATAAGCGGGCGCGGTTGATTATAATCCACACATAAGAAGCCGAATTTGAACATAAACGCCACATAAGACCGCGAAATTGAACAAATTCTCCACGTAAGGCGCTTTTGCGCCTGCAGGAGCTTCCCGCTAGTGTGCGAGAATCAGGGATCAGGGGGCTGCAGCAATGGGTTTCAAAGACGTCTCGAAAGCACCGTCAGTGGATCACCCGATCGGTGACGATGCCAAAGCCGTTTTCCCAAACGCCCATACGGCCCGCCTCAGCCGTGTTTTCGATGTCCAGGGTCGCACGGTCCAAAAATGGATCAACGGCGACCTCGAGACACCGCTAGAGGTTTATGATTTTCTGAAACAGCAGCAGACACTGCTCGACCAAGATTTCGAATTCAAATCCTTGAGCGAGTGGGTGGAACGACAGCGCGCTAGGGGCGTGCACGACGAGGTCATCGCAGCGTGGGTGAACGAGCTCTACCGGAGCATCACCGGCGAAACCATTCGGTAGAATTTTAATACTGCCGAATACTGGATTTTAAGTGCTGCCCGTGTAAGGTTTCGCTCCTGTTTTTAGCCGCTTGAGAGCTTTGGGCTTTCGACCGGCGCCACGACAAAGGCTGTCCGATGAAGAAGAACCCCCTCGACAAGGGTAGTGCGTCAGCGTTTCTCGCTGACCGCGAATCTCGCAAGCAGAAAATCCTCGCCGGCGACCGTGTTCCCACGCGCGAAGACATGCGTGAGGGGCTGCCACCGCTCCGTGATGATGTGCTGACCAGCGTCCGCGCCATCGTCAAGATCGAAAAATCAAAGCTCAAAAAGCAGGCCGATCTACGGGAGCGTCTGGAAGCTCTAGATCTCGCTCCGTCGCTGCCGACGATCAAGGATCTGCTGAGCGCGTTCCTGCCCGGCGAAGATATGCACTATAAGCTGTGCTGGCACGCCGCGCTGCTCGGCGATGATGAAGCCGTTGCTGAAGTCTGCAATGAAGACGTCAACCGTTTTCAACCGATGCATGCGCTCTTCCAGTCTGCTTTCATGACGGGGCTGCGCTTTCAAACGTCTCATGGCTTTTTGCGCGAAGTTTGGCGCGCTGGTGCCATGGACGACATCGTCGAATGCGCTCTCGATATCTTTCGCCGGCAGCGCAATGCCCTCGTCTTATACGAAGGTGCACTCGATGCTGCCGAAAAAGCAGAGAGCGAAAAGCAGCGCCGGATTGAGGAAATCATGGACGAGCATGCAGATGCGCTGCGACTCGTCGAAGAAGACCGATCTGAGATTCCCAATGCTGGCTCACCGACAGCGGAAAAGCGGCATGAAGTGGTGGTTATCCCACCACTGGCTGAGGCGTCCGGTCGCGATCGCAAGAACATCCGTGAGCAATTCAAAGCCACGTCTGGTGTGTCGCTGCCCCTCATCACACGTGGCGGTGTCGGCTCGCATTATGCTGCGTTGGCCAATCG
>CAYSBF010000087.1:0-10933 GCA_964429025.1 uncultured Pelagibacterium sp.
ACGTCTTGCCATGGTCAACGTGACCAATCGTGCCAATGTTGCAGTGCGGCTTCGTCCGCGAGAATTTTTCCTTGCCCATCGCTCACAACCGTTACGGAGTTAAAACTGCCGGGCCGTTTACCCGCTTGGGAAGCGAGAAACAAGTGGTTTTTCGTCTGGCCCCGGAAGGGCGCTCACGCGTCCTGCTCTATCCGACCAGACGCGCGTTGCGCTCGCCGTCGATCTCAAAGAACGGGCATTCGATGACAATGGTGATGTCGTCATAGTCGCTATCCGTCCAGGCGAAGTCTTCCCAGCCATCACTAGCGCCAGTCTGTCCCGGTGGACGGTCTTCCCAGCCGTAGTACATGTATTTGGGCTGATCTGCCGTAGATACGCATTCGCCGCTTGCCTCTGCAGGAGGCCGACCTTTGCCCTCCGGCACAATACCTCCCTTGCTGACCGTGGTGCATTCTTCGATGCTCTCACAAAGCACCGTTTCCACAATCTTCACTGGCTGACCGGTGTGAGGGTGAACTAGGCCATCATACTCCTCGACGCCTTCATTGGAAAACGTGGTGTCGGTATAGTAGTTGAAGCGGCCCGTATGTCCGTCGCTATAATTGGGATTAGGATTCGGTGCGTTTCCCGAGTCCCAGTACTGCGGCGAGTTTCGTGCGAAACGTACATTCTCCAGTCTGAAGCTCAAACGGGAATTACCCGTGCAGTTGGGCATATAGTAGATGTACTTGCGTTGGCTGGTGCCCGCCCCGCTCACGACCCGCCAAAGCCCCTCCTGGCGTCCATCCAGGCCAAATTCATAGTTCTCCATCACCTGATCGAATTCCAACGCGAGCGCGCTGTCGATGGGGCGATCGTTAATCTCCGTTTCTCCCCCGACCCCAAGGTCGACATCAAAATCGGACCCGCCATTGTCGGCGATTGGCACCATCTGTGTGCGTTTGGGCTGGTCCGGATCGTTTTCTGGCCGGTCCGGCCAGTAACAGTACATCCACAACCGGTTAAAGTCCCCGGCTTCACTGTCGAGATAGGTGCTTACAGGCGCCCCGCGACGCACCGTCGGCTCGATCAGCCGAGCGACCGCAGAAACCGCCACCAGTTGTGTCTCACCGATGTTGGGCAGCAAGGATATGAAAGCCAGCGGCACCCTCGCATTCGCGGCCACGCGGAAATCGCTGTCGCTGATCCATTCCCCCTGCACCTGGACGCCCTGAGCCCAATCGCCCTGATACTGACGGTTTATTTCGGCGAGCATCGCCAGCCGCCATTGCCCTTCCGGGGCATCTGGCGCGAGCGCGTGAATCGCTGCGGCATCGGCCTGCGCCTGCAGGAAATCCTTGACATGATTGAGCCGCACATAGTCCACGGCCCAGCCGACCAGAGCCATGAAGGGAATGGCCATCAGCCCGAAAATGAGAGCGACCGCGCCGTCCTCTCGTCTCAGGAAATCCATCGTGCGTCCCCCAAAGGACTTCAATCCATCCGGATCACACGATAGCAGAGCGAATTTTCGGTAAACTTACGCAATTATCATGAAGGCGGATGCGTATTTTAACGGACCGGCAACCCCTTAGCCCTGCGTGAAATAGGATACAGCCCGCTCGACTTCGTTGCGCGAACCGATGATGACGCCAATGCGCTGATGCAGCGCTTGTGGCTCGACATCGAGGATGCGCTGCGTTCCGGTCGATGACGCACCGCCTGCCGCCTCGACGATGAGGCTCATGGGATTGGCCTCATAGAGCAGCCGCAATCGGCCCCCCTTGGCTTTTGTGTCTTCGTCTTCGGGATAAAGGAAAATGCCGCCGCGACAGAGGATCCGGTGCAAATCCGCCACCATCGCCGCGCACCAGCGCATGTTGTAGCTCTTGCCGAGCGGCCCCTGCTTTCCGGCCAGGCAGTCATCGATATAGCGCCGGGTCGGCTCGTACCACTTGAGCCTCCGCGAGGCGTTGATGGCGAATTCATTGGTGTCTGCGGGAATTTCCACTTTGTCGCGAGTGAGAACGAATTCACGCCGCGCCTCATCAAGACTGAACATGGCGACGGACTTTCCCGCCGTCAGAACCATCACAGTTGCGGGACCATAGAGCACATAGCCTGCGGCCACCTGACGGGAACCGGACTGCAGGATATCCTGTGCCGAAACGGGAGCCGATTTCCCCAGATCGAGAACCGAGAATATCGAACCCACAGCGCCGTTGACGTCGAGATTTGACGAGCCATCCAGAGGATCGAAAACAAGGGCGAGATGCGCTGTCCCAGGCGCATCATTGACGGGCGACACATCGTCCAATTCCTCTGAAACCATGGCTGCGAGCACGCCGCTCGCCGCACCACGGGCGAGGAATATCTCGTTTGACACCACGTCAAGCTGCTTTTGCACTTCGCCCTGGACATTGACGTCTCCGGTCGCGCCCGCATCACCGGCAACAGCCGCCTCGCGGAGGGCGCTCGATATCTCGATCGCGCAAGCCGCAACCGTCTCGAATACGGTCCCCACTCCCTCCGGCACCGAACTTTTCGCGATCCAGTTATTGAGCGTCGACGCAGCCACGGATTACTCCTCTTTCGGACTTTCCTTGTCCATTTCTGGATCGGCAGACAGAGCGATGTCGAGAGCGACGATAGTCCAATCCGGGCGGTGATGGCCTTAGCGTAGGCGCGCTTTCCTGAGCTGGTGCCCGGGGAGCTCGAGGCCCGATTTCGGCACCACCGCCCCGGCGAGGTCGGACAGTCTGTCGAAGCCGGCCAGTAGTTCTTCCGCCATCGACCTTCTGTGCGCAAGATGAACACCTTCAGTCAGCACAACCTGCGCCATCTCGAAGCTGCCACCACCCGCACAAACGACCGTCTTGCTTGGCGCGTCATCCGCTGCCATCGCCACCACAGCGGGCGAGACGAGAGCGGGATCGAGCGCAGCATTGTCGTCATCGCTCAATAGTCCCTCCACCATCCGCGTCGCAGCGCTGGGTGCGAGGCAGTTGACGCGGATGTTGTATTTCTCTCCCTCCAGCGCCAGCGTCTGCATGAGACCGACAAGCGCCATCTTCGCTGCACCGTAGTTGGCCTGCCCGAAATTCCCGAAAAGCCCGGTTGCCGATGTGGTGAAGACGATGCGCCCGAAACCGCGCTCCCGCATCCCGGCCCACACCGCCTTGGCGCAGTGAACGCTGCCCATGAGGTGCACGTCGAGCACCGCGCGGAAGTCGGCAAGGTCTATCTTGGCAAAGCTCTTGTCGCGCAGTATGCCGGCATTGGCGACGAGAATATCCACCCGCCCCCACCGCTCTTGCGCCGCCGCGACCATCGCCGTCACCTGCCCGAAGTCGGTAACCGACGCTCCGTTCGCAATCGCGTCGCCGCCTTTCGCCCGGATTTCGGCAGCCACCCGCTCGGCGGCCTCCGGCGCGCCCCCGCGCCCGTCCACCGATCCGCCGAGATCGTTGACAAGGACCCTGGCGCCGCGCTCGGCAAGTGCCAACGCATGTGCGCGGCCTAGACCACCGCCGGCGCCGGTGACAATGGCCACGCGGCCGGAAAGATCGATTGGCATGGATTCGCCCCCTGCTTGCGAACCGCAAGCTGCCACCTCCGGCCTCGTGTGAAAAGGGCCGGCAACGATGGCTCAGCTGACCATCAACCCGCCACCATTCACATGGATCGCCTGGCCGGTGATATAGCGTCCGTCATCGCTGGCGAGCAGCAGATAGGCCGGCGCCACCTCATTGGGTTGGCCGGGGCGCTTGAGTGGCACGTCCTGTCCGAACTCCTCAACCTTGTCGGCCGGAAAGCTGGCAGGGATAAGCGGCGTCCAGATCGGCCCTGGCGCGACTGCATTGACGAGGATGTTTTTTTCGGCAAGCCGGGCAGCCAGCGAGCGCGTCAGCGCAACGATCGCACCCTTCGTCATGGCATAATCGAGAAGCTGCGGATGCCCGCGATAGGCGACGATCGAGGCGGTGTTGATGATCCGTGCACCTTCCTTGAGGTGGTCGATCACGGATTGCACCATGTGGAAGTAGCCAAAGATGTTGGTCTCGAACACCTGCTTCATGTCATCAGGGTCGAGCTCGGAAATGTCTTTCCGGACATATTGTTCGGCGGCGTTGTTAACAAGCACGTCGATCTGTCCGAATGTCTCGAGCGTCTTTTCGGCCACCGATTTGCAAAACTCCGGGTCGCCCACATCGCCAGCCATAAGCAGCGCTTCGGATCCTTCTTCGGTGATGAGGGATTCGGTCTCCTTGGCGTCCTCATGCTCGTCAAGGTAAACGACGACGACTTTCGCGCCCTCGCGCGCAAAGAGTACGCTCACCGCACGCCCGATGCCTGAATCTCCGCCCGTGACAATCGCCACCTTGCCTTCAAGCCGCCCGCTGCCCGGGAAGAAGGGCATATATTCGGGCGCGGGTTGCATCTTGTTTTCGTGACCTGGCTGCTTGTTCTGTTCCTGTGCGGGTTGTCCGGACATTGGCGATCTCCTTGCGTGGCGTTACCCCGCAAATGCGCGGAGCAACGCTCGGTTCCAGCACGAGGGGCAGTCGGAACCGGATAGCGCAGAGTGACCCGCCGCCACGAAATTTCGGCCACTGGTCAGGACACAGCCCAGGCCGTTTCATGGTGCCGAAAGCGAAAGGGGAAAAATGGAGCGGGTGAAGGGAATCGAACCCTCGTCGTAAGCTTGGAAGGCTTCTGCTCTACCATTGAGCTACACCCGCCCAGGGTGGGGCCGCCGCGTTGAAACGCCTGCGTCCGACAGGCGCCTCTATATCATATCAGACCGGCATGCCAAGGGCGTTCTCACACGCAGGCACTGCCTTTCGCCGCGCGGCGCGGCCCCTATCGCGGCGCAAGTTGGGTTATGAGGTCGTTGGCGAATTGAGCGATGGTAGCCGAGGCGGCGAAATCGAACGCGTTGATCGCAACGAAGACGCCCACATCCCGGTTCGGCGCAAAGGCGTGATAGAGAAACATGCCCTGCAGTCCGCCTGCTTTCTGCAGGATCAACGGACGATTGCCCTCCGGCTGCATGACTACCCATCCTAGCGACATCGCATCCATCTCGCCCGACTCGTCAAATCCATAGACGGGATCGAGCGCGTCGCGCCAGACATAGGCGGCGTGGTCGATCAACCGCATCTCGGCACCATCGCTCGAGCTGCGATCTAGGTGCCATTGCAGCCATTTCAGCATGTCATTTGCGGTCGAGTAGAGCCCGCTGGCTCCTGCCATGACCGCCGGCGTCGGCACGTCCGGCAGCTCTCCGCCCGCAAAGCCGTGACCGAGCATGAGCCGGTCGCGTTCTGATTCCGGCACCGACAGCATGGTGTCCGAGAGCCCGAGAGGCTGGAAAACGCGCTCCTCCAGAACCTGTTCGTAAGGCTTGCCGGCCGCGCGGCCCAGCGCCAGCGCCAGGACGTCGAAACCGAAATTCGAATAGAGCCCACCCGTGCCGGCCGGGAAGAGCTGGGGCTCTTCCCCCAAAGCCTCGAAATAGCGTTCCACAGTCAGCGTGGAAAATGGGTCGTCATCCGCTCCGGCCGGGCGGTCCACTTCACGCGGAAGTCCGGACGTGTGCGTCGCAAGGTCGATCAACCGGATCGGCCTTCCGCCCATCGCCGGAAAATCGGCCTCCTCGCCGAGATATTGTTCGGCCGTATCGGTGAGCCTGACACTGCCGTCTGCCGCCATCGAAGCCAGAACAGCACCTGTGAACGCCTTGGTGATCGAGCCGACCCTCATCAGGGTGTCGCCGTCCGGTGCTGCCCCTGAACCGCTGAATGTCTCGCCGAAGCCATACACGGCCGTTTCCCCGCCGCGTGTCGCGCCGATCACCAGCCCGGGAACTCCAGTGTCGAGGAACAGAACCTGCCCCGTGAAGTTCACGGCCTCATCAAGCAGAGCATCGGCCGCCGCTGCGGGCATGGAGAAAGCCGCAAATCCAACGACGAGGGCACATCTGCTGCTGTGCGCGACGCGATCCAAAATGCTCATACCGAACCTCCGGAGATAAATGACCGGAGGTCACCTCAAGATTGAGGGATTAAGATTTGGTAAAGCGAGGTCGCATGCATCAGCCAGTCGGGCCGCCGAAAAACAAAAAACACCGACTTGTGCCGGGGCTGACGATCAGGAACTCTGGCTTTGGGTATTTCCGGCCGAGTCTCGCTGGTGGAGGGGGCTGGATTCGAACCAGCGTAGCCTAAGGCGTCAGATTTACAGTCTGATGGATTTAACCACTCTCCCACCCCTCCCCAATCGCGATTGGCGAAGCGAGGCCGTGCCGCAGGACCGGAGCGATCCGCGTCACGGCCCGGTTTATGGTGGCAGTGCCCCTTTCTGTCAACAGCTATCTCAAGGAAAATCCGGCCCTTTCCCGCATCCGGTTGCCGCTTGCCTGAAGCCGGGCAAAAGGCTACGCCACTTCCCATGAGCAAGAACAAGTTCCCGCCCAAGAAGCGGCCGCCGGTCCGGCCTGAAGACGAGCCTGTCTATCTTTACGGGCTGCACACGGTCCGCGCCGCGCTCGACAACCCGCGCCGCAAGCGCCGCGTGCTGCTTGCCACACCCAACGGGCTCAACCGCCTCCGGGAGAGCGGGCCACTGCCTGATTTGCGGATCGAGGAAAAAACGCCGCGCGATCTCGACAGACTGCTCGGCGCCGATGCTGTGCATCAGGGTGTCGCCTTGGAAGTGGACCCGGTGGACCGCTTCGGGCTCCGCGAGATTTCCACGCTCGATCTGGTGGTCGTGCTGGACCAGGTGACGGATCCGCATAATGTCGGCGCGATCCTGCGCACAGCCTGTGCCTTCGGTGCCGATGCTGTGGTGACCACGGCCCGTTATGCTCCGCGCGAAACCGGCGTTCTCGCCAAATCGGCTTCAGGGGCACTCGACATGATCCCGCTTATCGAGGTGCGGAATCTGGGCGAGGCGCTGGACGAACTCAAGAGTCGCGGCCTTTTGTGTCTCGGTTTCGATTCCGAGGCACCCCACACGCTGAAACCCCGCCCTCCCGGCCAGAAGCTGGCCGTCGTGCTCGGCGCGGAGGGCAAGGGCCTGCGCCAGAAAACACGGTCGCTTTGTGACGAAATGGTACGGCTCGACATGCCCGGGCCGATAAAGTCGCTCAACGTCTCCAACGCCGCCGCCATCGCCCTTTTTGCGGCCACGGCCGGCTAAGGTCGGGCTCGCTCGCTGCGCATCCCGGGCCGTTTCTTGACATCCTCCCGCGCGACCAGTTCCTCATAGCGGTCAGTCCCGACGCCATGGATCGCCACCCGTCCCTCGGCATCGTGGTGGACACCCCAGCCGAACTGCTTGACCAGCGGGGATGCGCGCAGGCATGCCTTCGGCTTGGAGAAGAAGGCTGCGCGCGCTTCCCTGCGATCCGCCTCGGCAATCGCGTTGCGTCGCGCGAAAACCTCAAACAAAAGGTCATCGCTGGTCAGGGTGTACGGCGCTTCTGCGAGCAGCACATACTGAAGCTGCGCCACGCTACCGGTCTTGGGAGGAATTGTCCCCGCCTGCGCCGTCGTATCCGGCGATACGGTTATGAAGGTTTCGGTATAGTTGGTCGTGTGCATGCAAACCTGCCGGGTCCGTCAGATGGCCTCCGGGACCTCTCCCGTTCCTGCCGTCACCAGCGGCGTTTCGAAAACAGTACCGCCCGAGGACCGCAGAGTCACGACCTTGTAGCCGCGCCTGTGCAGTTCGTCGAGGAAGTCGGGCAGCATGCCGACCGTCCGAGCGTGAATGTCGTGAAACAGGATGATGCCCTGCCCTTGCGCCTCGAGCCGCGCGAGCGTGCGCTCCATCACCGTTTTCCCGCTGTCCTTGTAATAGTCCTTGGAATCGATGTCGACGTCGAGGATGATGAGATGGCTGTCCATTGCGCTCGCGCGGATGAAGGCGGACTGCGCGAGATACGGAAACCGGAAAAAGCGCGAAGGCAGATAGCCCGAGCCCGCCAGAGCTCGTGCCACGGCCTCATGTCCCTTTTGCATATCCGCCATGGCGGCGGCATGGGCGAGCGTCGTGAGATTGGTGTGGGTAAAGGTGTGCGAGCCGACGGTGTGGCCGCGCCGCGCCACCGCGCGCACCAGTTCGGGATGCCGCGCGGCCGCCTCGCCCAGCATCAGGAACGTTGCCTTCACGCCATAGCGGTCCAGCGCATCGAGAATAGCCTCCGTCTTTCCCGGTCGGGGGCCGTCATCGAACGTCAGCACCACTTCGCGCGGACGCAACACCAGTTGCGCATTGGACGCGACCGTAAGCGTCCGGCCGGCAAGCGATCCGCCCGGCAGCGACGGCATCGCCTGGGCGGATGGAGCGTCGTGCAGCGGTGCATCGGGGATAGAACCAGTCACGAGGGAATCGCTCCGCTGGCTATAGGCCGTCAGGTTCGGGCTCGATTGCGGCGGCTTCGCGCAACCCGTCAAAAGTGCCGCAAACGCAAGACAAAGGCAAATAATCCGCAGCACTTCAGCGCCTCGATATGGAGAGATTTTCGTGCTCCCCACTCTTGGCGATTATGGTTAACAACTGGTTCCGCTAACCAAATATTATCCTTAACAAACAGTTACTTATCCCGTCTGGCCCGCTGCACCAGCTCATCGAGCGCCTGCAGGAAATTCGAGCGGTCCCGCGCCGTGAACCCGGCATTGTAACCCTTGCTCTCCCCTGTTTCGCGAAGATGCTGGTTGAGCTCGCGCATCGCGAGCGCCATGCCGATGGACTGCTCGGTGAAGGGACGCCCCGTCGGTCCGAGAACATGAGCGCCCTTCTCCAGCGCCCGGCGGGCAAGTGGAATATCGGACGTTATGACGATGTCGCTCGCATTCGCGTGCTCGACGATCCAGTCATCGGCGGCGTCGGCACCCTGCGGCACCATCACATGCCTGACCATCGGATCGCGCGACGGCCGCAATCCGAAATTGGCGACCATGGTCACGACGACACCGTGCCGCTCGGCAACCCGCAGCACCTCATCCTTGACCGGACAGGCATCGGCATCGACGAAGATTTCCGGCAAGGCAGTCACTCGATCGTCCCGAGGAACCCCGAAAGCGCTGCGTCATACCGCGCCGGGTCCTCCTTCCAGGACTGGATATGGTCGGCCAGCGTCCTGAGATAAACTGTCGGCCCTCGCCTGCGGGCAGCCAATTCGTCGCTCGATGATACCGGCACGACGCGGTCGGTGCTGCCGTGGGAGATAAACATCGGACCGGCGAATTCGGCGAAAACGTCCACCACATTGGCAGCGCGCAGGTCGAACGGCATCTGCCAGGCCGCCATAAGCAAACCGCCGCTCGCGAGCAGGTCGGGCAACGGCAGGCCCATGCCGCGCATATTGGTCAGAAGCGTAGCGCGGAAATCGATAGCCGCCGCATCGAGCACGATCGCCTCCACCCGGTCTGACAATTGGGACTGGCGCATGAACTGCCCCACGATCCCGCCGCCCATGGATTCGCCGAGCAGCACAACCGAATCCGCGCCATTGTCCAACCCATACTGCACCGCCGCCTCGAGATCGGGCCATTCGGTGAGCCCGAAGGCGTAGTGCCCGTCCGGCGAGGCCGGAGCATCCTGATCGTTACGATAGGAAATCAGCAGGGCCGGCATTCCCGCGTCGTGGAATACCGGCAGGAAGCGGTATCCGTTCTCCCTCCGCCCCCCGATACCATGCACGATGATTGCCCAGGTCGATCCCGCCGTCGTACCGGGTCGCACCAACCAGGCCGGCGCGGGGCCCAGATCGGTTTCGATGTTGACTGTGTCGAACGGGTAGCCGAAAGCCGCCTGCGGATCGCCCACATATCCGATGTCCTCAGGCCTTTGCGGCGCCGGCCAGCCGCTGCTCTGGGCCGTCGGCGTGCCGACCGTCAGTGCGGCGTTGATCTCACGGTAGGTGTACCAGCTCGCGAACACCACCGTCCCGGCCAGCGCGAGCGCCAGCACGGCGGCCCCGATGATGATTCCCCGCTTCATGAGGGTTCAGTAGATCACGACGCTGCGGATCGATTCGCCCTTGTGCATCAACTCGAAGCCCTTGTTGATGTCCTCGAGCCTGAGCGTGTGCGTGATCATCGGATCGATCTCGATTTTGCCTGACATGTACCAGTCGACGATCCGCGGTACGTCGGTGCGTCCGCGCGCGCCGCCAAAAGCCGTGCCCATCCATTGCCTTCCGGTGACGAGCTGGAAGGGGCGCGTAGAAATTTCCTGTCCTGCTCCCGCAACGCCGATAATGATAGACTTGCCCCAGCCCCGGTGACTGGCTTCGAGCGCCTGACGCATCACCGTGACGTTGCCGGTGCAGTCGAAGGTGTAGTCGCAGCCGCCGATCTGGTCGGCCCCCCGCTTGGTCATGTTGACGAGATGCTGGACGATATCGCCTTCAATTTCGCGCGGGTTGACGAAATGCGTCATCCCGAAGCGCTCGCCCCACGCCTTCTTGTCGTTGTTGATATCGACGCCGATGATCATGTCGGCCCCGGCCATCTTGAGACCCTGGATCACGTTGAGCCCGATTCCGCCGAGCCCGAACACGGCAGCCGTCGCGCCCTGTTCCACCTTGGCAGTGTTGATCACCGCGCCGACGCCGGTCGTGACCCCGCATCCGACGTAGCAGACCTTGTCGAAGGGGGCGTTTGCATCGATCTTTGCCACCGCGATCTCAGGCATCACCGTGTAATTGGAGAATGTCGAGCAGCCCATGTAGTGGAAGATCGGCTGCCCCTTATAGGAGAACCGGGTCGTACCATCCGGCATAAGCCCCTGGCCCTGCGTAGCGCGGATCGCGGTGCACAGATTGGTCTTGCGCGACAGACATGAAGGGCATTCCCGGCATTCCGGAGTGTAGAGCGGGATGCCGTGGGCGCCCGGCGTGACGCGCGTGGCCCCGGGGCCGCGGGCGCGGGCGGCGCCC
>CAYSBF010000088.1:0-10660 GCA_964429025.1 uncultured Pelagibacterium sp.
TTCAGGCCTTACGGGGATCAAGAGCTTTGGCGACAGCGAGCGAAACAAAAGCGACAAGACGCGATTTTCTGTACGTCGCGACAGGAGCAGTAGGGGCGGTCGGCGTTGCCGGCGTAGCTTGGCCTCTGATCGATCAGTTGAACCCCGATGCCTCGGTTCTTGCGCTGGCATCCATCCGGTTCGACGTGTCGCCGGTGGTGGAAGGCTCGTCCGTCACCATCATGTGGCGCGGCCTTCCGGTTTTCGTGCGGCACCGCACGCCAGCGGAAATCGAGGCGGCCCGTGCGGTTCCGCTTTCCGAACTCAAGGATCCCCAGTCCGATGAAGACCGCGTGATCGAAGGTCACGAGCAGTGGCTCATCATGGTCGCCAACTGCACCCATCTGGGCTGCGTCCCCGTCGGGGAATCGGGTGATTTTGACGGGTGGTTCTGCCCCTGCCACGGTTCGCACTACGACACTTCGGGCCGTATCCGCCGTGGTCCCGCGCCGGCGAACCTTGTGGTTCCGCCCTATGAGTTCATCACCGACACCATCGTGCAGATCGGTTAAGGGGGAGCGGTTCAATGGCTAATCACGCAGGCAATTACACCCCCGGAACGGGTATCGAGCGCTGGCTCGACGACCGTCTCCCGATCGTCAGGTTCTCCAAGGAGCACCTGATGGATTATCCGACGCCGAGGAACCTCAACTACTGGTGGACCTTCGGCGCGATCCTCGTCTTCATGCTGGCGGTGCAGATCATCACCGGCGTCATCCTCGTCATGCACTTCACCCCGCACGTCGATCTGGCCTTCGCTTCGGTCGAGCATATCCGCCGCGACGTCAATTACGGCCGCATCATCCAGGGCACCCATGCCGTTGGCGCATCGATGTTCTTTGCGGCGGTCTATATCCACATCTTCCGCGGGCTTTATTACGGGTCCTACAAGGCGCCCCGCGAGGTCATCTGGATGCTGGGCGTGATCCTGTTCATCCTGCTCATGGCAACCGCGTTCATGGGTTATGTGCTGCCCTGGGGCCAGATGAGCCTTTGGGGTGCGACGGTCATCACCGGCATCTTCTCGGCGCTGCCGGTCATCGGCGAGCCGATCCAGACGCTTCTGCTCGGCGGTTTTTCGGTGGCCAACCCGACGCTCAACCGCTTCTTCTCGCTGCACTATCTGATCCCGTTCATCATCGCGGCGGTGGTGGCGCTCCACATCTGGGCGCTGCATGTGCCGGGCAACAACAACCCCTCGGGCGTCGAGGTGCAGAGCACGCGCGACACGCTGCCCTTCCATCCGTACTTCACGATGAAGGACCTTTACGCGGTCGTGCTGTTCATGATCCCGTTCGCCTGGTTCGTGTTCTTTGCTCCCGACATCCTGGGCCATCCGGACAACTACATTCCGGGCAACCCGCAGGTGACGCCGGCGCACATCGTTCCGGAATGGTATCTGCTGCCCTTCTACACCATGCTCCGCGCGATCGATTTCAACGTGCTGTTCATCGACTCCAAGCTTGGTGGCGTCATCGTGATGTTCGGCTCGCTGCTGATCCTGTTCGCGCTGCCCTGGCTGGACACCTCCAAGGTGCGCTCGGGCACGTTCCGTCCGCTGCTCAAGCCGTTCTACTGGCTGTTCGCGGTGAACTTCATCGCTCTGGCCTATCTCGGGGCGCAGCCGGCCGAGGGCATCTACGTGCTGCTCGCCAAGATCTGCACGGCCTATTACTTCGCCTATTTCCTGATCATCCTGCCGCTCCTTGGCCGCATCGAAACGCCTGCGCCGCTTCCGGCCAGCATTTCGGAAAGCGTGCTGGGCGAGAACAAGGGCCAGCCGTGACGGCGCGAGGGGAAAATATAATGATGAAAAAGACGACAGTCCTCGGCGCGATCCTGCTTGCCATCGGGCTCGCACTCCCCGCCGCTCCGGCCATGGCTGCCGGAGAGTCGGTTCACGCCCACCAGCAGAGCTGGAGCTTCTCGGGTCCTTTCGGGACCTATGACAAGAACCAGCTTCGCCGCGGGTTCCAGGTTTACCGGGAGGTCTGCTCGAGCTGCCACGGGCTGGACTTCATCGCCTTCCGTAATCTTTCCGAACCGGGCGGCCCGGAATATTCGGAAGACGCGGTGCGTGCGCTGGCGGCCGAGTTCACCTTCGCCGACGAAACCGCGGAGGGTGGCGAGCGCAACGGCGTTCCTGCCGACCGTTGGCCCAGCCCGTTCGAGAGCGAGCAGATCGCGCGTGACGCCAATGGCGGCGCCTTCCCGCCGGACCTTTCGCTCATGGCGAAGGCCCGCACCATTCACCAGGATTTCCCCTGGTGGGCGTTCAACTATTTCACCGCCTATCAGGAAGGCGGTGCGGACTATATCTACAACCTTCTCACGCGCTACGCCGAGCCGCCGGAAGGCGTGGAGTTGCAGCCGGGCCAGTACTATAACGAGTTCTACCCGGGGCACCTTATCGCCATGGCGCCGCCGCTCTCTGATGGTCTGGTGACCTATGAGGGCGAAGGCACGCCGATGACGCTCGACCAGTACGCCAAGGACGTCGCGGCCTTCCTGCAGTGGACGGCAGATCCGCACATGGTCTCGCGCAAGCAGATGGGCTTCCGGGTCATCATCTTCCTGGTCGTGCTTTCGGTGCTCATGTACCTGGTCAAACGCAAGATCTGGCGCGACGCGCACTAAAACAATGGGCCCTCCGGGGCCCATTTTTCTTTTGGCTGCCTTGCGGTCGCCATGCTTCATCACCATCCTATTCAGCACGTGGCGATCGGACGGGAGGAGCGAGGTGTCAGCCGCAAATATCGCAAAGACCGTGTTCCTTGTGGCGCTGGCAGCGAGCCGCAATCCTGCGGTGCGCGCGGCCATCAAAACCGCTCCCAATCTGCTGAGCGACAGCCAGAAGGCGAGGGCGGTGGAAACCGCCAGACGCGCTGCCTACAATGCCGGCGTTGTTGCCGGCCGTCTGGTCTCGCGCGACCGCTCGTCCTGACGCGGAGTGCTTTTACTGGGCACTGAATCATGATTGGATCGGCGCAAATTTGAATCCGCCGGAGACGTCATGCCCATCGACCTTAAAGCCCTTGTCCGCTCGATGCCCGACTACCCGAAACCGGGCATCATCTTTCGCGACATCACTTCGCTCATCGAGGATTCCGAGGGGTTCCGGGAAAGCGTCGAACAACTGGCCTCGGCACATCGCGGCAAGGGAATCACCAAGGTTGCCGGTATCGAGGCACGCGGCTTCATATTCGGCGCTGGCGTCGCGATTGCGCTGGGCGTGGGTTTCGTGCCTGTGCGCAAGGCGGGCAAGCTGCCCGGCGAAACGATTGGCCAGAACTACGCGCTCGAATACGGTGTCGACACCATCGAGATTCACGCCGATGCCGTTGGCCCGGAGGACAATGTCCTGCTGATCGACGACCTCATCGCAACGGGCGGCACGGCAGTCGCGGCAATCTCGCTGCTGCGCCGCACGGGTGCCAGTGTCGAACATGCGGGTTTTGTCATCGATCTCCCCGATATCGGCGGGGCGGCCAAGCTCGAAGCGCTCGGGGTCACCGTCACCGCGCTCATGGCGTTCGAGGGGCATTGACCCGGCAGCATGGTCATTCTCCTCGGGGCTCTCGCTCCCTATCCCTTGGGGGAGAGGGTTGGGGTGAGGGGCCTTGCGGCACACTCCGCGTGTGCGGCACGACCCCTTCATCCGTCGCTTCGCGTATACCCTTGTTCAAATGAAGATGCCGATTGCGCCTATCCCAGTGCCGCCTTCACCGCCTCGGCCAATGGCGTTGCCGGACGTCCGATAAGCCGTTCGAGATCGCCGCTATCGGTAAAGAGCGCGCCATCCTTCGCGTGAGCATCGGCCGATGCGATGGTCTCGGCGAAGGGGCCGGGCAGGCCGAAGCTTTTGAGCAGGTTGGCGTAGTCGGCCTGTGAAAGGTTGTTGTAACGCACGGTCTTGCCTGTCTGGCGCGAGACTTCTGCAGCGAGTTCCGGGAGGGTGAAGGACGTCCCGCCCAGCTCATAGATCCTCTTCTCGTGCCCGGAACCGAGCGCTGCGCTGGCCGCCGCCTCGGCATATTCGGCGCGGGTGCCTGTGGTAAGCCGCGCGTCGCCCGCCGCGCCCACAATGGCGCCGTTCGCAATGGCAGGTCCCAGCGCGCCTGTGTAGTTCTCGGTGTACCAGCTGTTGCGCAGGACGGTGTAGGCGATGCCCGACTCCCTGATCATGGCCTCGGTCTGGCGGTGATCCTCGGCGAGATCGATGGGCGAAGTATCAGCGTGGAGCATGCTGGTGTAGACAATTCGTTTCACGCCCGCAGCCTTGGCTGCCTCGATAACGTTCCGATGCTGGCCGACGCGCTTGCCGACTTCGCTACCCGAGATCAGCAGCAAGGTCTCGACGTTTTCCAGCGCCGGCCCCAGCGTTTCGGGCCGGTCGTAATCGAAGAGCCGGGTTTCGACGCCGAGATCGGCCGCCTTTTCTGGGCTGCGCACCAGCGCAATCGTCTTTGCTCCCGCGTCCCTGTCCTTGAGCGCCTTGATGACGAGACGGCCCAACTGGCCGGTGGCTCCGGTTACTGCAAGCATGATGCGGCTCCTTGTTGTGAACGACCGCGCCTGATATAGCCGCTGCAATTACTACTCGTAAGTACGTACATAAAGGTAAGCTACCATGCCGTCAGGGAAGGATACGGACCCGCGTCCGCTTTCGGAGGCGGTCGAGCGCGGACATCTTTTTTCCGATGCCTGTCCCTCGCGCGAGGTGCTGAAACATGTCACCAGCCGCTGGGGCGTTCTGGTCCTGATCGCACTCTTGGGCGGCACCCACAGGTTCAGTGCGCTTCGACGCAAGGTTGGGGGCGTCAGCGAGCGCATGCTGGCCCAGACCCTGCAATGGCTTGATGATGACGGCTTTGTCCTGCGGGTCGCCTATCCGGTCGTTCCTCCGCATGTAGAATACAGTCTGACGCCGATGGGCCGGGAGGTCGCGGAAAAGGTTCGCGCGCTTGCCGACTGGATCGAGATCAGTATGCCCCGCATCGGCCAGGTATGGGCCGAGCGGGGCATTGCGGCCGAATAGGCAGATCGGATCGAGCTATGTCAGCTCTTTTCCTGTCTCTCTGCTTTGGAGAGCTGGGCCGCTGGTGCCTTTGACCGGGGTATCGGTGGCGCCTTGTTGCCACGTTTTGGCGAGGGAATGTCATTGGCGCCGAAGCGCCCCTTCGAGTGCTTCCCGAACAGCCCGGTGCCCGTCAGCCGGTACATCTTGCCTTTCATAATTCCTCCTTCCGCCGAATAAGGAATATCGTCCTATTGCGGCATTGCGTCGCCGTCCCTTGCGCGGGAAGCGCAAAGGTTGAAACGGCATTTTCCCGGGCCCGCCGCGATGGGGCGCAGGAGCGCCTTTGGCGAAATCCGGACTTATGGCGAGGTGAAATGCGGCGCGCAGCGCAAGGGCCCGCCCAACCCTGATGCAGGGGCGACGCCGGACGGGCAGTAGACTGTGCGGGAAGAGATGCGGTCGGCACCAGAAGGCCAACCGACCGGAATCCAAGCCAATCAGCCGAAGAAACACTTCTTGGGCATTACTGCCGGACGTAAGGAGATTGCGGAAAATCCGATCTCACCGGCGACTCGCTCGATCCGAACCCTTCACGCGCACTGCATATGCCACCCACGGCCGAAAGGCCGTGCCGGTGCCCTTGCACTGTCGCGTTACGGTATCAGATCATCGGAGTCGGGACCTCATGGGTGTGTGAGAACATGAGGATCAAAGCACAGGAAAATCGTCCTGTCAACGCCTGCCGAACGGATCGCTTCAGTCTGTGAAGTAAAAGAAAACCCGAATGTCTTTTTCCGGAACGTAGTCTGCCGCGCTCCAGTGCCGATTGCCTTGCGCGTCCGTGACAGCTTCGGGCGGACAGACCGCGATGAGCATCCGGCTTGCCGCCCATTCCGGTGGGGTGGTTGTGCCCACGGTCAGGTTGAACCGGCCGATCGGCCCTGCCCAGTTCTTCGCTGTCGTCGTGATATAGTCCAGCTCTGCGACTTCCGAATAGCCGCCGCTCGCTTCGATCTCGTCCCGGAGCCGATCATCGACGCAGGCCGTTTGGGCATGCTCGCCTTCCAGATAGAAGGATTTGCCATAATCGGCACGCCAGCCGAGAAGTGGCCGGTAGTGAATCGAAACCCTCGTCTCACCCGGCGGAAAGGTCTGCTGCCATTCAAAAACTGCCTGATAGTCGCAGGCCGGGGTCAGATCGCCAGGACCGGACCAGATCAACCCCGATGCGACGAGTGCTTCGCCCCCCTCCGGACCGAGCGCCTGCAGCGCCTCCCAATGCTTCCCATCCACCAGCAGCGGCAAGCCCGCCGCGCGGACTTCGGCGGTGACGTTCCTGTCGTCCAGCCACGCGAACTCGTGCAGGACCGGAATAAGCGGGCGTCCGTTCACCGCGACTCCAAAGCCGAGATAGTTGCGCAGGTCCCCGCCGCTGCCCTCGACGAGTTGCACCGATGCCGGATCGTCCGGCGTCGCGGGCACCCGCGGCAAGGGAAAGCCGATTGTGACGCTCTGCTCGTGTGCGGCCTCGGAAACGAACACGTAATCGACGCGCACCTCGCCGGGGCTGAGATAGAGGTCTTCCCGGGCAATCGAGATATCGGCACTCTGCTTGAACTCGACGCCGCCAGCTGCAAAGCTGGCAACCGCGCCATTGGCAAGGGCGTGCTGGCAGATCGGAATGCCGGCCAGCAGAAGCGGTATGGACAGCGCGATCCTCATGATGCCCTCCAGGCGCCACCTATGTTGCCCCAGCGCAGGCCGGATGAAAACCGGATTCTACCTGCGTACGAGCTTGCCCAGGCCGGGCACACGCGTCAGGGCCATCAGCAGTTTGAGGCGCAGGGGCATCTTGTAGTCGCGGAGCTTGGAGAATCCGACCAGATCGGCGCTGTAGACCAGTTCGCCGTGCTGGTTATGCGCTTCGATCAGGTTGAACAGCAGCCCCCAACCGGGCAGCGAGTTGGAGAGGCGCTTTCCGGTGACGGTCAGGGTATAGCTCACCGTGTCGCCGGGACGGACCGGCGCCTTGAAGTCCATGCGGTTGACCCCGGGCGAGGGACCCGAAACGCCGGGCGTGCCGCCCTCGGCGCGCACCACGTCTTCTTCGGCGAAAAGCCGGTCGACCATCTTGCGATGCCCCACACTCACCGTGTGCCATCCCGAGGCGACGAGGCCGCCGAAATGGGAGTGTCTGGCCGCTTCGGGGTCGATATGGAAATATTGGGGATCATAGCGCTTGCCGAAGCGGATGATCTCTTCTTGGGTGAAGGTATGGCTGCCCAGCGCGAAGGGCTGGTTGATGATGATCTCCTCGAACCAGCGCGTCATTGGGCGGCCTCCCCGGTGATCGGCGCGGAGGCGTCGTGCACCTCGACCAGGTTGGCGAGGTTCATCGTCATCACCTGCTCGCCCTTCTGGTTGCGCATGTCGAAAGCCACGGTCAGGATGCCCATCTCCGGCCGGCTTTGCGAGCGCCGGAGCGAGGTGATGGTGGCGGTGCCCGAAAGCGTGTCCCCTTTCATCACCGGCCGCTTCCATTTGAGGTCGGTAAAGCCGAGCCCGCCCATGGACGCGATTTTCGAGAGCAGCGCGTCGACCAGCATCTTGAGCGACAAGCCGCCGGTCTGCCAGCCACTGGCCGCCAGCCCGCCGAGCAGGCTTTCCCGCGCCGCCTTTTCATCGAGATGAAAAGGAAACGGATCAAACTCGCTTGCAAATTCGATGATGTCGGCCTTACTGACCTTGACCGGACCGAGCGCGAATGTTTTGCCCACCGTCAGATCCTCGAAGTGCTGCCGGTCTTTGGTTATCGGATTGGTCATTTCGTTGTCCCATACGTCAACCCAGTTTGGCGGATATCGGGTTTGAGAGCAAGGGCGCGCCGCCGTCCCGCTTACAAATCATAGCCGCCATTGTCGGGTGCGGCGCTGTCATCCGTCCTTGGTACGAGAGGCGGCGTTGTGCCTTTTGCGTCACGATTGCCTGCTAGGAGACTTTCGCGGCGCATCCCCGGTTGACGCCGAAGCGATTTGAGATTACGTGCCACGCCCTGCTCAATTCCGGCCAGAGCGGTGATGCACAAATTCTTTCCCAGCCGGAAGAGATAAAATCATGACGCCAGACACTTCCCCTCATGCGCCCATCGGCGCAGAAGCCGACGCTGCGCTCGCAAGGCGCAACTGGATCGTGATTGCCGTGCTGCTGGTCTCGACCTTTGTCGTCATCCTCAACGAGACGATCATGGGCGTTGCCTTGCCGCGGCTGATGGATGAGCTCGATGTATCTGCCAGTGCCGCGCAGTGGCTGACGACGGCCTTTCTGCTCACCATGGCGATCGTCATTCCGATCACTGGCTTCCTGATCCAGCGGGTCAACTCCCGGCCGCTGTTCATACTGGCGATGAGCCTGTTCAGTGCGGGCACGCTTGTTTGCGCGCTGGCGCCGGGCCTCGAGATTCTCATCTTTGGACGGGTCGTTCAGGCGGTGGGCACGGCGATCATGATGCCGCTTCTGATGACGACGGTCATGACGCTTGTGCCTCCTGCGAGGCGCGGGCGGACGATGGGCAATATCTCTATCGTGATTTCGGTGGCTCCGGCGATCGGTCCGACGATCTCCGGCGTCATTCTCAACTATCTCGACTGGCGCTGGATGTTCTGGCTGATCCTGCCCATTTCGATCGGCGGCCTCGTCCTGGGCTGGCGGATGATGCAGAACGTCACGACCCCGCGCTACGCCCCGCTCGACATCCTTTCGGTAGTGCTTTCGGCGCTCGGCTTTGGCGGGCTGGTCTATGGCCTTTCCACCATCGGGGAATCCGGCGGCGGCGAGCACATCATGCCGCTTTGGGTGCCGATTGCCGTGGGCGCGGCGGGTATCGCGATCTTCGTGTGGCGCCAGATCATCCTGCAACGCCGCGACGGCGCGCTGCTCGACTTCCGCACCTTCACCTTTCCAGCCTTTTCCATTGCGCTGGGCATGATGGTCATCAACATGATGGCGCTGTTCGGCATGATCATCCTTCTGCCGATCTTCACCCAGAACGTGATGGGCCTCGATACGCTTCAGACCGGCCTGATGCTGTTTCCCGGCGGCTTGCTCATGGGGCTGCTCGCGCCGTTCGTGGGGCGGTGGTACGACCGGTTCGGACCCACCCCGCTGGTCGTGCCGGGGGCCATTCTCGTCAGCGCGGTGCTGTGGAGCATGACGACGCTTCATCAGGGTACGCCGGTGGCGTTCGTCATCGCCGGCCACCTTGCGCTGAGCCTTGGACTGGCGCTGCTCTTCACGCCGCTGTTCACCGCGAGCCTCGGGGCGTTGCCGCAGCGGCTCTATTCACATGGCAGCGCCATGCTGGGCACCTTGCAACAGGTGGCGGGCGCGGCGGGCATCGCACTGTTCGTATCGTTGATGACACTGCGCAGCGAGGTGATGGTGGCCGAGGGCGCCAATCAGGTCGAGGCGCTGTCGGGAGGCCTGCAACTGGCTTTCCTCGTGGGCGCAATCCTGTCGCTGATCTCGCTAGCGGCATCGTTCTTCGTACGCCGGAGCGACGGGCCATCGGATGCGGTGGCCGAGGGAGCTGCTCACGCGCATTAGACCCGGCCCTCTCTCCTCTCGCTGTCCCGGACTTGATCCGGGACCCAGTGCGAACCATCCACCGCTGCGGATGCTTCGGGCGTGGACCCCGGCTCAAGGCCGGGGTAGCGAAGGAAGGGAGATGCCGGGGTCGCGAAGGAGGAAGGAGCCGGCGAGCCCTGAAACGCTCTATGTATTGAACTTGAACAGCATCACGTCGCCATCCTTGACGACGTACTCCTTGCCCTCGTCGCGCGCCTTTCCAGCTTCCTTGGCCGCCACCTCGCCGCCGAGCGAGACGAAATCGTCATAGGCGATGGTCTGGGCACGGATGAAGCCGCGCTCGAAATCGGTGTGGATTACACCCGCCGCCTGCGGCGCCTTGGTTCCGACGGGAATGGTCCAGGCGCGCGCTTCCTTGGGGCCAACAGTGAAATAGGTCTGGAGGTGCAACAGCTTGTAACCCTCGCGGATCAGGCGGTTCAGCCCCGGCTCCTCGAGACCGAGCGAGGCGAGATAATCGGTGCGGTCCGCCTCGTCGAGACCGGCCAGCTCGGCTTCGATCTCGGCGCAGATGATGACCGAGCGCGCATCCTGCGCCTTGGCGTATTCCTCGACCTTTCTGGTGTGCTCATTGCCCGTCGAGGCGGCGCTTTCATCGACATTGCAGACATAGAGCACCGGCTTGGCCGTCAGGAGCTGGAGTTCCCTGAACGGCTTTTCCTCATCGGGTGTGCGTTCGGTGTGGCGGGCGGGCTTGCCATCCTCGAGCAGCGCCTTGGCGCGCTGGATCAGCTCGAGCGTGACTTTGGCGTCCTTGTCCTGGGCCCGGATCTTCTTTTCGAGCGCCGGAACGCGCTTCTCCAGGCTTTCGAGGTCGGCGAGCATCAGCTCGGTCTCGACCACTTCTGCGTCGGCGATCGGGTCCACCCGGCCCGCGACATGGACGATGTCGTCATTCTCGAAGCAGCGCAGCACATAGGCGATGGCGTCGCATTCGCGGATATTGGCGAGGAACTG
>CAYSBF010000089.1:0-10659 GCA_964429025.1 uncultured Pelagibacterium sp.
GTGCATCAAACCGGGAGGGCTATGGACCCTATGCCCGCCGTTTCCCCCGATGCAGGGAGTAAGTTGCATAGCTGATTTCGACGCAGCTTACTTTCGGGATGAGAGTAATGACCCAGATAAAATTCATTGGCTTTGATGTTCACAAGGAAACAATTGCAGTCGCGGTGGTCGACGAGGAGCGCATAAGCGCGGATCGTTTCTACGGAATGATGCCCAATACACCGGATGCGGTACGCCGCTTGTTCGACAGGCTCTCCGGACTGGGGATTAAACTGCACTTCTGCTATGAAGCAGGCGGCTGCGGCTATGGGTTGTATCGACAAATGACGCAGTTGGCCGCATCCTGCACTGTCGTCGCGCCGTCGAAAATGCCAAGCCGGGTGACCGGATCAAGAACGATCGTCGTGATGCAGTTGCCCTGGCGCGGTTGCTGCGCGCCGGCGAACTTGCGGGAGTGTGGATGCCGGACGAGCATCATGAGGCCGTGCGCGACTTGGTGCGCACCCGTCGGCAGGCAAAGACCGACTTCAATTGGGAGGACTGCAGCGTAAAAGTCGTGCCCATCGGGTTCCCGCACGGCCCAGCTCCGCGGATGGGCGAGGTGGACGAACGGTTTCGGGTGCCGCGAGGAGCATTCCGAACGGCGACACTGAACGGCTCAAGCGGGGTGGGTTCCTGCTCGTCCGCTTCCGGGCGGCGGGCTTAGGAAAGCGGCCATTCAGGTGGTCGCTGAGCTTCGACAGCAGCGCGCCCTCTTTTAGGTCATTAACAACGTCTCTTGGATTCCCTGAATGCAGGCGGTCGGGGCAAGTCGAGGCGATGTCGATTTGGGGCAATTTGCTGCCCGACGGCAGAGTAAAATGGTGTCTATAGGGTAGACTAGAATTGCTCCCAGTCCGCGGCGAGCGCGGTATTACCTGATATCTGCGATACGGGTCGAACAGCCCGTGCGGGTTTGGCCAACTTCTGCGACTGCGGTACCGACTGATCGGGACCGTTCAGTCGGAACACCGCCACAATCTGATCGAGTTCAATCGCCTGGGCTTCGTTCTGCTCAATGGCGGCATTGGTTTCTTCCACCAGCGCTGCATTGTGCTGGGTCATCTCGTCCATGGTCCGCACCGCGACGTTCACCTCTTCAAGCGCCTGCGACTGCTCGCCATTAGCCCTGGCAATGGCATCGATCAGCCCCGCGCTTTCCTCGGCACGGGTCTGGATATCGAGCAAGGTCTCGGCGGCGCGCGCAACCAACTGGGTGCCGTTGCGCACCTCGCCCGCGCTGGCGTCGATCAACTGCTTGACCTCGCTGGAGGCCTGGGCCGCGTTCTGCGCCAGGCGTCGCACTTCCACTGCCACCACGGCAAAGCCCTTGCCGGCTTCGCCGGCGCGCGCCGCTTCCACCGAAGCATTGAGCGCCAGCAGATTGGTCTGGAAGGCGATGTCGTCGATCATGCCGATGATATTGGAGATCTTGGCCGAGGAGGTTTCGATGGCGCTCATGGCCTGATTGGCTTCGCCCATCACCGCGCCGCCTTCGGTCGCGCTGCGCGACAATTGGCGAGCCGTGTCGCTGGCGGTTGCCGCCCGCCTGGCATTTTCCACTACCGCCGTGGAAAGCTGTTCAACCGAAGCAGAAGTCTGCTCAATGGTCGCCGCCTGCCGCGTTGTGCGGTCGGCCAGATCATTGGCGCCGGCCAGAATTTCTCCGGTCGCCGTCTTGAGTGAGCGGGAGGTCTGCTGCATTTGCCCGACGATCTCGGTAAGCCGTTCCGCTACCGCATTGGTGTCCTGCTTGATCTGGTCGAATTCGGGGTCGAGGGCCTCGGTCACCCGGCTGGTGAGATTGCCCTGGGCCACATCACGAAGCACCGCCCCGGTCGCGGCGACGGCCTTGTCGATTTTTGCGCGCGCGGCGTCATCGGCCTCTCGGGCATCGGCCGTCAGTTTGTCGAAATAAGCGGATACGCCAATGTCGACATCGAGCAGCATGGATTTGAGCACGGCCACCAGCATGTCGGCCATGGCATCGGCATCAGCCAGCACGGCCTCGGCCGTGCGCGGCACGGAACGGCCGAAGCGGCCTTTTTCCGGCTCGAGCGCTGCCGCCATGGTGTCGTGCACCAAGCCGCGCACCAGTGTTTCCATGATCAGGCCATAGCCGCCGATATGCCAGCGCGGCTCCAGCCCGATCTTGGCATGGCGGAGCCCCACCTTGCTGCTTGCCTCCATATAGGCTTGATCCAACTGCCCGGTCGCAATGGCCGACCAATGTCCTAGCTGCTTGGACTTGGCCCGATCCATCTGTGGCTTGCCATCAAAGAAGCGGGCCACGGCCGGCACCTCGGCGATCTTGGCGTAAAACCGGGTCAGGGCCGGTTCGAGATGAGCCTCGATCAGCGGCTGGGCGCGGGCGATGCTGCCTCGCGCAGCGTCATCAAGTCCGATAAAGTCGAGACGGGACTGGAGAAGATCGGCGGTATCGGAGGTCATGGTGAGAGGCTTCCAGATTGGCGTCTGTGACGTTCTATGCCGATCGAGATTCCCAAATCTTGATCTAGATCATAGTCCCGGAGAACATAGCCAATCGTGGTAAAGTATCGGTTATCGCGTGTGGGGATAATCAGTTTTCCGCCAGGTTGGAGCAGGCAGCGCTTTGGTGTTTTTTCAGGTCGGCGGCTCGGCCCTGCGCTCCAGAATAGCTTAGGGTCGGCCTGCGCTTAGCTCTGCCATTCGGCGAAAGGTGAACGGCAGGTTTCGTCCTGCGACGGATACGCTCGGCATGACCGAAATTGCGTCGAATGCCGAATGACGGCTTTCTCCGTTTCCTCGACAGAACCGGACAGACAGCTTCCGGCCCCATATCAGCCAACCACCGCTTCGACATCTCGAACAAAGCTGATCGTGACTTGGGACGGCGGTGTTTTCCGGTGCAATATAAAGTTGAGTGGAAACTGATGTCTTTCACGAAGAGGAATAATTCTGGTCCCGGGTGGTGCTCCATTGAAGACCGTCAACGAATCCAGCAGCGTTATTCCGATGCCCTCCTGGACCAGTGCGCAGGCGGTAACCATGAGCCGGCACCGGGCTGAGTAGGTCAGTTCTACACCAGCCTGTATGGCGAGCCGGTCGATGATTCTTTGCTGGAAGGATTCGGAGCTGAAGCCGATGATCGGGTAATCGGCCAAGTCGGCCACCGAGATTTCCGGACGGTCTGCCAGAGGGTGGGTTTCTTCTGCTAAGCAGACCAATTCGCCTCCACCAATCCGCTTAATGATGAGCCGTGGATCGTCGATGTCGTAAATCGTAAGGGCGAAATCGTAGCGCTGGAATTCCAGCGACCGTACAACTTCATCGACGTGCAGTACGCCAAGCTCAAGTTCGAGTTCCGGATCTTGTCGCAAGGCCCTCTGAAACGCTTTGGGGAGCAGCGATAGCCCGAGACCGGGGGACGCTCCGATCCGAAGTCGGTTTTTGTGGGAGCGCGGCGAGGATAGCCTCTGCTGAATCCTGGTCAGCCTATCGTGGATAGCATCGAGATCCTCTAGCAAGTCTATTGCTTCTGGTGAGGGCACGAGGCCCTCGCGCGTTCTTTGGAAAAGCTGATAGCCCACCTGGCTTTCGGTGTGCTTCAGCATGCGGCTGACGGCGGCTGGGGAGACGTGCAGGAGCTGGGCGGCTCCCGAGATGGAACCGGTCAGGACAACCGCTCGCAGCACTTCGAGTTGGCGTAGGCTGATCATAGGTTTGATATAATGTTAACGACGACGCACTGAATGTTAATCGACTTATGCCTGTCCACCTATTAGGGGAAGCCCCAAAATTGGAGGACGGCTTGGATAACCCTCAACATTGCTTGCAATCACCGGTTCATGACGGTGGCACGTACGACGTTGCCGTCATCGGGGGCGGAATGGCGGGTTGCGCTGCGGCATTGGCGGCCGCATGGCTCGGGTTGCGCACGGTGCTGGTCGAGCAAAATGCTTTTCTGGGTGGCGCCGCGACGGCTGGCATGGTGGGTCAGTTCGTAGGCTGGTCGACGCGTTCGGGCCGCAAGGTTATTGAAGGTGCCGCCCAGTTTATTGTCGATAGGTTGCAAGAAGCGGGCGGCGCCGGGCCGCTCTCCACATTCACCATGTCGACCGGCCACCTGATGAACAGAGTGGAATACGACGCTGAGATACTCAAGGTGGTCCTCGACGAACTCATGATGGAAGCCGGTGTCGACGTGCTACTCAAGGCGACGCTTGTCGATGCCCAAGTTGAAAGCCAGCGTGTCACGGCAGCCACGATATGGGCAGCAGGCGGTTTTCATCGTCTCCACGCGTCGGCCTTTGTCGATGCATCGGGCGACATGGGGCTGCTCTCACGGGCCGGCGCGACGTTCCTCGGGTTGCAGGACGGGGAGGCGCTCCAGCCAGGCACGATGATGTTCTCGATCGGTCCTGTCGATTTCGACCGGCTGGACAGTCTCTCAGGCGCGGAGCGCGCCCAAATCGTATCAAAGGGGCTTGCATCCGGCGCGCTTCCACGCGCCGCACTGCATTATTCGCGAGCTCCGGGCAGCAACGATGCATGGTTCAACATATCGAGGGTCAACGTCGAGCCTGACGATCCTTTTTCGACGAGCCGTGGTGAGATTGAAGGCCGCCGACAGGCCGTCGAGATATCGCGTTTCCTGGTCGAAAATCTTCCGGGGTGCGGCGCGGCGCGTCTCTCCTCGATCGCCCCGCAATTGGGTGTGCGCGACACCCGCCGCGTCAAGGGCGATTATGTCGTGACGCGTCAGGATCTGGAGACGGGCCGCAGATTTGCCGACACGGTCGCTTGCGGCGCGTACCCGATCGATATTCACAAGCCAGAAGGGAAGGGTATCGATTTCTTCGAATTTCCCGAGGATCACCACTACTGCATTCCCTTTAGCGCCCTCATCCCCGCCGGTCTCTCCAACGTGCTTGCCGCCGGGCGCGGCATCTCGGCAACGGCAGAGGCTTTCGCCGCCCTTCGCATCATGCCCATGGCAATGGCCATGGGGCAGGCGGCGGGGATTGCAGCATCCATGGCCGCGCAGGTGGGACTAGTCCGCGATATCGAAATTTCGACCCTCCAGTCTACCCTTCGCGAACAGAACGCGTATCTTGGGGAGTAACCGCTCATGGCTTTTGCGGCACTTCTGATTACCTTCGCGACATTCATGGCCATCGGCACACCGGTGGCACTTGCCATGGGCATCGCTTCGGCCGTCTACATATTGCTCGGCGATGTGGCTCCCTCGATTTTTATTTTCTCGATGGTCGAGAGCCTTGGCGGGGTAACGCTTCTTGCGATTCCCTTTTTCGTCCTGGCCGGCGAAATCATGAATGTGGGCGGCATTACCGAACGCATTTTCAAGTTTGCCGCCCTTCTGGTGGGCCATATCCGCGGCGGACTCGCCCATGTCAACATTGTCTCGAGCGTGTTTTTCGCTGGCATATCAGGGTCGGCAGTGGCGGACACGGCCGGACTCGGTCGCATCGAAATCAAGGCCATGGTCAATGCCGGCTATTCCCGCGCTTTCAGCGCCGCAGTGACCGCCGCCTCAAGCTGCATAGGCCCCATTATTCCCCCCTCTATTCTGATGGTTCTCTACGGGTCGATGTCCGATATTTCCATTCCGGCCCTGTTCCTGGGCGGGCTGGTGCCCGGCCTCATGCTGGGCGCCTTCATGATGGTCTATGTCTACTTCGCTGCCGCCAAGGAGGGGGTTACACCCTCTCCTCGTGCCAGGATGGGCGAGATCGCTTCGAGCTTCATCAGGAACGTGCCCCCTCTGGCGACGCCATTTGTCATCCTGGCCGGGCTGGTGTTTGGCGTGGTGACCCCGACCGAGGCCGGAGTCGTCGCTGTCGCTTATGCGATCGTGGTTGCTCTTATCTATGGCGATATGCGGTGGTCCAGCCTGTCGGGCATGCTGGAAGAAGCGCTCATCACCACGACCCAGATCATGTTCATACTGGGCATGTCTTCGCTGTTCGGCTGGCTTGTTACGACCGAACAGATCCCGCAGGCCATGGCGGCGTTCTTCGCCGAAACGGGGCAGGGCACGTGGGTCTTCCTGCTGGCAGTCAATATCATCCTGCTGCTGTTAGGCACCTTCATGAGCCTAACCTCAATCCTGGTCATCTTCACGCCCACACTCGTGGGCATGGCGACGACACTCGGCGTTGATCCGGTGCATCTGGGCGTTGTGGTGGTGCTCAACCTCACGATTGGCCTGATCACCCCGCCCTTGGGTTGGTGCCTCTATATCGTGACGGAAATCGCAGAAATAAAGTTCGTCGATGCGGCAAAGGCCATCATGCCATTTCTCATTCCGATCGTGCTGGTTCTGCTCCTGATCACCTATGTCCCCGAACTCGTGCTGTTCCCGGCAAGGCTTCTGCTTTCATCGGGGTAGAAACAACCATCAATTTTTAACGGGAGGATCCCATGAACTTGGTAAAGACCACCATAGTCCTCGCAGCGCTTTCGGGCGCCGCTTTCCCGGCCACAGGGATGGCCCAAACGTTTCGGCTGGCGTGCCCATCAGCCGAAACAAGCCCCACGTGCATTGCCGCGCAGCACTTTGCCGATGAAGCAGCGGCATTGTCCGACGGCGCCATTGAGGTGCAGGTTTTTCCGGGCGGCCAGCTTGGAAGCGGCGAAGCTGCCATCCAGCAGATGCGCGCCGGCGTCCTCGATCTTGTTGTCGAGGACATTTCCAACTTCGGCAATTTCGTCAATGACTACAACGTCGTTTCCTGGGGCTTCACGTTCCGTGACGAAGAGCATTTCCTGCGGTTTCTAGACTCCGACATTCACCAGGAAATGATCGATGCTCTGCGTGAGGAGCAGGGTATCGAAATCCTCGCAGCCGACTGGCGTAAGCTGCCTCGCGTCGTGGTTGCCACGCGACCCGTCGAAACGCCGGAGGATCTGGCCGGGCTCAAATTTCGGGTCCCGTCGATTCCCTCTTACATCGCCACCTGGGAAACGCTTGGGGCTAATCCCACCCAGGTTCCGTGGGCGGATTCGTTCCAGGCCCTGCGCACGGGTGTGGTCGATGGCATGGAAGCGCCCTTGGACTCCGTACTGAGCCAGAGCTTTCACCTTGCCGCACCCAATGTCTCGCTGACCGAACATGTTTATGCCTCCATGACTCTGGCCATGAACGGGCGGCGTTTTGCTTCCCTCTCGCCCGAGCTGCAGGATGTCCTGCGGCAAGCCTCGGAATCCGCTGCTGACCGCGCAGATGAGCTCGCTGATGAGTTTGCCCAGGAAGTCGTTGCGGGACTCGAAGCCGATGGCTCCACTGTGATCGACGTCGACCGGCAGGCCTTCGCGAATCTCTTGACTGCCGCTGCCCACCAGCAGGAGGAGACAGGGCTTTGGAGCGAAGGCCTTTACGATCGCATCCAGGCTCTTGATTAGAACACTTCTTGGAGAAGTATCTTGGTGAAGACACTTGACAGCATCCTGGCTGGTCTTTGCGTGGTCTATTTGCGTATTTCCCAGATGCTTCTGGCGGTGCTCGTCGTGGGAATTCTCGCCGAGGTTGTCGGGCGATACTTCTTCGGCAGAGGGTTGAACGGTTCAGGCGAGCTCTCTCGCCTGGCCATCACCTGGATCGTGTTCCTGATGGGTGTCGTGCTGTATCGCAGACGGC
Source organism: uncultured Pelagibacterium sp. (assembly GCA_964429025.1). Taxonomy (GTDB): domain Bacteria; phylum Pseudomonadota; class Alphaproteobacteria; order Rhizobiales; family Devosiaceae; genus Pelagibacterium. The sequence continues at coordinate 7,682 of CAYSBF010000089.1, forward strand.
GCCACATTGTGGTGTCGGCGCTTGTCGATGTTATGCCCGAGACGCTCAAGTCAATGAGCGCTGTGATCATCAATATCAGCGTGATTGCGCTTTCGATATTTGTGCTTGTCCAAGTCTATTTTGTCTGGGAGTTTCTGGGACTCAAGACGCCGGTTTTCCGCATTCCCGATCCTGCCTTCAAGATCGCCACGATCTTCTGCTTTGTCCCGCTTGCGGCCCAAAGCGTCGTCAATCTGTTCGAAGGTAGGGGGACCGGCGGGGTAAAGGAAATCTGATGATTTCGAGCTCCACGCGCGTTATCCCGCTGATCGGCAGTCCGGTCGTTCAAGTCAAAACGCCGCCCTTGATCAACGCAAGATTGACGGATTCGGGCCACGACGCTGTAATGGTGCCACTAGACGTGCCAGTAGAAGTGCTTGGGAGCTTCTTTGCCCTACTTCGGGCGTCCGAAACCTTCCCAGGATGCTCGATCACCATACCGCATAAGAAGGCAGCAGTCCGTTATTTGGACACGCTTACGGACCGCGCGCAACGGACTGGTTCAGTCAACATCGTTCGGCGCGACGCCGATGGAACGCTCCATGGCGACATGACGGACGGGTTGGCCTTCATTTCGGCTCTCGGTGAACACGTCGATTTCGGCGAAATATCGGTGGCTGCGGTCGTCGGGGCCGCGGGAGGGGCAGGGGCAGCAATATGCGACAGCTTGTGCAAGCTGGGCCTGCGCAAGCTTCATCTGTACGACCTCGCGCGCGAGCAACTTGTAGCTCTCGCAGAGATGCTCAACCAAGCTTATCCTGCCGTTGAGGTCCGGCTGGAATCGGAGTTTCGCCTTGCCGAGGCGGACATTGTCATCAACTGCTCCCCGCTCGGCATGCGCCCCGACGATCCTCTGCCTTTTGCAGTCGAAACTTTGAAAAGCACGGCCGTGGTCGCGGACCTTGTAACATCGGTCGAGATCACGCCTGTGCTTGAAGCGGCGCGCAAGCGGGGCCTGATCATTCAGACGGGAAGGGAAATGGCTGCCGACCAGATCGGTTGGCAACTCGCGCATCTCGGTAGGAACCAGAAGGTACATTGCCCATGAAGACCTCGATCGCGACGGTATCGATCAGCGGTGATCTGCGCGAGAAGCTCGCGGCGATTGCGGCGGCGGGGTTTGAGGGGATCGAGATCTTCGAGAACGACTTTCTTGCCTTTGATGGCGGACCGCGCCAGGTGGGGCGGATGGTGCGCGACCATGGACTGGAGATTTCGCTGTTCCAGCCGTTCCGCGATTTCGAGGGGCTGCCTGAACCGCAGCGATCCCGCGCCTTCGATCGCGCCGAGCGCAAGTTCGATGTGATGGAGGAGTTGGGCACCGACCTGGTGCTGGTGTGCTCGAACGTTTCACCCGCCGCTTTGGGCGGCATCGACCGGGCGGCGGACGATTTGCGGGAGCTTGGCGCGCGCGCGGCGCGGCGTAATCTGCGCATCGGCTATGAGGCGCTGGCCTGGGGGCGGCATGTCAACGACCACCGCGACGCCTGGGAGATCGTGCGCCGCGCCGACCACGGCAATGTCGGGCTGATCGTCGACAGCTTTCATACATTCGCCCGTAAAATCGATCCGGAGACCATCCGCGCGATTCCCGGCGACAAGATCTTCTTCGTCCAGCTTGCCGATGCGCCGCTGATCGAGATGGATTTGCTCTATTGGAGCCGGCATTTCCGCACCATGCCCGGCCAGGGCGATCTCGACGTTCCCGCCTTCGCCCGCGCCGTGGCGGCGACGGGGTACAAGGGCGTGTGGTCGCTGGAGATCTTCAACGACCAGTTCCGCGGCGGCTCGCCGGGCACCATCGCCGCCGACGGCCACCGCTCGCTCATCGCGCTGATGGACAGCGTGCGGCGCTCCGAGCCAGGGGTTTCCATCGACCTTCCGACCATGCCGGAGCCGATCGCGGTGGAGGGCGTCGAGTTCATCGAGTTCGCCGCCAACGAGGCCGAGGCGGCCGACCTCACATCGATGCTCGCCTCGATGGGCTTTGCCCATGCGGGAAAACACATCACCAAGGATGTGAACCTCTACCGCACCGGAGGGGTCAACATCGTCGTCAACACCGAACGCGAGGGCTTCGCCCATTCGGCGTACCTGATGCACGGCACCTGCGTGTGCGACATCGGGCTGAAGGTCGAGGACGCCAAAGCCACAGTCGAGCGGGCCCGCGCCCTGGGGGCCGAACCCTTCGAGCAGCCGGTCGGGCCGGGGGAGCTCAAAATCCCCGCCATCCGCGGGGTCGGCGGCGGGCTGATGCACTTCATCGACAGCAAGACCGAACTGGCCAGGGTGTGGGAGACCGAGTTCACCTCAGTGGATAGCACCGCCCCCCAGATGGGCATCACCCATGTCGACCATATCGGCCAGACTATGAACTACGAGGAACTGCTCACTTGGCTCTTGTTCTATACGACGCTGTTCGAGACAAGCAAAACCCCGATGCTCGACGTTGTCGATCCGGCAGGTCTGGTGCGCTCGCAGGTGATCGAGAACCAGCAGGGCACCATCCGCATCACATTGAACGGCGCCGACCGGCGCTCGACGCTGGCCGGGCACTTCATCTCCGAAAGCTTCGGCTCCTCGGTGCAGCATGTCGCCTTCGCGTCCGCCGACATCCTCAAGACCGCCGAGGCGCTAAAAACCACAGGTTTTGCCCCGCTGGCCATCTCGCCCAACTATTTTGCCGACATCCAGGCCCGGTTCGGGCTCGACGACCAGTTCGTTGACACCCTCAAAGCCAACAATATCCTCTACGACCGCGACGAGACCGGCGGGGAATATCTCCAGCTCTATTCCACCCTCTATGGCGACGGCTTCTTCTTCGAGATCGTCGAGCGCCGCGGCGGCTATGATGGCTATGGCGCCCCGAACGCCCAGTTCAGGATCGCGGCCCAGAAGAGGACGCTGCGCCATGCGGGGGTGCCCCGGGGCTGATGCCG
>CAYSBF010000090.1:0-10347 GCA_964429025.1 uncultured Pelagibacterium sp.
AGACTAGCGCGTCTGGCTTAAAATTTGGCTAAGGGGAAACTTACAGGTGGTTAAGGTTCTGTTGCAAAATGACAAAAGCCGCCCCGGGCGGAGCGGCTTTCAGGGGCCGTAACAGGCTTGGTATCAGGCGGCTTCGGCCTCGCCGCTGCCTTCGCCTTCATCTTCACCGCCATCGCCGCCGCCGTCTCCGCCATCACCTTCGCCGCCCCCATCCGGTGGCAAGGCGGCGCCGACCGAGCTGATCGAGGAGAGGGGCACGCGCAGGCCAGCGATGATCGCCTGGGGCTCGCTGCCCGAGAAGTCGATGGCTTCAACCACGCCCATAAGCTGGGTGGTGACAGGGACATAGGCGCCATTGGCGTCGCGGGCGTCGATGGTGATGGTGAACCGGCCGCTGGTCAGCTTGTTGCCGGCGCTTGTGGTGCCGTCCCAGACGATGTCGTCGGTGCCGGCCTTGAGGGAAAGCTGTTGCCTGTAAACGACCTGGCCGTTCTCGTCCTTGATGGTAACGGTCGAGTTTTCGGCGGGCTTGTCGATCTTGAATACCCACACCGCCTTGCCGTCGCGAAGCTCGCTCGTGGCGCCCGAGGCGGTGACCGTCTTGCCGACATAGGCCACGGCCTGGGAATTGGTCGAGTTCTGGGTCGACTGCATCATGGCCTGCAGGAACTCATTGGTCTTGAGCTGCTGCTCGACCGAGGTGAACTGCACCAATTGCTGGGTGAACTGATTGGTGTCCATGGGCTCAAGCGGGTTCTGGTTCTTGAGCTGGGTGATCAGCAGCTGCAGGAAGGTGTCGAAATTGTCGGCGATGGTGCGGCGCTGGGTATCGAGGCCGCCGCCGGTTCCGGTCACTCCAGAAATGTCACTCATGGCAGCGTGCTCCTAAACCCATAGATTGACCGCATCGAGCCGGGCATAGCCACGCATCGCTCCGTCCGGCAGCGTCAGGGTGTGGGGTTCGGTGGTGTCGGAACCGGCGAGGACGGTGCTGTTCCACTTATTACCCTCTGCGGGCTGGTCATCGCGGCCATTGTCCTGGCGCAGGGAAAATTCAAGTTCGGTCTTGCTACCATCGAGGCCCGCATCGGCAAGCGCGCGTTCGAGCGCACGCTGGTCGCGCTGGAGAAGGTCGAGCGTCTCACTTTTCTCCACGGCAAGACGGGCGATGACATTGCCCGACTGGTCCATTTCGAGGCGCACATCGACGCGGCCGAGCTCAGGCGGATTGAGGCGGATCTCGAAACGGGAGATGCCATTCTGGATCGAGCGCGCGATTTCAACGGCAATGTGCGGGACGTTGATGCGCGGCTCGGGGCGCGTATAGGCGGCGGCTTCGGGCCGGACGGCGCCGTGCGCGGTGGTCGGCGTGCTGTTCTGGCCTGCACCTATCGTAAGGCCGTCGGGGGCGTCGGTTTGCGTTTCGGCGGCCGCAGCGGTGTTGGCGCCAGCCGCCGCAGCCAGGGCGGAGGCTGAATTTGCCAAGGTTCCGGACGGTGCAGGTGCGCTGCCGGGCTGGCCCTGCTTTTCGTCGCCTGCAGCGGTGAGGCTACGGGTGCTCTCGCCCGGCTGTGCGGTCTTGTCCACCGGCTGGCCCGGTTCGGCGAGTGATTTTTCCGGCTCGGCCGCACCAGCCTGTGCGATGGCGGCATGTGCGTTCGGTTTGGTCTCGCTCTCGACCAGCTTGAGCATGGTTGCCGCGTCCGGCTCGGCATTGGCAAGCGCGGACTGAATGGCGGCGATATTGTTGTCAAGGCGGCGCGACATTTCGGAGAGCGCAGAGGAAAGGTGCGGCGCCATCTCGCGCAATTCCGCGCCGATGCGGGTTGCGAGCGCGGAAAGGGCTTCAAGGCCGGAAAGCGGGCTGCCGCCTTCGCCAGCCGTTTCGATTCCGAGCGTCTGGGCGAGGTTCTGAAGCAGACCAAGGAGCGGGGACTCCGGGTCGATGACCGCACCGGCGTCGAGCAGATCGTTGATCGTGTCGATCAGGCCCGGCAGAGCCTCCAGCGCTGCAGGATCGACGGGCTGATCGTCCGCGAGGCCCTGTTCGATCCCGTCGAGCAGCTCAAGCACTTCGCCGAGCGCTTGCGACAGCGCCTCAAGGTCGAGATGTTCGAGCCGGGGCGCGGTGGCGCCGGGAGCGAGGTTGATGATGTTGGCCTGCGATGCCTTGCCCGCCGTAATGCCGTCGAGCAGAATGGCAAAGCCCGATGCGCCTTTCGCATCCGTCTTACCCAGCGCAATGGCTGGATTGGCGGGACCGGTGATGTTGAGGCCGATGGCGATAGGGTTCGTCACTTGATGTGCCACGCGATACTGGACAGACGTCGTCGGCAACGCAGATGCAAGCAGCTTGCCAAGTGTGGGATGAGAAAAACGGGTAGCAAGTTCAGTACCTTGGCCGATGCTGCGCCGGCGAAGTGCGCCTTGCAGGCGGCAAGAATGGCTCGGCCGGCGGCAATTTCTGCCGTGCTGTTGCGGGCCAGGGCAAAAAGGCATACATAGGCGCGTCCGCTGGCCCTTGACCCCAACCGGATGAGAAAGAGATGCTGAACTCCCTCGATTTCGACCGCGCGCCGGCCAATACACGCGTGGTCGTCGCCATGTCCGGTGGTGTCGATTCTTCCGTCGTTGCCGGATTGCTGGCCCGTGAGGGCTATGAAGTTATCGGCGTTACTCTCCAACTTTACGATCATGGCGAGGCGACGTTCCGCAAGGGCTCATGCTGCGCGGGGCAGGATATCCATGATGCGCGCCGGGTGTCGGCAGCGCTCGGTATTCCGCATTACGTGCTCGACTATGAAGAGCGCTTCAAAAAGGCGGTGATCGACCCGTTCGCAGAGAGCTATGCGCGGGGCGAGACGCCGATCCCGTGCGTCTCGTGCAACCAGACGGTCAAGTTCGAGGATCTGATGGCGGTCGCCAAGGATCTTGGCGCCGATTGCCTTGCCACGGGGCACTATGTCCGTTCGCGTCTGGTCGAGGGCAAGCGCGCCCTGTTCCGGCCGCTCGATGCGGACAAGGACCAGACCTATTTCCTCTTCGCGACGACCCCCGAACAGCTCGACTATCTGCGTTTCCCACTTGGCAACATGACCAAGGACGAGACGCGGGCGCTGGCGCGCGAGATGGGGCTGACGATCGCCGACAAGTCCGACAGCCAGGATATCTGTTTTGTGCCCAAGGGCTCATATTCGGACGTGATCCGCAAGCTGATGCCGGAGGCCGAAGTGCCGGGCGAGATTGTTGATCTCAAGGGCAGGGTGCTCGGCCGGCACAAGGGCATCATCAATTATACCGTCGGGCAGCGGCGCGGGCTTGGGATTGCTTCTGGCGAACCACTCTATGTCGTCCGGCTCGATGCCAAGACCCAGCGAGTCGTGGTGGGATCGAAGTCCGCGCTTGCGACCCACACGGTGCGCTTGCGCGACGTCAACTGGCTGGGTCCGCGGCCACTCGCCGAGATGGCAGCGGGGAACGGGCTTGCGCTCGAGGCGAAGGTGCGCTCGACGCGCGCGCCGCAGGAATCGGTCATCCAGATCCGCGATGGCGAGGTCTATGTGACGCTGGTGTCCGGCGAGGCCGGTATCGCGCCAGGGCAGGCATGCGTGCTGTATACCGATGACAGCGAAGGCGCGCAGGTGCTCGGCGGCGGGTTCATCGCAGAGGCAGTGCCGGCGGCCATGGTGGCTTGAGCCACTCGCTCCTTCCCCTTGGGAGAAGGAGTTGGGGTGAGGGGGCCTTGCCTTAATAGCCGGCCGAGGGCAGGGGCTCTTCCTGAACACGCGCGGCGGGGGAATTTCCCGCGTTCCACTCGGACATGGTGGCAAAGACGGCACCACCAATCGTGACGAGCGCCAGAACGCCGAAAATGATCAGAATGATGCGGTTGCCCCAGTTGGGTTTGCCGGGTTCGGTCATCGCAGTCGGGCCCTCCAAGCAGGTTGATCAAACGATCCCTGGACCTCAATAGGATTTTGCCGGAAAAACTTCCAAGGAATTCTCCGGGCCGATCGTCACATGATTATCGGACCCGGCAGGCAGGCAATGGCAAAACAGGCGTGAACGTCTCCTTGACCACCGCTGATCTGGTAAGCCGCGCCGCCGGGGGCGACCGGGCGGCGTTCGCCGCGCTGGTCGAGGGCCATTACGACTTCGTGTTCCGCACTGCCTACAAATGGTGCGGAAACCGGGAAGATGCCGAGGATGTGGCGCAGGATGTCTGCATCAAGCTTGCCATCGCGGTCGAAGGGTTCGACGGGCGGTCAGCTTTTACGAGCTGGCTCTACCGCATCGTCATCAATGCGGTGAGGGACCGCCAGCGCCAGGGTATGCGGCGGACAAGGCAGGCCGATGCGCTGGGCGAGGTGAGCCCGAGCGCGATGGCGCCGGGCCAGGAAGGCGCGGTGACCGAGAGCCAGCTTTGGGAGGCGGTGCGGCGGCTGCCTGAAAAGCAGCGCGACGCGATGCTTCTCGTTTACGCCGAGGAGCGCTCACACGCCGAAGCGGCGGATATCATGGGGGTCAGGGAGAGCACGGTTTCCTGGTATGTGCATGAGGCCAAGAAGGTCCTCAAGACCTTGGTTTAGGACAAGGCGATGAATGACGAGAGACTGAAATCGCTGAAAACAATCAAGGTGCCGGAGCCTTCGGCCGCAGCGCGCGGGCGCGCCCTTGAAGCTGCGATGGCAGCGTTTGACACGGCGCAGGCGGCGGAAACCGAAAAAAATGACGTGCCGGTCCAAGACGGCGGGAGTGGCGCGCGTCTCAGGTCCATCACTTCCAGTTGGAAAAGGATTTGGACCATGGATATTCGCATTCCTCTCGGGGCGGGCTTTGCCGCCATGTTCGTTGTGCCGATGGGTTGGTATTTCCTCAACCAGACGGCGCTGACGCCCGTCGAGCTCTCGCTGCCGCCAATCGTGCCGGTCGAGACGGCCGAAAAGACCGCAGAACCTCCGGTCATGAACATGGAGGTGGCACAGGCTGAACCCCGGGCAGTCGAGCAGGCTGCGGCGGCCCCCGCGTCAGCGCCACTGGCCGAGAGCCGCCAGGACCTTGTTACCCAGCAGGCGGCGGCCGGTCCACGCGTTGCAAGCGCACCGGCGCCCTCGGGTGGATTTGCGCGTCCTCAATCCGTCGAGACGATGGGCGCCAGCGGCGACCAGTTCGCCGCATTCGACGAGGGCGGGGTGAAGTTCACAGCGGACGAGCCGGTTTCGACCTTCTCGATCGATGTGGACACGACTTCCTATGCCTATGTGCGGCGGTTGCTCGAAATGGGGCAGATCCCGCCCGCCGATGCGGTGCGGGTGGAAGAGCTCATCAACTATTTCAGCTATGACTATGCCGTGCCCGCACCGGGCGGGGATCCATTCGCGCCGACGATCGCGGTGCATCCGACGCCGTGGAATGGGAACAGCCGGCTGGTGCATATCGGGATCAAGGCGCAGAGCGTCGACATCAGCGAAGTGCCGCCGGCCAATCTGGTGCTGCTGATCGACACCTCGGGCTCAATGGACGAGCCCGCCAAGCTGCCGCTTCTAAAGCGCGCCTTTTCCCTGCTGATCAACGAGATGGGTCCCGAGGACAAGGTCGCGATCGTGACCTATGCTGGAAGCGCGGGCGTCGTGCTCGAGCCGACCAGGGGCAGCGAGAAGGCGAAAATCCTTGCGGCGCTCGAGACCCTTGAGTCGGGCGGATCGACCGCCGGGGCGCAGGGAATCGAGGCGGCATACCGGTTGGCCGAAGAGGCGATGATCGAGGGCGGCACCAATCGCGTATTGCTGGCGACCGATGGGGATTTCAATGTCGGGATTTCCGATCCGGACGGGCTGGAGCGGCTGATCGAGGCCCAGCGCCGCAAGGGGATTTTCCTCTCGGTGCTCGGGTTCGGCATGGGCAATTACAATGATGCGGTCATGCAGGCGCTGGCCCAGGCGGGGAACGGGAACGCGGCCTATATCGATTCCTATTCGGAAGCGCGCAAGGTGCTGGTCGAGGAGCTGGGCGGCACGCTGATGACGGTGGCGAGCGACGTCAAGGTGCAGGTCGAGTTCAATCCCGCGACCGTCTCTGAATACCGGCTGATCGGCTATGAGACGCGGGCGCTCAACCGCGAGGATTTCAACAATGACGCGGTGGATGCGGGGGATGTCGGGGCGGGGCATTCGGTGACGGCGATCTACGAGATCGTGCCGGTGGGGGCGCGAGGCTCGGTCGATCCGCTGCGGTATGGCGAGGAGCAAGCCGCTCCGGTGTTCGGGGACGATGCCGAATACGGGTTTTTGAAGATCCGCTACAAGGCGCCGGGCTCGGAGGCGAGCGAATTGATCGAGGCGCCGATCCCGGTTTCGGGGCAGTATGAGGCCATGGCCGATGCGCCCGAGGATATAAGGTTTGCAACCGCGGTGGCCGCCTTCGGGCAGAAGCTGCGCGGATCGGGGCATCTGGCGGGGATGGATTGGGGCGAGATCCGCGCGCTGGCCCAGTCCGCACGCGGCGATGACGAGGCGGGGCGGCGGGCGGAGTTTATCCGACTGGTGGAGATTGCGGAGAGCCTCGAGTAGAGGCGTTGTCTTCGGAGGGGGTGCGGGCTTCTGCCTTCCCTCCTCCTCTCCTTTTCGCTGCCTCGGCTCCCCGCCTTGGCGGGGACATGCTTGAGGCGGGTCCATGCTTCAGCATACGCAAGTGTGGATGGTCGCTATGGGTCCCGGGTCGAGTCCGGGACAGCGAGAGTGGGAGGACGTTTCAGTCGATCGGCTTGAGACCCGCCTCGATCTGCGCCCGCTTGGGTTCGAGGAAGGGCGGCAGGGCGAGGCGTTCGCCGAGGGTTTCGAGGGGCTCGTCGACATCAAAGCCCGGGCCGTCGGTCGCGATCTCGAACAGGATGCCATTGGGCTCGCGGAAATAGAGCGAGGTGAAATAATAGCGCTCGACCTCGCCGGAGGTGCGCAGCCCGGCCTGTGCGGCGCGCGCCACCCATTGGTCGAACTGGTTTTTGTCGGGCGTGCGGAACGCCACGTGATGCACGCCACCGGCACCGGGCCGCGCGAAGGGCAGGTGCGGTTCCACTGCGACATGGAGCTCGGCCGAAGCCCCGCCACCGCCCATGGCAAAGACATGGACCTCGCCCTGATCTTCGGTCGCCGGGTGCGTGCGGACCTTGCGCATGTTCATGACGACCGTCAGTACCGGTTCCGAGCGCTGGAGATCGGGCACGCTCATCGTGATCGGCCCCAACCCCTTGATCTGGCGCTCGCGCGGAACGGGGCTCTTGTCCCACGGATGAGCGCCCCCGGCGCGGGTATCGTTGACCAGCCGCAGGCGCTGGCCTTCGGGATCCTCGAAATCGAGCGACATGTGCCCGGCGCGCTCGGCGATGTCGGAGGTTGCGACGCCATTCGCTTGCAGATGCTCCTTCCACCAGGCGAGCGAGGCTTCGCCCTCGACGCGGAAAGCAGTCCGGACGATCGAATGGGTGCCGCGTACCTCGCGCGGGGTCGGCCAGTCGAAAAAGGTGATGTCCGAGCCGGGCGAGGCTTTGCCGTCGCCATAAAAGAGGTGATAGGCGGTGGTGTCGTCCTGGTTGACGGTGCGCTTGACCAGGCGCAGGCCAAGGACCTTGGTATAGAACCTCAGATTCTCCCGCGCATTGGCGGTGACGGCGGTGAGGTGGTGCAGTCCTGTGAGTTCGAGCGCCATGGCAAGGTCTCCGGCGGTTTGTTCGGTGCCTTCAACATAGGCCAGCTAAGGCCGGGGCAAAACCGGGTGAAACCGAAATGATTATTCATTTGCAGCGAACGCTCGCGCGAGCCCGAACGGCGGGAAGGACCATGGCGCAACCGCGGCCCTGCTCTCGCCGTTGGCGGTGTGAACGCTGTTGCCCAGATGGAAAGGCCGAATATGGCTGCCAAGCTCAAATCCCGGGTCGGCGCCGAAATCGAACCCGAGGCGCTCGAATTCTCCTCGCTCCGCGCGGCGGCAAGGGCGGCCGAGGATTGCACCCGCTGTCCGCTTTACCGCAATGCGACGCAAGTGGTGTTCGGCGCGGGTCCGTCTGATGCGCTGGTCATGATGGTCGGCGAGCAGCCGGGCGACAAGGAGGATCTCGACGGCCGCCCTTTCGTCGGCCCGGCAGGCCAGCTTCTCGATACGGTGCTCGAGGAGGTACGGATCAACCGCAGGAAGCTCTATGTGACCAATGCGGTCAAGCACTTCAAATTCCTGCCGCGCGGCAAGCGGCGCCTGCACCAGAAGCCCAATGGCGGAGAGATCTCGGCCTGTCGCTTCTGGCTCGAGCACGAGGTGGCGTTTATCAAGCCACGGATCATCGTGGCGCTCGGAGCGACGGCGGCGCAGAGCCTTCTGGGCTCTGGCGCGACGGTCTCGAAACTGCGTGGCGCGCCGATCGAAAGGGAGGACGGTGGCGTCATCTTCGTGACCGTCCATCCCTCCTATCTGCTGCGCATGCCGGACCGCAGCAAGGCTGCCCGAGAGCGCGCCGCCTTCGCGACCGATCTCGCGGCGGTCCGCGACTATGTGCAAAGCAGGTTCGGCCAAAGCGTCGCGCTTGACAGCGCCGATGCCGGTCCCTAATAACCCCCTTGCCTGCCGCCCGCCAAAACGCGCGGCGCGCCTCTCGGGGCGGAGTAGCTCAGCTGGTTAGAGCAGCGGAATCATAATCCGCGTGTCGGGGGTTCAAGTCCCTCCTCCGCTACCAATTCGCGCACAAGATTGCGCTAAGACACTGAAATATAAGAATTTCTTTCTAAAAATTTGCGTTCTGTGGTAGCGGTTCGCAGTGGTTATGGGTTATGATTGCAGTTGGCGGAACGGCGATCCAGCCAGCAATGCGAGCCCAAACTGACGCCAATGGCTTTGGCTTAGCCCTCAGCTAGCGGAGGCTCTGGGGCTGCGCGGAGAGCATCGGGCACAAGCAAAACGTACCTTCGCGTCTGCGGCCTGTCAGCGAAAGTCGGAGGCGGTCAAGGTGTAGTGGGTCCGGCGAGAATTGGCGTGAGCGTCGCGCGCAACGTCGAGAATTGAGGCCCGCATCGCGTCGAATGCGGCAAGCCAACGGGATTCAGGTGTTGCTGGGGTGTGCGGCACGGCTCCAAGACTGGCCAACGCATCCACCTCGACGAAGAACTGTATCTCAAACATACCATCATAACCCGTAAAACCAACGGCGTTGCGCGCCTCCTGGAAAGCGCGGCTCGGGTTTGGAAAGGTCAATGGCATGGCGTATCCCCCAGGACGTCTGACCATACCAATGACGTTTCGGGCGCGGGAGACAGATGATCGCCATTGTGATTTCCGAGCGCATGAGCCAGTTTGGGATACTCAGCAGAGCTGAATCTGGCTATTGGCACGACACGGACGGGGAACGGAATGATCTTGCTGTATGGACGCATGACTAGATCCTTTGGTTGCCTGTAGTTGAGCCCAGCGGGTAAGCCGGGTGCTCGTAGAGGGCAGCGATTTCGACAGGCCCGAAACGTTGCTCGTCGATTTCGAGGACTGCATCAGCCAAGGTTTCGCGCGGCATCGCTTCGATGGCGTATTGAAGCGCCCGTGCGGCGCTTTCGAACCGCTGATAGTGAACTTTGCCCAAGCGCCTGGAGCGTTTGCCTGTGTAGAGTTCGACTGGGGCGGAATAGTCGAATGCTGGGGGGCTATTTGTCATGATCGCTGCTCCAGTTTGTGGGCGGAGGCCTGCCGCTTGACAAGCCGCTCGATGCTTTGGGTGGCTCTCAAAAGGCGTTTGCGAGCGCCCAAAACTTTGCGGATGGCCGCAAGTCGATCATTATCCTGCGTGCGCGGGACCGCTGACCGGCGTTCAATCGGGTCAAGTCGTGCATTTGTCATTAAACCGGCTTCTTTGGCTTTGGAGGGTCCGGGATCACATGGGCAATCCCGGTTGAACAGTTAAGCAAGGCGAATACTGACCGCTGCTACCTTGCCGTCTCGGCCATTCTCCAACTCGCAGGTTACAGCCTGCCCTCCAGCGAGTGTGGAAATGCCAGCGCTTTCCAGCGCCGAAATGTGAACGAAGGCGTCTTTGCTTCCATCAGAAGGCGTTATGAAGCCAAAGCCTTTGGCGCTATTGAAGAATTTGACGGTACCATTGATCATGAGAGTGTCTTTTTTGTATTGCCCGGTCCGGTGGACGAGCGGGCGTGTTTCCGGTCCGCAACACGCGGGCCGGATTGGCAACGTTTTCAAAATCAAGAGTTGGTCCCGTCCCGGCAGGCCGGTCAGGAAACAGCCTGTGATCGGCTGAGAACTGTAACTATCATATGGGTTCTTCCAGCCCGATAAAAAAGGTCCGTGACCGATCAGGCA
>CAYSBF010000091.1:0-10264 GCA_964429025.1 uncultured Pelagibacterium sp.
CGGTTCTGGAGACGATCGGTCTCGAGCACGTACGTTCGCTGCGCGCAGGCGCGCGGACTGGACATTGATGACTTCGCGGGCCGGCTGAGCTTCTTTTTCGGCATCGGCATGAACTTTTTTGTCGAGATCGCCAAGCTCAGGGCAGCGCGGACGCTGTGGTCGCGGATCATGACCGATCTTGGCGCCAAAGACCCGCGCTCGAAAATGCTGCGCACCCACTGCCAGACCTCCGGCGTTTCGCTCACCGAACAGGATCCATATAACAACATCGTGCGCACCGCCTTCGAGGCGATGGCGGCCGTTTTGGGTGGCACGCAGAGCCTGCACACAAATTCATTTGACGAAGCCATAGCGCTCCCGACCGAAACCTCCTCGCGCATCGCGCGCAACACCCAGCTCATCCTCCAGCACGAGACGCGGGTCACCGACGTGGTCGATCCCTTGGGCGGCTCCTACTATATCGAGGCGCTGACCGCGCAACTGGTCGAAAAGGCGGAAAAGCTGATTGCCGAGGTCGAGGCCGGGGGCGGCATGACGCGCGCCGTCCAGTCCGGGCAGCCAAAGCTCGAGATCGAAAAGGCGGCCGCGATCAGGCAGGCGGCGATCGACCGGGGCGAGGAGGTGATCGTCGGGGTCAACCGCTACCGGCTCGAGAATGAAGACCCGATCGAGACGCTGGAAATCGACAACGCCAGGGTCCGGGCCGCGCAGGTTGCAAGGCTTCAAAGCGTTCGCGCCTCGCGCGACGAGCAGCGCTGCCAGTCCGCTCTCGATGCGCTGCGCGAATATGCGGCGATGGACGAGGGCAATCTGCTCGAAGCAGCTATTGAGGCCGCACGTGCCCGCGCGACGCTGGGCGAAATCTCCCAGGCCATGGAAGATGTCTTCGGGCGCTACAACGCGACGACACGGGTGCTGTCGGGCGTATATGCCGAGGAATACGCCTCCGATCCGCAGTTCGAAGCCCTGCGCTCGCGCATTGCCGGTTTCCGATCCACGCATGCACGCGCGCCCTCGATCTTCATCGCCAAGATGGGGCAGGACGGGCATGACCGGGGCGCCAAGGTGATCGCCACCGCCTTCGCAGATCTGGGCTTCGATGTGCATATGGGCTCACTGTTCGAAACCCCGCACGAGGTTGCCGCGCATGCCGAGGATCTGAAGGTCGATGCGGTCGGCGTCTCCTCGCTCGCTGCCGGGCACAAGACGCTGGTGCCGGAATTGATAGCGGCGCTGAAGGCCCGTGGGCTGGACGATGTCGCGGTTATCGTCGGCGGCGTCATTCCCGGCGCTGACTACGACTTCCTGCGCGAGGCGGGGGTCGCCGAAATCTTCGGCCCCGGCACAAATGTGCTCGATGCGGCTTTTGCCGTGCTGGGGCGGATCGAGGGGCGGCTGACCAACCGATGATCGGGCGGCTGAACCATATCGCCATTGCCGTGCCGGACCTCGAAAGGGCGGCGCGGAAATATCGCGACGTGCTCGGCGCCCGCGTTTCCGCGCCGCAGGCCTTGCCCGAACATGGCGTTACGGTGGTGTTCGTCGATACCGGTAACACCAAGCTCGAATTGCTCGAACCGCTCGGTGCGGATTCGCCGGTGGCAAAATTCCTCGAAAAGAACCCCGATGGTGGCATGCATCACATCTGTTTCGAGGTGCCTGATATCGAGGCGGCGGTGCGGAAACTGGTGGCGGAAGGGGCGCGGGTGCTCGGAGACGGAAAGCCACGGATCGGCGCCCACGGCATGCCGGTGCTGTTCCTGCACCCTAAGGATTTCGATGGCACGCTCATCGAGATCGAACAGGCCACGATCTGACTTCCAAAAGCTAACGCAATGTTAATGCCCTGCCGGTACCCTTGCAGGATCATGCAAGACATCCGGCTGGAGCGATGATGCAAATCGGCTTCAAGAAAATGAACTGGATGCCCAAGCAGTCCGCCTGGAACGAGCACCTCCAGAAGCTCGCCAAGCGGCGCACGATGATGCGCGAGTTCGAGAAGCAGAATAATGCCCTCGTCAATGCCTTCGCGAATACCTTCACCTTCCAGATCACCGCACATGTCGACAACGTCGCAAGAACGGCTGCTGACCGGATCATTGCCGAAGGCAAGAAGAAGGCGGAAGTTCTTCAGAACAAGCTGATGTCGAGCGTGGACAAGAAGGTTTAGGTTCGATCGACGTTCGCCATGGCCTCAGGGCTCTCACTCCCTCTCCCTTGGGGAGAGGGATCAACGGACAATCCAAGAACATGGAGCCGTGCGTTCAGCCGAAATAGCGGTTCGCGAACGCCTTGAAAGCGTCCCCGCGTTCCTCGAAGTTCTTGAACTGGTTGTAGCTCGGCGCGCCGGGTGAGAGCAGCACGGTGTCGAAATCTGCGCGATGCGCGGCAAGATAGTCCATCGCCTCCTCGAGCGTTGCGAACTCGCCGACCGGGATGGGTGTGTTCTCCCGCACGGCGGCCGCGATGCGCGGCCCAGTCACCGGCAGGCAGCACAGCGTCGTCACGCCTGCGAGGCCCATAAGGTTGGCAAGGTCGGTGTAGTCCTGCTGGCGCTCATGCCCGCCCGCGATCAGCGCAATGCGCTTGCCGCGATAGGCGGCAAGGGCAACCTTGGTCGCCTCGGGCGTCGTCGAAATGGAATCGTCGATGAACAGGACGTCGCCGACGCTGAACTCTTCGAGCCGGTGGGGCAGGGGGACGAAAGCCTCGATGCCCTTGAATATCCCCTCGCGCGTCGCGCCCGCCGCGAGCGCAATGGCAGCGGCGAGCTTTGCGTTGTCGTGATTGTGCGCGCCCTTGAGCCGCGACTGCATCGCGGCCATCAGGATCTCATCGGCAAGGTCGATGTCCAGCGGCGGCACGTGAGCTGTTCCCGCAGGGATCGCCTTGAGCACGCGCTCATTGCTCGCCGCCTGTGGGCCGAGCGCCGCGAGGCGGGGGCCTTTGACGAAAATGTTGAGCTTGTCGCGATAGTAATTGTCGAGCCCGCCATGCCAGTCCACATGCTCGGGATAGAGGTTGGAAATCGCAGCGATATCGGGGGCAAAGCCGATATCGGCGGTCTGGTATGAGGACAGCTCGAGCACGACCACAGGCGCCTTGTCGGCGGCATCGAGCGGGGGGATGCCCACATTGCCAGCGAGAATGGCGTCCACGCCGGAATGAACAAGCATCAGGTGGACCAGCGTTGCGGTGGTTGATTTGCCCTTCGTCCCCGAAATCGCGACCACCGTACGCCCTTCGCGGAAATGCCCGGCCCAGATGTTGAGGTTGGAGGTAACCGGCACGCCGGCCTGGAGCGCCGTCCGGAAGATCGGCTTGTAGAGCGAGACGCCGGGGCTTTTGACGATGGTGCCGAAGCGGGAGACTTCTGCGGCCTCGCGGGCCGGAATGAATGAAGCCCCCTCGATCTCGGCCACCCCGTCATCGGAGGTGACAAAGAGCTTGAGCCCTGGATATCGCTCCTGAAGGAAGCTGGCGGTCGAGCGGGCCTCACGGCCCGCGCCATAAAGAAGTACCGGTCCGTCAATGCGCATGTGGTGTAACCGCAATCTGGATGGATTTGGGGATGAGGTGATCGTGACTATCGGCCATCAGCTCGTCAAAGGCGGCTTCCAGCCGCGCCTTGCCGTAGAAAGCCTCCAGTTCGGGGCGGAGCGCTGCAGCCACGGCGCTGTCGCGCCATTCGGGATCAGCCGAAACGCGCCAGAGGCAGGCGGCAGCCTCCAAGATCTCGCCAACGCATTCCCAGGGCTTGTGGCCGGACAGTCCCGTGAGTTCGCGATAGGCCGGAATATTGTCCGCATCATCGAGCACGTTCTGCCCAAAAATCGAGACCAGCCGCGCCCGGTTCATCCATGGCGCGAGAATGAGAAACACGAAATGGCATTTGGGGCATTTTCCGCACCAGAGCGGACCGTCATTGCCCGCGAGGCGGAAATTGGCATTGCAGCTTGAAAAGACGTCGTCATAGCGGCTGGTGCGGGCGAATAGCTGGCCGATCCGCGCTTCGGAATAGGGGCGGAGCAGGGAAAAATAGCTGAGCGACCCGCCGCTCGCCTGGCCCAGCACGTCACCGATCAGGCGCTCGAAGCCGAGGGATTTCGAGTGCTGGTGATTGGCCTCCCGTCCGTCGAAGGCGATATTGCCTTCGCTGGCCGAGCGCTCATTGGAGAGGACGATGGTGTTGAAGCCAAAGAGCAGAGCCGCCAGCGCCGCGATCATGGAATTGATCGCCGTCGAGGGCACGTGGCCGTTGTAAAAGCCGGGCTCCCGTGAAAGCCGGATCATTTCGGGGTCCAGCGTGCGCTTGATCCCGATCAGCCTGTGCCCTGAACGCTCCGCCGTCGTGAGGATCGGGCCTTTCGGATTGACGGCAAAAAGCGTCATTTCCTTGCCCGCGCGTTCCAGCAGGTCAACGCTCACCAGCGAATCCTTGCCGCCGCCGATCAGGACGAGCGCGCGATCGGGCAGGGAGACCGGTTCCAAAGGGTTCTGGGCAGGGCCGGTCGTGAACCTGAGCCGCCCGAAGCGCTTGAGGTCGTTGCGCGCGTAAAACTCGCCGAGCCCGTTCTCATAGATGTCGGTGAGAAAGACAGTATCGTCTGCCGCCAGCGATAACGCCATGAGGTCGATCTCAAATGGCGCGAGCAGCTTGAAATAGCTTACACCGAGCACAGCGGCCGTAAGGTCGAGCAGATGGGAAAACCCTTCCTCACCGGCTGCATCAGCGTCCAGCCCCTCGGCTGGAAACGCAAGTGTTTCGGTAAAATTGAGGTCGCCGAGCCTGTAGCCGAACAGGGCGACACCTGTTCGGCCGTCGAAGTTCGGCTTTTCGATTTCAAAGACGGTTTCGGTCAAATCGCCGCTCAAGCCGGTGTCAGTAGATTCGCATCTGCAGGCGCATGGTAATGTCGTCGCCGATGCGCTGGTAGCCGAATTCGCGCATGTTGCAGGTCCATTGGTTGCCGACCTGCTCGATGCGGAAGAGATTATACCGCCCCGGCGCCTCATGCCCACCGGGCGCCGCCGAGCCGGCAGCAACGCCGATCACCGGAATCTCGCGATCCGGCCCCCCTATGGCATGGGCGGTCGACTCGTGCGTGTGGCCGTGCAGAACGAGCTCCGCCCCGACTTGGGCGAACATCGCCCGCAGCTGCACCGCGTCCCACAGTCCCAGCCGCTGGGAATCGGCGCATTCGGCGTTGGGGGGATGGTGGATCATCACAACGCGGAAATATCCAGCTTCGCCGAGCAGCTTGAGCAGCTTGCCCAGCCTTTCGATCTGTCCCGCGCCCACCTGTCCCGCCGCAACGAAGGGCTTGGTCGCAATGGCGCTCGAAACCCCGATCAGCGCGACCTGGCCCATGCGGCGCAGATAGGGGAAGGGCTCTTCACCCAGTGTTTCGCCCGACATATAGTCGCCATAGGTCGCCAGCGCCTTCTCCAGCGCGCCCTTTATATACGCGTCGTGATTGCCCGGGACGGCGCACACATTTTCCGGTTCCCCCAACGCGCGCAACCACTCGAGCGCCCGGAAGACTTCAGCATCGAGCGCCAGATTGACCAGGTCGCCGGTTACGGCAACCATTTGCGGGCGCTGGTCCTTCATATGGGCCACGAGGTCCGACAGCGTGTCGCGCCGCAATTGATGGCCGCGCTTCAAACGCCAATTGAGCCAGCCGGTGATGCGCTTGGACATCAGTTCACGCGGTGAAACGCGCGGCAGCGGCGCGAGGTGAACGTCCGATATATGGGCGAGTGTGATCATTGCTGGAGGGACTATTGGCACGGGGGCTGCGGCAAGAAAATGGCCGATTGCCGCAAATTGCCGTATTTGTGCCTGCGTGGTTTACGCGGAAGGGAGAGCATGCCGTCGCGCTGGCAGAGATTGAAGTTCGGCCTGATGCTCAGGGCGATCGGCATCTACAAGCATCTCACGCTTGGTGCACGGAGTGCGGTGATCGTCGATGGCCAGGTTCTGCTGGTCCGGCACGGCTATAGCGCTGGTTGGCAATTCCCCGGTGGTGGCGTCGATCCGGGCGAGACGGTGGAAGAGGCGGCGCGCCGCGAAGTGCTCGAGGAAACCGGCCATGCCATCGAGGGGCACATGGAGCTCTTCGGCATCTATCATTCCCAGCTTTATACCAGGCGCGACCACGTGACCTTCTTCATCGCGCGGGAGGCGAGGATGGTCCGCCCTTTCGTCCCCAACCGCGAAATCGCCGAGATCGGCTGGTTCGAGCTCGATTCCCCGCCCTCCGATATCAGCCCGGCGACGGCCCGGCGCATTGCCGAGATCAAGGGCGAGGCGGAAATCTCGCCTGTCTGGTAGAGAGGGCGAGGCCGGAGGCCACAACTCCGGCCCCAGCATTTGCCCGATCAGTCCGTGAACCCCAGATCGTCAGGCCCGACCGGCACGATGCGGTGCGGATTGATGGTCGTGTGGCTCCAGTAATAGTGCGTCTTGATATGGTCCATGCGGACCGTGGGGGCGACGCCCGGCCAATCGTAGAGGGCTTTGAGGAGCCGCGAGAGGTTGGGGTAGTCGGCGATTCGCCGGATATTGCATTTGAAGTGGCCGAAATAGACCGCGTCGAACCGCATGAGCGTTGTCACCAGCCGCCAGTCGGCCTCGGTCGGTGCGTCACCGGTGAGGAAGGGCTTTTTCGATAGCAGGTCCTCGAGCCAGTCGAGTGCAGCAAAGAGCGCGGTCACCGCTTCCTCATAGGCCTCCTGGGTCGTTGCAAAGCCGGCCTTGTAGACACCATTGTTGACGTCGTTGTAGACGCGGTCGTTGATGGCATCGATTTCGGCGCGCTTGTCCTCGGGATAGAAGTCGAGCGTGTTTCCGGTCAGCCCGTTAAAGGCCGAGTTGAACATGCGGATGATCTCGGCGCTCTCATTGGAGACGATTGTGCCGGTCTTCTTGTCCCAGAGCACCGGAACGGTCACCCGTCCCGTATAATCGGGGACGGCCTTGAGATAGACCTGCCAGAGATAATCGGCGCCGTTGAGCGGGTCCTTGTCCGAGCCCATTTCGCCGGTAAAGGCCCAGCCCGTTTCATCGGGCATCTTGGGGGAAACGGCGGACACCGAGATATGCTCGTCCAGCCCCTTGAGCGCGCGGAAAATCAGGGTGCGGTGGGCCCAGGGACACGCATAGGACACGTAAAGATGGTAGCGGCCGCTTTCGGCGGCGAAACCGCCTTCGCCTGAGGGACCGGGCGCGCCGTCGGGCGTGACCCAGTTGCGGAAGGCCGAGGTGCTGCGCTTGAACTTACCGCCCGTGGACTTGGTATCATACCACTGGGTCGACCATTTGCCGTCGATGAGCTGGCCCATGGGGAACTCCTTTATTTTTCGATTTTGCCTATTTAGGGCCCATAGTTGCCACGGTCAGCCCGCATATGTTGAACGCCGTGTTCGTTTTGAGCGTTCCTGCCGGCGAGACTGCAATTTTGTTGGACGGGCGGATTGTCCGGTGATAATGGCGTAGGTGTTCAATGGGAGGACAGTCCAATGTCCAGAATCGCACGGGATATCCGACGACTTTAGTCACGCGCCATGCCGCGCGTTTGCGTCGCTTTTTTCCTGTCCGATCTGGATCACCACAATGACTGCTCTTTCTCCGGCATATCCTGCCGTCCCTGCGGATGCCCTTGCCATCCGTCTCGAAACCCCTGCCGACAATGACTGGATCGAGAACCTTCACGAGGTTTCCTTCGGGCCCGGACGCTTTGCGCGGGCGGCGTTCAGGGTGCGCGAGCGGTTCCCCGTCGATCCAAGCCTGTGCTTCATCGCCGAGCTCGAAGGCCAGCGGGCCGCTTCGGTGCGGCTGACACCGATCGGCATTGCCGGGATAAACGGCTATCTTCTCGGCCCGCTGATGACTGATCCGGCCTTTCGCAAGCAGGGAGCAGGCCGCGCCTTGGTGCGGCATGCCTGCGACATCGCGCTGGCGCGGGAAGGGGTGAAGTTCGTCCTGCTGGTGGGCGACCTCGCCTATTACGGGCCGCTGGGTTTCGTCCCTTCCGTGCCCAACGCGATCCGCTTCCCCGCTCCGGTTGATCCCGCACGTGTGCTGGTCCACTCTCACGACGAGAACATGGCGGCAGTGCTCGCCGGGGATATCGGACGGTTCGGGAAGGACTAGGAAAAGACGTGCGATCGGATGCGGCTATCGCGCAGATTCCGGGGCGGCTGCTGGATACCCCGCAGGCCATGCCGGACAGGAGCGACCTTGTCGCCGATTTCATAATCACCGATATCAGTGGGCCGCCCATTCCCGCGGCGGTTCTGATCGCCTTGGTCAAGCGCACGCAGGGTTACACGGTTCTTTACACCGAACGGGCGACGACGCTTCGCGCCCATTCGGGGCAGGTTGCCTTTCCAGGCGGACGAATCGATCCCGAGGATTCGGACGCAGCTCATGCCGCGCTGCGCGAGGCGCATGAGGAGGTGGCGCTCGACCCATCCGACGCCTCGGTGCTCGGCTTCATGCCGTACTACTTCACCGGCACGAACTACTTCATCACCCCAGTCGTTGCGACGGTCGAGCCGAGCGGGCCTTTCCAGCCCAACCCGCAGGAGGTCGACGGGGTGTTCGAGGTGCCGCTCGAAACGATCATCGACCCCAGGAGCTACGGCACCTTCCGCATCACCAGGAATGGCAAGGAGCATCGTTCCTGGCAGATAGAGCATGACGGGCATCTGATCTGGGGCATCACCGCCAATCTCACCCGGCGGTTTCGGGATATGGTGCTTACCGGCGAGGTTGCGCTGTGAGCCGGGAGATGGCGCAGGATCGCTTGCGGTCGGCGCCCTGGCTCAAGAAGGCCGCACGGTTTTTCGATGTCCTCGATGGCGCGAGGGGCCGGACGCGGGTTGTCGGCGGGGCCGTGCGCGACGCGCTTTTAGGGCTCGATCGCTCAAAGACCGACATCGACATGGCCACCGAGCTTTTGCCCCGGGAGGTGATGGATCGCGCGGGGCGGGCGGGTTTTGCCGTTCATCCCACCGGCATCGATCACGGCACGGTGACGCTCGTGGCTGGAGGTCTGACGGCAGAGGTCACGACCTTGCGCAAGGATGTCGAGACTTTCGGGCGTCATGCGAGAGTTGATTTCGGCACGGACTGGGCCGCCGATGCCGCGCGCCGCGATTTCACGATGAATGCGCTCTATGCGGGCGCCGATGGCGGATTGTTCGATCCGGTCGGCGGGCTGGAGGATTGCCTTGCGCGGCGGGTGCGCTTTATCGGCGACGCTGATGCGCGGATCGCCGAGGACCGGTTGCGTGTCTATCGCTATTTCCGGTTTTGCGCGACGCATGGCAGGGAGCAGTTCGAGGACGCCGCGCTTTCGGCGTGCCGCCGTGCGGCCGGTTCATTGCACCAGCTCTCTGCCGAGCGGGTCGGAGCGGAAATGCTCAAGCTTCTCAACGCACCGCAATGTGCGCTTACCCTTGAGCAGATGATCGCGACTAGTGTGCTCGACACAGGCATCCTGCCGCAAGGCGCCCTGCCCATGCTCTTTCGGCTCGAAGGCTTGGGAAAGGCCCCGACGGCGGTCGTCCGCCTCGCCATGGTCGCGGCGCAGCAGGTCGATGTCGGGTCATTGCAGAAGCGCTGGCGCCTCTCGAACGCGCTCACCCGGCAGATCCGGGATCTGGCCGATGCTGCAGCATTGGCGCGCGAGCTCCGGTTGACCGAACTTGCCTACCGCTTTCCGTCTCTGAAAGCCAATGCAGTCACGGTTGCCGCTGCGCTCGAGAACTGGTCCGGCGCCGAAAGGGAACGGGTGGAAAGGGAGGTTCTGGCACTCGCGCCGGGGGATTTCCCGTTGAGCGGGAACGATCTCGTTGCCGCCGGCGTGCCCAAAGGCGCGGCCTTGGGGGCGGAACTGCGGCGCCTTGAACAGGAATGGATCGAATCGAATTTCCGGCTGGACAGGCAGGCGCTGCTCGGCCGCATACGCCTGCCTTGAAGTAGCTAGTGCCGCGTCTCGACGTCGAAAATGCGTTCCTTGATGCGCTCGACCATGTCGGGACGGACATCCGTCTCGCCATGCTCGATCCGCAGGCGCTCCACGGCCTTGCGGACAACTTCCGCCTCCGTTTCCGCGGTGGCATGCCAGGTTGCACCGGGGATCAACGATCCGCCATCAAAGCGTTTCATGGTCTTTCCTCCGTTTTCTGGTTACGGAAAGAGAATGTACCAGAAAACGGGCGAAAGAGGGCCCCGGTTCCGGCGAAATCGGGG
>CAYSBF010000092.1:0-10107 GCA_964429025.1 uncultured Pelagibacterium sp.
AGCGCGATACGTGCGCGGGTGAGGGCCAGGTGCTCCCAGGTCCAGGCTTCCTCGCGCTGGTAGGAACGGAAGCGGTTAAGGCTCGTCGCCAACGGACCGGCATTGCCCGAAGGCCGCAGGCGCATATCCACCTCGTAGAGCACGCCTTCCGCCGTCGGCGCGGAGAGCGCGGCGAGGAAGCGCTGGGTCAGGCGGGTAAAATAGGTCGGCGGGTCGAGCGGGCGTTCGCCATCCGAACCCGACGCCCCCTCGGGCAGATCATAGAGCAGGATGAAATCGAGATCCGATGTCGCCGTCATCTCGCGGCTCGCCATCTTGCCGAAGCCGAGAATGCCGACGCGAGCGCCGGGAATGGTGCCGTGGCGTTGGGCGAAGGCCTCACGCACCGAACTGAAAAGCCGCGCCATCAGTGTCTCGGCTAGCGCCGTGAATTGGCGCCCCGCCTGTTCGGCGCTCAACGCCCCGCCGACGAGCCCGGCTGCGAGCAGGAAGCGCTGCTCGGACCCCACGATGCGAGCGCGGTCGATCATGTCCTCATAGCTTCTTGCATCGGCGAGGAAGGCATCGACGCTGGCGACAAGCCGCTCGTGGACGCCGATCTGCCCGGCAAAGGCCGGGTCGATCAGGCCATCGACGACATGGGCGCGATGGATCACCGCCTCGGCCAGGCGCGGCGCGGAGGCCATGAAGTCGATGAGCAAATTGCGCAGGTCATCATGGGTGCGCAGAAGGGCGAAAAGCTGCACGCCGGCAGGAAGGCGGGAGAGGAAATTGTCAAAGCGGGTGAAGGCCGCATCGGCATTGCCGGTTTCCGCGATCGAACGGAGCAGAGCGGGCATCAACTCGGTCAGGTGCTCGCGGGCCTTGGCGGCGCGGGTCGCGGCATAGCCGCCATAGTGCCATTTGCGGATGGTGGCCGAAACCGAGGCGGGGTCGGAAAAGCCGAGCCCCGCAAGCGTTTCAAGCGTGCCCGGATCATCGTCCGAGCCAGTGAAGACGAGATTGCCCATCTCGCCGGCCAGGGATTCGCCCTCGGAAAAGAGGCCGCCATAGTCGTCCACCACTCGGGCCAAGGTCGCGCGGTAATCGCTCTCGAACGCCTCGGCGTCTTCATACCCCATCAAGCGGGCGATTGCCGCGATGCCCTCGGCGGTTTCGGGCATGATATGGGTCTGCTCGTCCCGGAGCATCTGCAGCCGGTTTTCCACCGCGCGCAGGAACCAGTAGCACTCGGCCAGCCCATGCGCCGTATTGGTGTCGATCCAGCGGCCTTCGACCAGCGCCGCCAACGCGTCGATGGTCGAGCGCACCCGCAGATGCGGGTCGCGGCCGCCTGCGATAAGCTGCTGGGTCTGGACGAAGAACTCGATCTCGCGGATGCCGCCGCGCCCGAGCTTGACGTTATGACCGGCCACCCGGATACCGCCGACATTGCGGTGCACGTTGATCTGGCGCTTCATCGCCTGGATGTCGGCAATGGTCGCAAAATCGAGGTGCTTGCGCCAGATGAAGGGAGCGAGGTCCTTGAGGAACTGCCGGCCCACCTCCTTGTCACCCGCGCAGGGCCGCGCCTTGATCCAGGCCGCGCGTTCCCAATTCTGCCCCCTGCCCTCATAATAGCTCATCGCCGCATCGACCGAGATCGCAACGGGCGTCGAGCCGGGATCGGGGCGCAGGCGGATATCGGTGCGGAAAATATAACCGTCGGCGGTCCGATCCTGCATGATCGAAACCAGACGCCGGACGATGCGGACATAGAATTTGTTGTGGTCGGCATCGGGAGCAAGCACTGGCTGCGCCGGATCGTAAAAGACTACGATATCGATATCCGAGGAGTAATTGAGCTCCTGCCCACCATGCTTGCCCAGCGCGAAGACGGCGAGGCCGGAATTTGCGCCGGAAGCCTGTTCTGCAGGCACGGCAAGCTCGCCCCGCCCGGCTGCCTCGCGCATCAGAAAATCGAGGCTCGCCTCGAGCGCCGCGTCGGCCATGTCGGACATGGCGCGCGTTGTCTGCTGTGCCGTCCACACCTTGCCGATCTCGGCAACCGCCGAAAGTAGCGCTCCACGCGCCTTGCCGATGCGGAGCCGGGCCATGAGTGCCGCCTCATCGTCGCATTCGGTGCCCGCGGCTCGCATGTCGCCCAAAATGGCGGCCATGGCCTCGTCGGGACTGGTCCCAAGGGCCGCGGCAAACCACTCGGCATGGTTCAGGGCCAGGTCGCGAAGATAGGGCGTGGTCTCGAAGATCGGGCCGAGGGTAGGCGCGGCACTGCGGATCGCATCGACCGACGCGGTCGCGGCGATGATATCGTCGAGGGCGGCCGAGCGTGTGTCGCCGTTGGGGAGGGGATTGAGCTTCTCAGCGAGGGTGTTCATAGTAGGAACTCCTGCAGATTGCATCGGAATCCCAAGTGATTTCGGCTTCGCCGAATCCCCCCTCCCCTTGCTGCGCTCGCATGGCTCCACCGGAGCCATGCGTTCCGGCGTTGCCGGAACCGCTTGCAAGTCCCCCACAAGGGGGGAGGTGCTGGCCTTGTGCGCTTGGGGACTGCCCGGAAAAGGAAGCACCCTCCCCTTGATGGGGAGGGCTGGGGAGGGGTGGAGCCAAGAGCGCTGGTCTGGCTGTGATCGCCTGCCCTACCGCCCCGCAAACCGGATAACCGCTCTTGCCCCCGGGCGATTGTCCTCGAAATGCACGGTCCCACCATGGAGCCTGACAACGGCGGCGACGAGCGACAAGCCGAGCCCTGCCCCCGGCTCGGTGCGGCTCGATTCCAGGCGGGCGAAGCGTTCGAAGACGCGCTGGCGGTCGGGCTCGGGTATGCCCGGGCCATTGTCGGCAACCTCAATGACAATGTCTCCCGTCTCCCGCTTGATCGACAGGGCAATGCGCCCTGCCCCGTCCGGACCTTCCGCGCCATACTTTATGGCGTTTTCGACAAGATTCACAAGCGCTTGCCCGATGAGTTCGCGGTTCGCCTCCATGGTGATGCCCGGCTCGACATCGGCGGTGAGCGTCAGCCCCGCATCCTCGGCCACGGGCGCATAGAGGTCGGCGACATCGGCTACCACCTCGCTCAAATCGGTCTCGGATAGCGCGCCGCTCGGCGTGCCGGCCTCGGCGCGGGCGATGAGCAGCAGGGCATTGAATGTGCGGATGAGCTGATCGCTCTCGG
This sequence comes from uncultured Pelagibacterium sp., assembly GCA_964429025.1. GTDB lineage: Bacteria > Pseudomonadota > Alphaproteobacteria > Rhizobiales > Devosiaceae > Pelagibacterium. The sequence continues at coordinate 3,179 of CAYSBF010000092.1, forward strand.
CGATCGTGGTCTCGAGCGCCAGCCGCTGGGCCTCCGGGTCCGCATTCTCGCGCAGAGCAGCCTCGGCCTTGTTGCGCAGTCGCGTCAACGGGGTCTTGAGGTCGTGGGCGACGTTGTCGGTGACCTCCTTGAGCCCGGTCATCAACTGTTCGATGCGATCGAGCATGGCGTTGAGGTGTGTCGCCATGGAGTCGAACTCGTCGTTCCGGCCCGTCACCGGGATGCGCTCGGACAAATCGCCCGACATGATCTTGCGCGAGGTGCCCGTGATGCCGTCGATGCGGCGCAACACATAGCGGGCGGTAATGCCACCGGCGAGCATCGAAAGCACGATGATGGCAAGCGCGCCCCAGAGGAAGGTCGTAAAGACGATGCCGGTGAACGAGCGCCGCTCGCCGATGTCCCGGCCCACGACCAGCCGCAGGCCGTTGGACAGCGTCAGTGATTCCACGACGGCCGTGCCCGCGCTCCCCGGCGCGTCTTCAGGCTCCCCATAGATTTCAAGTCCGCGCTCATAGGAGAGTTCGTATTGACCCGGCTGGGCAAGGATCGTGCTGGGCAGATCGCCGACGTTACCGGCCAGCATGGCGCCGTTGGGATCGCCCAGGTAATAGATGCCCGGACCTGGCCGGTCGGCGAGCCGCTGGATGGCAAAGACAACGGGCCCGATACCGGCGCGCTGGGACAGCAGTCTTATTTGCGCCACCTCACGCTCGATCGCCGTCAATTGCTGACGCTGGATCTGAAAGGATGTCTGGAAAGCCAGGAAGCCGAGAAGGACGATGGCGAACCCGACAAAGATCGCGATGAACAGCGCCGTAAGCCGCACGGTGGTCGTGCGCCAGAGGCTGCCGATGCCACGCCCGAAATGCCCGCTGGACCGGCTCATCGTATCAAAGGACCGGTTTTTCTCCATTCGCTGCCCCGGCAAAAGCCGGGGTCCACGTAGCCGCATTCGCGTGCGTGGCGGTATGGGTCCCGGCTTTCGCCGGGACAGCGAGGGAGGACGTATCGGCATTTTGCCGGAAAACGGACTGACCTAATCACGGATCATGTATCCCGCACCGCGCACGGTCTGGAGGAGCTGGTTGGCATGGCCTTTGTCAACCTTGGCGCGCAGGCGCGACATGTGGACGTCGATGACGTTGGTCTGGGGGTCGAAGTGATAGTCCCAGACATTTTCGAGCAGCATGGTGCGTGTGACGACCCGCCCGGCATTCTTCATCAGATATTCGAGGAGGCGGAACTCACGCGGCTGGAGGATAATCGGCTCCCCTGCCCGCTCCACCTTGCGCGATAGCCGGTCGAGCGTCAGGTCCCCCACCTGATACTGCGTCTGCGCCTCGGTCGGCGCTGAGCGGCGGGCGAGGACTTCGATCCGGGCGAGAAGTTCGGAGAAGGCGTATGGCTTGACGAGATAATCGTCGCCGCCAGCCCGCAGGCCCTTCACGCGGTCGTCCACCTCACCCAGCGCTGAAAGAATGAGAACGGGGGTCTGGTTGTCCTCGGCCCGCAGGGATTCGATGATCGAGAGGCCATCGCGCCGGGGCAGCATGCGGTCTACGATCAGCACGTCGTATTCCATGCCCGAAGCCATCGCATAGCCGGTTTCGCCGTCAGTGGCGTGGTGGGTGACATGGCCGCACTCGTCGAGCGCCTGGATGAGATAGCCCGCTGCCTCCCGGTCGTCTTCGATCAGAAGTATCTTCACCGTCTGGCCCCCTGGTGAAACTGGCCCCGCCGGAGCGGGGCCAGTCGATCGCTTTGCGAGATGCTACTCTTGGAGCGGTATGCCGAGGAAGCGGATAACGCCGTCCCTCGAGACCTTCATCGGAACCGCCGTGCGGCCGCTTTCGCGCACGCCTTCGACGGCGCTGTTGAAGTCGGAGACCGAGGAGACGGCCTGGCCGTCCACCTCGAGGATGACGTCACCCGATGCGATACCGCGATTTGCGGCTACGCTATCAGGCAGCACGCCCTCGACGATCACACCCTCGCCTTCGGGGTTCGGGGCGATCACGAGACCGAGGTCGGTCTCGCTCGGCCCGCCTTCGGGCTCTTCGATCGGGGCCCGAGGCGTCGGGGCGGTTGCCTCATCATCCGGCAGGCGGTCAAGCGTGACCTGAACCTCGATCTCCTCGCCACCGCGGATGATGCCGAGTGTTACAGTGGTGCCGGGCGCGCGCCGGGAGATGACCCGCGAGAGTTCGCGGCTCGAGCTCACGCTCTGGCCATCGACCGAGACGATCACGTCGCCGGAGCGAACGCCGGCCTCGATGGCGGGCGCACCTTCGATGGGTTCGGCAACGAGCGCACCATTGGTGTTGTCGAGGCCGAGGCCCTCGGCCAGATCGTCATTGAGATCCTGCAGCGACACGCCGAGATAGCCGCGCGTCACGACGCCATCGGTGCGGAGCTGTTCCACGACATCCTGCACCACCGAAGTGGGGATGGCGAAGGCGATGCCGACATTGCCGCCGGAGGGCGAATAGATGGCGGTGTTGACGCCGATCACCTCGCCTTCGAGGTTGAAGGACGGACCACCCGAGTTACCCCGGTTGATCGCAGCATCGATCTGAATGAAGTCGTCATAGGCCGAGACGTGGATATCGCGGCCACGGGCCGAAACAATACCAGCCGTCACGGTGCCGCCAAGCCCGAAGGGGTTGCCGACGGCAACCACCCAGTCGCCGACGCGCGCTTCAGTGTCGGCAAACTGGACGTAAGGCAGGTCGTTGCGGCTTTCCTGGACCTTGAGCAGGGCGATATCGGTGCGCGGATCGGTCCCAACGACTTCCACGGCAAGCTCGGTGTCATCGCTGAGCTGCACGGTGACTTCCGTTGCGTCCTGGATCACGTGGTTGTTGGTGACGATATAGCCGTCAGCGGAAATGATGAAGCCCGAGCCCACGGCCTGCATGAACTGGCGCGGGCGGTTGGGGCGGCTCTGACCCGGAGGTCCGAAAGGCTCTTCAAACTGGTCAAAGAAGCGGCGCAGCGGATGATCTTCGGGAAGATCGGGGAACTGGAATTCCCAGTCGCGGCGGTTGAACTGCTGCTGGGCGACTTCTGCGCGGACGCGGATCGAGACGACGGCCGGGCTGACGGCCTCGACCAGATCGGCAAAGCCCATCGAGGGGTCGACCGGCGATACGCTCACTTGTGCGAGAGCCGGCTGCACCTGAATGACGTTTGTTGCGACTGCACCGCCGGCGACGGTCAGCGCCAGTGCCGATGCGGCAATCATCTTGCGTGTCGGTGTAGACAGAATGGAAGGCATTTCGATTGATCCTTTCCGTTCACTTGGGTGAACTTATCAGATGGGGCCTAAATAGGTGCCTTTGCCTTTCCGCACAGTGTCGCCGAGATTAAATCTTGTTAATGGAGTGTCTGCTGCTGGACATTTCTACCAGATCGCATTGCGGATGAGTTCGAGCGCGACAAGCGTGAGTGCTATCTTGAATCCGGTACGAAAACCCTTTTCCGGCATCCTGTCCAACAGGCGTGACCCAACGACGGTACCCAGGAATCCGGTTGCGATCATTGCCACGATCAGCGGCAAGTAGGCTCCAAGTGCAAATCCAAACAGGGCAAAGGCGATGACCTTGAAGCCGTTGGAGAACGTGACGACGGCAGCCTGAGTTCCGATGATGGCCCGGCGGTCCGGCAGCCATTTGATGAAGTTCGCCACCAGCACGCCGATAGCGCCGATCAGCATGCCCAGGCCCGATATGATCGCGCCACCGAAAAAGTTGGCGACCGGGCCCTTGGCCGTCACGGCAGGTTGCGGCACCCAGGTGCTATAGAGCACGAAGGCGGCGATCAGGAACGTGAACAGGGCTTCGGGCAGGGACACCGCGATCCGGGCGCCGATCAGCACCCCGACAATGCCGCCAAGGCTGAACCATATGATGGTCGGCCAGTGAAGATACTCGCGCATCACCACGGCCCGCCCCGCATTGGAGCCGAACTGGACGAAGCCGTGGACAGGCAGCAGGGTCGCCGGAGGAAAGACGAGCCCCAGCCCCGCCAGCATCAGAATACCCCCGCCCAGCCCGAACGAAGCCGTTAGCGCGGAAGTAAAGAAGCTGAAAACGAGGAGTGCGAGAGCTACGAGAGGAGAGACTTCCGGCGGCAATAGGCCGGCGAGGTCGAAAGGCATTGGCTACCCTTAATTGGTTCACCTCACGCCCTTAGCGGGATTGACAAACGCGCACAATTGCCGAAATGCGACTGCGGGGCTGCCGGCCCGTCAGTCTTTGGCGAGCCGTTCCAACGCCTTACGCTCTTCCGGCGTCAGGTCGGCCGCCTCGACCGCCACCCGCTTTCGGCGTGCGCCGAGAATTACGAAGACAAGCCCGATGGCGAGGATGAGGGGCGCTGCAACCCAGAGCAAGAGCGTGTGGAGCGCCATCACCGGGCGGAGCAGAACGAACTCGCCATAACGCGCGACGACATAGTCGATCACTTCGGTATCACTGTCCCCCGCCACCAGCCTTTCGCGGACAAGAAGGCGCAGGTCCCGGGCCAGTTCGGCATCGGAATCGTCGATCGACTGGTTCTGGCAGACAAGGCAGCGCAGATTGGCAGAGATGGCGCGGGCGCGGGTTTCGAGAACCGGATCGCTCAGCACCTCGTCGGGCTGAACGGCAAAGCCCTGAGCGGGTGCAAGCATCAGCACCATTAGCAGCGCGGCGAGAAGGCGGCGGATCATCGGGCTGGCTCCGCTTGCTTGCGGCGCGCGCCCTGGGGCGCCCCGACGCGCATACGGCGGTCGGTGAGCGACAGGAACCCTGCCCCGGCCATGATGAGCGAACCAAGCCAGATGAGCAGCACATAGGGCTTGTGCCAGAGCCGCACCACGCGCCCATCGGTGCCAAAGCGCTCGCCAAACTGTACATACATTTGGCTTAAGCCATAGGTGTTTATGCCCGCCTCGGTCGTCGGCATTCCGCTTACGGCATAGACGCGGCGCTCGGAGGTGAGGCCGCGCGTCGAGCCCCATGGGGTCGTGATGCGGAACGCGCCCTGTTCTGCGGTGTAATTGGGCCCCTCCATCACCCTTTCCCCCTCGTATTGGACCGTATAGCCCGCGATCTCGACGTTCTCGCCCTGGCGCATGGAGGTGATAATTTCAGTCTGGAAGGCTGTGGCGAAGACAACGCCGAGCACCGTGACGCCGACGCCGAAATGCGCGATGGCGGTCGACCAGACCGAACGCGGCAGGCCCTTGAGCCGCGACCAGCTCTGTTTCAGCGCCGTCCGCCCCAGCGCGGCCTTGTCGGCCAGTTCGGCAATCGCCCCGAACATGACCCAGAAGCCAATGCCCAGGCCGATCGGGGCCAGCGACACCGGAAAGCCGAGCAGCGCAAAGACGATGGTGGTGGCGATGATGGTAGCGATAATGGCGCCGATCAGCCTTTGCGTCACGGCGGCAAGGTCGCTTCGCTTCCAGGCAAGGAACGGGCCGAATGGGATGAGCAGCAGCAGCGGCACCATCAGCGCGCCGAAGGTCAGGTTGAAGAAGGGTGCGCCGACCGTGATGCGCGCGCCGGTCAGCGCCTCGAGCACCAGCGGATAGAGCGTTCCCACCAGCACGCCGGCCGTTGCGGCTGAAAGGAAGAGGTTGTTGAGGATCAGCGCCCCTTCCCGGCTGATGGGTGCGAAAAGTCCGCCCGAGCGCAGGGTGGATGCGCGCAGGGCAAAGAGCGTGAAAGCGCCGCCGATAAGGGCGGCGAGCATCATGAGAATGACCGTGCCGCGCGTGGGATCGGACGCAAAGGAGTGGACGGAAGTAAGGATGCCCGAGCGGACGAGGAAGGTGCCGAGCAGGGACAGCGAGAACGTGATGATGGCGAGGAAGATCGTCCAGATCTTGAGCGCATTGCGCTTTTCCATGACGATCGCCGAATGGAGCATCGCCGTGCCGGCAAGCCAGGGCATGAAGCTGGCATTCTCCACCGGGTCCCAGAACCACCAGCCGCCCCAGCCGAGTTCGTAATAGGCCCAGTAGGAGCCCATTGCGATGCCAAGCGTGAGGAAGGCCCAGCTCGCCAGCGTCCATGGCCGCACCCAGCGCGCCCACGCCGCGTCGATCCGGCCCGAGACGAGTGCGGCAACGGCAAAGGAAAAGCAGATCGAGAACCCGACATAGCCGAGATAGAGCAACGGGGGATGGATGGCGAGGCCGATATCCTGGAGGACCGGGTTGAGTTCGGTGCCATCGGCCGGTGCGGGGTCGAAGCGCCAGAAGGGGTTCGAGGTGAAGAGGACGAAAGCCGAGAAGGCGGCGACCATCAGTCCCTGCATGGAAAGGACCAGCGTACGCAGATCGTCGGGAAGATTGCGGGAGAAGGCTGCGACACCCGCCCCGAACAGCACGAGGATCAGCACGAAAAGCAGCATCGAGCCTTCGTGATTGCCCCAGACGCTGGTGAATTTATAGAGCGTGGGCTGTATCGAATGCGAATGCTCATAGACCAGCTTGACCGAGAAATCCGAGACAAGGAAAGCCTGAACGAGCGCGGCAAAGGAAAGGCCGACCAGCACGAACTGGACGATGGCCGATTGCTGCACGAACGCCGCCGCCGCGCCGCCGCGCTGCCAATACACAAATCCCACCACCGCTTGGGACAGCGCCAGCGCGAAGGCGAGGATAAAGGCGAAGTGGCCGAGTTCTATGAGCATGTGGCGGCCTTCTTCGCTCGCGGCAGCATCGCGCACCCCTCATCCGACCTCCGCTTCGCTCCGGCCACCTTCTCCCTCAAGGGGAGAAGGGGAAGAGGCGCGTATGTCAGCCACACGAGCTCCCCTCTCCCCTTGAGGGAGAGGGGTTGGGGGTGAGGGGTGCTGCGGTGCCAACAGTCGTCCGCCATCATTCGCCCTCCCCCTGCCAGACGCCCTGCTCGCGCAGGGTGTCCGCCACCTCG
>CAYSBF010000093.1:0-9971 GCA_964429025.1 uncultured Pelagibacterium sp.
TTCCGGCGTTGCCGGAACCGCTTGCAAGTCCCCCACAAGGGGGGAGGTGCTGGCCCTGAGCGTTTGAAGACTGCCGAGCAATGGATACACCCTCCCCTTGATAGGGAGGGTTGGGGAGGGGTGACGCGATGCCAGTCGCGAGTGCCGGGCTTCCCTATTCCAGTGTCAGCTTGAAGCCCTCGTGGCTCTGATTGAAGCCGAGGCGGGTGTAGAAGCGGTGGGCGTTGGTGCGGGCTTTGTTGGAGGTTAGTTGCACCAGGGCGCAGTTGCGGGTGCGGCCGGTTTCGATGGCCCAGCGCATCATGGTTTCGCCGATCTTCCTGTTGCGGTGTTCGGGCGAGACGTGGACGCCCTCGATGGTGCAGCGCCAGGCGCCCTTGCGGGCGATGCCGGGGGTGAAGGTCAGTTGAAAGGTGCCGACAGGCTGACCCTCCAGTTCGGCGATGAGCAGCATCTGGTTGGGGTCGGTGTCAATGGCGGCGAGGGCTGCGAGATAGGAAGGGCCTTTGGGGTTGGCCGAATCCTCGGTCGAGCCGTAGACGCTGTCGGTCTCGATGATAGAGACGATGAAGGGCAGATCGTTTTCGGTGGCGTTGCGGATGGTGATGTCGGGCATGGCGGTCTCGCGCGGGGTTTCGAGCGCGTCTTGTGCCACGATTCGCGGGCGTGGGTTCAGGCCATGGCGATGATGGCGGCGGTGTCGGTGCCGGCGGGCAAGGTGCCGAGGGTGCGGCCCCAATCGCTGCCGAGGCGGGTGGCGCAGAAAAGGGCGGCGGCGCGTGGGTGTTCGCGGGCGAGAAGGCTTGCCTGCAGCAGCAGGGCCATCTGTTCGGTGAGGTGGCGGGCGCGGGCTTGGTCGGGGGGCTGGCGGCGTTCGGTTTCGAGGCGGGCGAGGGCGGCGTCATAGGCGGGGTGGGCGCCGCGCGCGGGGGCGAGTTCGGCCATCAGGGCGTCGAGGGCATCGGGGGATTTGCCGATGGTGCGCAGCACGTCGAGCGCGATGATATTGCCCGAGCCCTCCCAGATGGCGTTGAGCGGGGCTTCGCGATAGAGCCAGGGCATGGGTGTGTCCTCGATAAAGCCCATGCCGCCCAGCGTTTCCATGGCCTCGACGGTGACCACGGGGCAGCGCTTGTTGTTCCAGTATTTGGCGAGCGCCACGGCGAGGCGGGCGAAGGCGGTTTCTCCTTTGTCGAAGGCGCGGGCGACGCGGAGGGCGATGGTGAGCGCGCCTAGCCATTCGAGCACCATGTCGGCGAGAACGGCGGACATGAGCGGGTGGTCGATCAGGGTCTTGCCGAAGGTCTTGCGGTTGCGGGTCCAGTATAGGGCTTCGACGAGCGCGCGACGCATGAGGGAGGCGGGGGCGATGGCGGTGTCGAGGCGGGTGTGGTGGACCATTTCGAGAATGGTGCGGATGCCGTCGCCGGGGGCGCCGAGCATTTCGGCATAAGCGCCGTGATATTCGATTTCCGCCGAGGCGTTGGCGCGGTTGCCGAGCTTGTTCTTGAGCCGCATCAGGTGGATGGCGTTGAGGTTGCCATCGGGCAGGCGGCGGGGGACGAGGAAACAGGTGAGGCCTTCGGGGCGCTGGGCAAGGGTGAGGAAGGCGTCGGACATCGGGGCCGAGCAGAACCATTTGTGGCCGGTGAGCCGGAAGGCGCCATCGGCGGGCTCGGCGATGGTGGCGTTGGCGCGGACGTCCGAGCCGCCCTGTTTCTCGGTCATCGCCATGCCGATGGTGGCGGCGGACTTGGCGGAAACGGGTATGTCGGCGGGATCGTAGGCCGGGTTGGAAGCGAGGCGGGCCAGATCGGCGGCGAGGCCGGTGCCGCGACGGAGGGCAGGGATTGCGGCGTAGGTCATGGTCATGGGGCAACAGACGCCCGGCTCGACCTGACCCGTCAGATAGACCATCGCGGTATGGGCGAGATGGCCGCCGGTCTCCTTTCCGCTCCAGGGCAGGGCGGCATAGCCGGCGCCGAGACCAAGCGCCATCAGGCGGTGGTAGGCATCGGGGTAGATGACGGTATCGATGCGGCGGCCGCCGGTATCGAAACGTTCAAGGGTCGGACCCGCGCCGGTGGCGAGGCGGTGGCCGTCGGCGATGGTAGCGGGGCGGCCGAGGGCCAGGGCGAAGCTCTCAAGAGCTGATTGAAACTGGGGCGAAAGGTGAGCCAGACCCGCGCGCAGGACCGGGTCTCCGTCCCAGAGGTCCAGCCCATTGCGGAGCGGGGGCTGATTGGTGACGTCGAAGGGGCCGGGTCCGGTCGTTTCGCCCATCATGGAGTCTCCTCCTTGACCGCATTGGAGGGCCTCGTCCGGCTGCCGTCAATGGGGCGTGTCCGGCATTGGACGTCGGGACGGCGAGCGCCGTCAAATATTGGCAGCTTTGCAACCCCACCCCTCGCTCCTCGCTGGGGGATGGGAATAACCGAGTCATGCTGGACGCCCACGGCTACAGGCACGACCATTCCCGCTGCCATCGGGGGGAAGAGGAACCTTTCGTTCTGCTGCCCCGTTTTGCTCGCAGCGGGGGTAAAACTGCAGAGGAAATGGTCAAATGATTGAACGGGAACGCGAAACGGTGGTCGTCAACGGTGGCGGCGGCGGAGGTGGCGGAGGCCTGATCGCCGCCATCGTGATCGGCATTATCGTCATCATAGGCATCATCTGGTTCGTCAACGCCAACAATGGTGGACAGGGCGGGAGCGTCGAGGTCGAAGTGCCTGCGGTGGACGTGCCTGAAGTCGACGTGGACGTGACGCAATAGATGAAGGTTCAAGCCATCGCTCTGGCCCGCAACGGGTTTTTTCCCAATAGCGAGCTGCCGGTGCTGGTCTATCACGGGGCCGTGCCCGAGCCGGTGACCGAAGTGGCGGTGAAGTCGCTGTTCACGGGGAACGACTGGCCGCCGCAATGGGTGGATACGGTTTTCGACTATGACCATTACCACTCTACTGCTCATGAGGTGCTCGGCGCGGTGTCGGGCTGGGCACGGCTGGTGGTTGGTGGCCCGGGCGGCCGTCCGGTGGAGCTCAATCCCGGCGACGTGGTCGTCATTCGCGCCGGAGTAGCGCACAGGCTCGAGGAGTCGCGCGGTGATTTTGCCGTTGTCGGCGCCTATCCGCCGGGGCAGAATTGGGACACGCTGAAAGGCGAGCCCGGCGATTTGGACAAGGCGATGGCCAATCTCGCGCGTGTGCCGATGCCCGACAGCGATCCCGTGGCCGGTCCCGGAGGACCGCTGCTCGAACACTGGTAGGAATCCGTCCATGAAGTGGCAGGGTCGAAGGCGCTCGTCGAACATAGAGGACCGGCGGGGCGCGCGGGGCGGAATGTTCGGCCGGGCCGGGTCGGGCATGCGTATCCCGGTCGGGCGCGGCGGGGGTGGGCTCAGCATCGGCGCCATCATCCTCATTCTCATCATCGGCATGGTCTTCGGGATCAACCCGCTCTCCCTGCTCGAGGGCACGGTCGGCCCAACGGGTGGCACGGGCGCGGCCAGTTCGCGGCAGCTGCCTGCGGAAGGCGAAGACGAACTGGCCGATTTCGTCGCCGTTGTCGTTCAGGAAACCGAGGACCTCTGGCATCAGGTCTTTTCCGAGAACGGGATGACCTATGATCCGGCGACGGTCGTCCTGTTCACGGGACAGGACCGGTCGGCATGCGGGCTGGCGGACGCACGTATGGGGCCGTTCTATTGCCCGGCGGACAATACCGTTTATATCGACCTCTCATTTTACGAGCAGTTGCACCGCCAGTTCGGAGCGCCGGGGGATTTCGCGCAGGCCTATGTGATCGCGCATGAAATCGGGCACCACGTGCAGAACCTCGTGGGCGTGCTGCCCGAGTTCAACCGGGCGCGGCAGACCATGAGCACGGCGGAGGCCAACGCCTATTCGGTGCGGATCGAATTGCAGGCGGACTGCTATGCCGGCATCTGGGCCAATTATGCCGGCCAGCAGAACCTGCTCGAAAGCGGCGATGTTGAAGAGGCGCTGAACGCGGCCGAGCAGATCGGGGACGACGCCATTCAGCAGCGCACGCAAGGGGTGGCGATCCCCAAGACCTTCACCCATGGCACCTCGGCCCAGCGTCAGAATTGGTTCAGCCGCGGCTTTGAAAGCGGCGATGTGGGGGCGTGCGATACGTTCTCGGGGGCGATCTGAACACTATCCAGACTTGCCCACCATTCTCACCAGCGTGCGGTCGCGGCGGATTGCGTGATGGTAGATGGCTGCGGCGATATGGATGGTGAGCAGGGCGATGAAGGTCCAGGCGAGCAGGCCGTGGGCCCGGCGCGAGGGCAGGTGCTCCAGCGGCGGAATGGGTGTGCCCGAGCCAAGCGCCTCGATGACGCCGCCCGTGACATTGGTGGCCATGCCCGTGGCGACGAGGGCGATTATGAAGCCGTAGATGAGGTAATGGGAAGCCCGGCCGAGCCTCGCCAGAATTGGCGGCACGCCTGCGGCCGGGGGCGGTCTGCGGTCGAAAATCAGCCACCAGACGATGCGGGCGAGAGTGAGCAGGAGAACTGTCACGCCCAGGGCGATGTGCGGGACGAGCAGCGCGCGCTTGAGTTCATCGCTTGTCGCATTGTCGGCGTTGAGGCCCAAGGCGACCAGCGCGACGATCAGGATTGCCGTAATCCAGTGGAAGCTGGTGGCGACGATGCCATAGCGGTCAGGCGTGCTCTTTATCTGCATCATGCGCGTCCCCCGGTTGCAGTATGGCCAAGTTACATCGTATGCTATGGAAAGTAAATAGCATGCTATGGAAGTGGCGATGCGCAGGGAAGAGTCTGCCGGATACATGACCAATCTGGCGGCGCGGCTCTTCGTGCAGATGATGGAGCGGACCATCCGCCCGCATGGCGTGGCGGTGGCCTATGTGCCGGTGTTCTTCGCGCTCAGCGAGGGGCGGGAGATGACGCAGGCCGAGCTTGCGCGGCACATGGCGCTTGAACAACCGACGATGGCGGCGACGCTGGCGCGGATGGAGCGCGACGGAATGCTGGTGCGGCGGCCCGATCCCCGCGACGGCCGCAAGATGCTGGTGGGGCTGGCGCCTGAGGCCAGGGACCGGATGGAGGCCGTGGCGCGCGCCGTGGTTTCCGTCAACGGGCTGGCGCTCGCGGGGCTGACCGATGCTGAGCGCAAGACTTATCTGCGGCTGTTGGCGAAGATCGTGAGTAATCTTGAGGCGGGGCTCGGGCGGGAGCCGTAAGTCCTGTCATGCGCCGTCGAATGGCGGGTGGAGGCTGTTCAGCAGGCGCACGAGGCCGGTGGTGGTATCGCAGCCGAGCTTTTCCTTTAATCGCCGCAGGTGGGTGTAGACTGTGTTGCGGCTGAGGCGCTCGGCGTCTGCATAATCATGGGGCGCAATGCCGGCGCGCAGCGCGCCGGCGAGACGCATTTCGGCATCGGTCAGCGCATAGGCCTGCCGCAGAGCCGGGGCGATGGCTGCCGATGAAAGCCCGGCGTCGCGAATGAAGACGATGGCGAGCGGATCGGCGGCGAGGAAGAGGTTTTCGCCAGTGGCCGGGGGCAGGGCGCGTATGGCGACGATATAGGGCGGCTTGCCGGTGGTCCTGTTGACAATGAGATCGGTCGAATGGAGAGGCGCCAGCGGATCGAAGCGGTTGCGCTTGATCGCGCCGAGGGCCCGGGAGAACTGGTCGGCGGCCGCGCTGTCGAGGATGCGCAGCGCCCCGGAGACGAGGCCAATGCCATCGCCCTGGGCGAAGACATTCTCCATTGCCGCATTGGCGTAAATAACCGTCTCATCGGGGGAAAGGACGGCAACGGCGTCGCTCAGCCAGTCGAGTGCGCCTGGCAGGTCCGTGCTGCCGGTTGCGCAAAGCCGCCGGTTGAGCTCGGTGCTGTTGCGCAATCTGGCCAGAAGCCGTTCCAGAAGGGCGATTTCCCCGGACGACACATGGCCCTTCTTCCGGCTCCGCTGCAGGGTGACCAGGCTATGGCGGCCGGAGGTGCGTTCGACCGTGCCGGCCAGGAAATAGCGAAGTTCGGAGGGCGCGAGAAATTCCTGATAGAAGGGATCGCGGTCCATGGCCGATTCATCCATGATCAGGTGATCGTAAAAGATCGACCGGTCCGGCCGGCGCCAGATGCCGGGCGTTCGCGGACTGATGCCGGCATAATAGCTGATATAGGCCTGCATGGTTTCCTGCGACAGGCGCGATGCGCGGAAGGCCAGGTGCCGTTTGGTCTGCGGGTCGAAGGTTTCCAGCGTGGCGAACTGGGCGCCGAGAAGGTCGGCGATCACCCCGAGCGCCTCCGGCCAGCTCTCCGGATGGAGGCCGGCATCGTCGATGGCCGCGATCGCAGCCCCCAGCCTGTCGCGTTCGTCCATGGGCCCGGCCCTTTCCCCTCGGCCTGCCGCTTCGACTCTTGTGTTCCCCTGCATCACCTCCGTCGACGAAGGGAAGGGGATCATTTCCCGGCCGGACAGAAATGTCATCACCAATTTTGGTGACGCCGGACCCGTGCGCCGCTGCTAACACTCGAACACAGAATCGAGAGGGGGCGGGGATGAAGCACGCAAAGACCTTCAAGGCGAACGTTCTGCCGGCGCCGCTGGCGGTATTCGGGTTGGCGGCGGCCTGCTGGGCGGCGGTGGCGGCGCCCGCGACGGCGCAGGGAATATTGGATACGCCCCTCCCCATCCTCGACGTGGAAAGGGACCTGGTGCTGCTGGAGAGAGACCTGGTGCTGGAATATTGCGCCTATAGACTCGGTGAGCTGCTTGAGCCGCCGCTCGCGCCGGCGCCCGGGCAAACCGGGCTGCGCGGGCTGAGCGCGCCTGCTGCGCCTTCGGTTTCCCCTGAATTGCTGGAGGCCGACCTCAGTTGCCTCACGCTCAGCGCCGGAGGTGGCGTCATCAACCGCAGCATCGGCGATGGCATCGGCTTCGGCACCGTGCCGGGGGCGGCGCCCGAACCGTTTTTCCTTCTGCATGGATCGCATCTGTGGGGCGGCGCGGCCAATATCGGCGTGGAGATGGTGACCGAGCAGGCGACCTTTGATTGGAACGGCTTTTATTCGCGGGTTGGCGGCAGCGCGTTCGCCAGCGAACCCATCGGCGGCGGGCCTGTGGCCTACACCTTCGGGCAGGACGCATTCGGTTCGACGGGCCTCGGGCTGGGGGCAACCGGCGCGGAGGCCAGTTCCGAGCTTTCTTATTCCGAACTCGGAATGGAGGCGGACATCATGGCGTTGCGGTACCTTTACGGCGCAGACGTCGGGCCGAACGGCGCGCCGCGCAGTCAATTGTCCGTCGGCCTTGCCACCATGTTAAGCCATTCGGCGCTGGACCAAATGGGCACGTTCCAGAGCCTGACCTTTCCCGACATCCGGGCGGAGGTCGACCGGCGTTTGACCACCAACGCCATCGGCATCGGCCCGAAACTGGCTGCGGAAATCGATCTGGGCAGTTTCATCCTGACATCGGATGTGTCGCTGCAGGCGGTCTGGCGACAGTCCGAGCTGAATTCGCAGGAAGCGATCACATGCGGGGCGTGCGGCGGCGGGTTGCCCGGCGCGTTCAATATCAACATCGCCGATAGCGTTTCGGGCCTCGACTGGCAGGCGGGGCTGGATTTGGGCGTCGAAGCCGCATTGAATCGCGGGCTGACACTCTACCTGGACGGATCGCTGGATATCGGCGGACGCGACACGATCCGCGTCAGGGAGAATCCCGCGGAGCCCATCACGGGCATCGAGCGGATAACAGCGGTTGATTGGGGCATTGGCGCCGGGATCAAGGGACGGTTCTAAGGGCGGGTCCGAACCATAATTGACAGGATCAAAAAGGCGTCTCATGCTGCGTCCCCTGGGCCTGTTGGGGGGTGCGTTATGAAGGGTTTGGGGCGTCTCGGTGTCGGCGTCGGTCTGGCTCTGGCCATTCTGGCGGGCCACACCGGTACATTGCAGGCGCGGGATGTGAAGGCCGCGCAAATGCAGCTAAATCTCATCCTTCTCGGTTATGATCCCGGACCCGTGGATGGTGCGCCGGGGGCGAGGACGCGGACGGCGCTCGAAGCATTTCATGAGGCCAACGGGACCGTCTTCGACGGGACTGCGGATGACGACGATCTCGACGCGCTCTATGATGCGCTGGCAGCAGTGCCGTTCAACGGGGTGCTTCCCGAACTGGACGCGACGACAGGGCGGACGAGCCAGAATCGTGCGTTCGATTTTGTACCCGAGATCGATCTGGCCACGCTCTATGAGCCTGTCACGACGCTAAATTCGGATGCGCTGGGCGCGTTGTTGCGGGATTCGCAACTGGCGCCGGCCTATTGCCGGGATGTGCCCGGTGAGGCGCTGATCGCTCCGGCGGCACAGGCGCTGCAAACCTATTCGAGTTTCCGGGAATTCGAGACGACCGGGCGGCGCAAGGTCCATCCCGGGATGGGGTGGGTTGACGAAATGGCCGGATTGGCGCGACGGTTGGGTCCGGCCGCAGCAGTGGGCAATTCCGAGGCCAGGGACGTACTCAAGCGGGCGCTGCTCGATTATGCCGCTGCCGGTGCGGCGCTCGACACGGCCAGCATCATGGACCGCAACGGACGCGTAATTGTCACGCCCGATTTTGGCGCGGGGGTCATTGCGACGCAGGCCTTGCTTGCCAATTATCTCGTCGCACGAGACAGTCTCGGCCTAACAGGGGAAGAGCGGCAGGCGATCGAAACCTGGCTTACACGGCTGTACGAGTCGTTCCCTGACAGCATGTTCGCCATCAGCCCCGGCCTGCACAGGATTACGCAGGAAGTGGGCAGGGTCGGCAGGGCGATGATGCTGCACGCGCTGATGACGGGCGCTGTCGATCAGTTCAACCTGGGGGCGAGAACCGCACTGACCGCGCATTCCTTCGTCCGTGAGGATGGGTCGGAACGGCTTGGCGCGGCGCGGGGCAACCGCGCGTTGTTCTATCAGGGCACCGCCCTGATGTATGCCATGGAAACCTATGTCATCCTCCACAGCCAGGGCGCCGATGCCGAGGCCATACTCGGGCCCTCGGTGCGCCGGCTTGCCGACTTCTGGGGCCGGGCGTGGGAAGATCACACCGTGCTTCATCCCTATGCCCGGGAAAACGAGGCCGTCTTCGTGGGCGCGGACTACCGGGTGCAGGATATTGTGCAGGTGTCGGATGGGCTGGATCTGTTTCTCGCCATTGCTCCGGAAGGCGAAAGCCGGGACCGGCTGATGGCCGCACGCGCCAGCTATCCCTATCGGACCCAGATCGGAGACGTTTTTGTTTCGACCTGCATCGCCCAAACGCTCGGCGACTACGAGCCGCCGGCCTCGGAAGGGGGCGGCGGCATCGGTGGAATCGAGAGCGACAGCGTGCTGGAAATCGGCAATGCGCGTTTCGTGCAGATGGACGAGGACGCGCGCTTCACCGGATATGGCGTCAATGTTTCCGGTGTGAAGCTGGACGGGGCGCCGCTCAATGTGTCCCGTTTCCAGATGCTTGCCGATTGGGTCGGGCCCAAGGACAGGATCGGCAACCTCGAACTCCTGCGCATCAGCTACGACAGATCGGCGCTGGCCGACGCAGAAAGCCGGGCGGCTGAATTTACCGAATGCGGACCGGTGGCGTCTGCCGACGATCAGTGGGGGCAGCGGTTCAGGCTGCATTTCGGCACGGAGGCCGAAAGCAACGCGTGCATTCTGGGCAAAATGGGTCCGCGTGACCGACTGTTCTGGTCAACCGTGCTCGTGAACTTTGAAATCGTGCTCGACGCAGCGGGCGGTGAGACCGTGGCCGAGACCGTCCGCGCCTTGTATGAGCATAAAATGTGACAAAGGGTGGCTTGAGAAGCCGCTCCGAGATGCGTTGGTTACTCCGCCAGTGCCGGCATGCCCTTCTGCTCGCGCACGTGGTTCAAAAACCGCGTGAAGAGGTAGTGGGCGTCGTGGGGGCCGGGGCTGGCTTCGGGGTGG
>CAYSBF010000094.1:0-5358 GCA_964429025.1 uncultured Pelagibacterium sp.
ACACCTTCGCGCTGAAGCTTCTTCTTGAGCGCCCGGAGCGCCTGATCGACATTGTTATCGCGAACGACTACTTGCACGCGGAACACCGCCCTTTCGGTTAGAGTATCGGCTGAAAATTAACGCTTGGGGCCAATAGAACCCCGGCGCCGACCGGCCCGTGCCGATCACCGTGGCGGCGCAAATAACAGAAGAAACGCCGTTTGTCTACCGTCAGAGCGCCAAAGAGCCGGAAATCAGGCCGTCGGCAGCTTTACCCTGTTGATGTGCCCCATCTTGCGGCCGGGCCTGATGTCGCTCTTGCCGTAATGATGCGGCCGCACCCCGGCGGCGGAACGCGCGGCGATACCAACCACTTCATCCCCGATCAGGTTCTCCATCACCACATCGGCCAGCCGTGCCGTCGCCCCCAGCGGCCATCCGCAAATGGCGCGGATATGGTTTTCGAACTGGTCGGTCACGCACACCGCCTCGGTCCAGTGCCCGGAATTGTGAACCCGCGGCGCGATCTCGTTGACCAGAAGCTCGGGATCGCTGCCGTCCCGCACGAGAAAGAATTCGACCCCCATAACGCCAACATAGTCGAGCGCATCGGCAACCGCCTTTGCCATCTCCACGGCCTTGTCCCCTGCAGCCGCCGATATTCCGGCCGGTACGGTAGAGGTCTTGAGGATGTGGTTCTTGTGGACATTCTCGGCCGGATCGTATGCGACCGCAATGCCGTCGGCGCCGCGGGCAACGATGACCGAAATTTCCCTCTCGAACGCGATGAATTTTTCAAGGACGAGCTGAACGCCTCCGATGTCCCCGAAGGCCTTTTCTGCGTCCTCCTTGGCCCGGATGGTCCGCTGACCCTTCCCGTCATAGCCAAGCCGCGTCGTCTTGAGGACCGCCGGGAAATCCATCTCGAGGAGCGCGGCATAAAGATCGCCGCGCACCTTGACGGGCTTATAGGGCGCAACCGCAATCCCGGCTCGTTTGAGGAACCGCTTTTCGACCAGCCGGTCCTGGGAAACCTCGAGCGCCTTGGGACCGGGCCGCACCGGCGCGTGCCGCGCGATGATCGCTGCGGTTTCGACCGGCACGTTCTCGAACTCATAGGTCACGACATCGACCGATGCCGCAAAGGCACCGAGCGCCGCCTCATCGTCATAGGCCGCGACGGTTTTGTTGGGCGTCACCTCGAAAGCCGGGCTTTGACGATCGGGGCAATAGATATGGCTCTTCATCCCCAGCCGGCTCGCAGCCAGAGAAAGCATGCGCCCCAATTGCCCGCCCCCGAGAATGCCAATCCTCGAGCCGGGCTGAAGTCTCACTATTTCACTCATCGTCGCGCGGGAACTCCGCCACCGCATCGGTCTGCGCCTGCCGCCATTCGACCAGCCGATCGGCCAGAGCGTCATCGGACAGCGAGAGCACCGACGCTGCCAGCAGTGCCGCGTTGATCGCGCCCGCCTTGCCAATCGCCAGGGTGCCGACGGGAATGCCGCCCGGCATCTGGACGATGGACAAAAGGCTATCCTCCCCGCGCAGCGCCTTGCTTTCCACCGGGACGCCCAGCACCGGAAGCGTCGTCAGCGAAGCGATCATGCCGGGCAGGTGCGCCGCCCCTCCTGCGCCCGCGATGATGACCTTGAACCCGTCCTCGCGCGCGCGCCGGGCGAACTCGACCATCCTGAGCGGGGTGCGGTGCGCCGAAACGATGCGCGCCTCATAATCGATCCGCAGCGCCTCGAGCGTCTCGGCGGCAAAGCGCATGGTCGGCCAGTCGGACTGGCTGCCCATGACAATGGCAATCGGGGGAGAAACCGGCACGCGCAAGGCCCTCTCTTCGCGGCTAAAGCCCGGCTTTACCCAATATGGGACAACGCTTCAAGCACCAAGCCTTCTTAACCTTCTGCTAACCATAAGACTGCCAGTTTGAATGGCGATTGCGGGTCTGAGGCCATAGTTCAAATGAAGCGGCGTGACTTTCTCCTTGGCGCGACGGCCTTGAGCCTTGGCGCGCCCCATTTGTTCAAGGCGGCGATCTCGCCATTGCAGGCCCAGGAAGCCGCGCCTGAAGGTGCGGCTATCGTTCGTGTCGGCATTTTCCCCGCCATCGGCTTTTCCCGCGTCGGCAATTCCGATCAGTGGTTCCACGCGCCGGAGGTACCCGGCCTTCTCGCCGAGCCCCAGGGCGGTTTCAAGGATGGCGAGGGCCGCATCAAGAAACAGGTCCAGCGCTTCCGCGTCTATGGCTATGACGAGCAGGGCCGGGTCGTGCGGGAGCTCGGCACCGGAGATGATCTGCGCTGGCAGGTTCACATCGCCAACACCAAGCCCGCCTGGTACGGCTTTTCCAACGCGCTTGACCGCCACGGGCAGGCACCCGGCATTCCAGGCGCGCAGCGGAACGCCGCCATCCCGCCGGAGCGCCGCGAGGACATGCTGGTGATCGATCCCGGGCCGCGAGAGATAGCAGGCGCTGCCACCAACGCAGATGGCTCGGACACCGCCTACAGCATGGAGGGGCGGTTCTGGCAGAAGCTCGATGTTCATCTGGGACACCTGCGCACGGACGAAAACGGACGCCTTCTGGTGTTCCCCGCTTCGGGCATCTCCCGCTCAGCCATTGAGCAGAACCCGGTGCGCGACTTCACCAATAACGATGCCTGGCACGATGACTGGGCAGATGGCTGGGTCAAGGCGACCGTCACCATCGATGGCGAGGATCACGAATGCGATCCGGCCTGGGTCGTCTGCTGCGGGCCCAAATTCGCGCCCCAGCTCGAGCCGGTCGTAACCCTCTATGACGCCGCCTATGAAGCGCAGGTATGGCTCCGCCACCTGCCAGCGCCCACCGAACCTGTATCCTTCCGCCGTGACGTCCTGCCCATCCTGCGCCGCACGGGCTCCATGCAATGGGTGGCGCAGGCCTCCTTTCTCGGCGCGGCCTGGACCGATATCGGCGATCTTTCCGATCCGGCAATGCTGCACCGGCTCAGCGATCCCTCGCCAGATGCCGAGCCGGGTCGCCGCAAGGTGCTCGCGGCCTTCCGCAAGCCCGGTGGAGAGGATACCCGCGCAGACGCTCTACCCATCATGCTGGGCGACGGCATCAATTACCCCGACAGCCCTCACGCATGGCTGACGCTGACGCCGACCCAGTACCGCGTGCTCGAACTCTGGGCCGCGGGAGAATTCGAAAATGATTACGAGGACGCCCAGGCTGACGCCATTTCCTCGCTCGGGGATATCCCGGTCGAACTCCGGCCCGAGGCGCTGACCCGCGCCGCACTTGACGCCTGTTCGGGCGGGGCCTTTCATCCCGGCGTCGAGATCACCTGGCCCATCCGCCATGTCGCGCTTTATCGCGGCAGAGCCCTGACGCCCTTCCCCTTCCGCATCGCGATTTCCCAACGCCCTTCGCTTGTCCAGGACATGGGCTACCAACTCAATCCGATCAACGTCTTCCAGGGCAACCCCAACAAGCCCGAAGAAGGCGCTCCGATCGGTCCGCAGGCGCCCGGCGACCTGACCCGCTGGATGGGCGTGCCATGGCAGGGTGACGCCTTCTCCTGTCAGGCGGTCCTGACGGCGGAAGGATTCCCGACCCCCGTCTGGTGGCCGGCGCTGCTTCCGGTCGACGTGCTGCCCGAGGCGTTCTACGAGCAGTTGATGCGCACCGATCTCTCCAAGGAAGAGCGGTTGCGCTTTTATCATTCGCGCGTGCCATGGTCACGCGGTGCGGCAGGGATCGGGCTGCATGTCGAGGCCGGATACACCGACGGGCTGCGCCGCATGATCGCGCTCTGGACGCAGATGGGCGTTCTTGTGAAGCGCCCCGGTCCGCAGGGACTGCCGGGCGTGCCCGAGGAGGTCTATGTCGAAGTCCAGCGCGGTACGATGGATCTCTCGGCGCTCGATTGACGATGGCCGGGGACCGGATCGTTGTCCTTGGCGCCGGTGTGGCGGGGCTCGCCGCCGCCCGCCGTCTGGCGCTTCTCAATTTCGCTCCGCTCCTCATCGCGCCCCAACATCCGATTGCCAGTCGGGGCGAAACGCTTTCGGCCAAGGCCCTGCCCTTTCTCGAAGGGCTCGGCTGGTCCGGCCTTCTGGACGAGGAGACATCGCTTGAGGGCCAGGAACGCTTTTCGGTCTGGGGCAGTCCCGCCCTTCGCCGCAATCCCTTAAGCGAATCCCCCGGCTTTCATATTGACCGCTCTGCCTTCGAGCAGAAAATGGCTGACGCGCTCGGCCATGTGGACAGCATTGGCCAGGCCGCCATGCGCCTCGAACACATGGCACACGGCATCCGTCTCCAGCTTGAGGATGGCAGGACGATCGAGGCCTCCGCCCTTGTCGATTGCACCGGACGCGCGGCCTTCACGTCCGGCGCATCGGCCAACCGCAGGCGGACGGACAAGCTCACCGCGGTCTGGCAGATGTTCGACGTTCCAGTGGACGCCGAGATCATGGCCGCAACGCTCATCGAAGCGGTAGAGATTGGCTGGTGGTATGTTTCGCCAACGCCAGGCCGGAAGCTGATGGCCGGCCTTTTTACCGATTCGGACTTGCTTCCCGCGCGACTGAGCCGCGATGCCGCGGCCTGGCGCGATCTGGTGCTGCGGACCGAGGTGACGCGGGCGCGGCTTGAAAGCTTCGGCTTGCTCGAGGTGGCCCCGATGCGACCACCTGAGGTTGCGCCCGCAGCCACAATCACTGTCAGCCATCTCGTTGAGGGCCGGATCATCCGCGCCGGGGATGCCGCAGCCGCTCTCGATCCGCTGGCGGCAAACGGGCTCACCGCCGCGCTCTGGAGCGGCATTGCCGCTGCAGACGCCGCCATAGAGCTCGGCAGCGGGGATACCGGACCGGCCCGCGCCTATGAACGATCCTTTCTCGAAGGGATCGCCAGCCAGCTCGCCGGTCAGCGCGCGCTCTATCGCGCCGAGCGCCGTTTCGCTCAGAGTCCCTTCTGGTCGCGGCGGCAGCGCTGAGGTTACATGCCGGGCAAATCGAGGATCGGCATCACCTCAACCGCTTCGCCGGGGAACTGGGTGAAATGGGCATGGTTGCGGAACATTTCGGCCGCGGCCTCGTGACTCGGCGCTTCGACAATGACATAGGCCGCCGCCGTATTGGTGATATCGGCAATGCCCTCGGGCGAGACCTTCTTGGTCCTGCCCAGGGGGCCGCCCGGGTCGATGATGGAGGCCTCATATTTCTCGGCCCATGCGCCCCAGGCCTGCATGCCCGCTGCCTCATCGATCGTCGCGCCGGCGCGCGCCTTATCCGCCGCCGTTGCCGTTCCGGTATAGATCGCCAGATATCTGGGCATTTCTTGCTCCCCGCCTGATGGAGGGGCTCAGGCTAGCC
>CAYSBF010000094.1:5458-9932 GCA_964429025.1 uncultured Pelagibacterium sp.
TTCCGCCGGTGTTCCCCCCGCCATTGCCGCCATTGCCGTTATTGTTGTGGCTCTGATTGGGGTTGTTGCAATTATTGCCCTGGCCGTGGCCGCCGCTATTGCCTGCGCAATTGCCCGAGCCCGAGCCTGCAGCCTGCCCGACAAAAACGAAATCCTCGGACCGCGGGACATGGAAGGCGCGCTTGTAAAGCGGGATGTCGGACTCGACGGCATAACCGACCACGGGCGTATAATCATAGCAGCCCTCGGTTGCGATGATCGAGCGTCCGCGTGCAAGGTCAATCATGGTTTGCGGCAGCGTGATCGGGTTCGAACAGGACGAACTGCCCTGGCGGACCACCGGCTCATGGAGCGTATAGCTGCCGTTCTGGTTCACATTGGCGACGGTGATTTTGATCGAGACGCGCGAGGCATCGAAAGGGCGCAGGATCGTGTCGCCCAGAGCCAACAGAGCTTCGAGGTCATCCGCCGTCACCTCTCCCGACATCTGAGAGGTAAGGTCGCCGACCGTATGGGTGAGATAGGTCAGCTTGCGGTCGGCGTCGATCCCCTGGCTGAGGTCGACAGAGCCCAGATACAAAAGGAGCAGGACCGGAGCCAGAAAGGCGAATTCCACCGCCGCGACGCCCGCCTGGCTCAATACCAATGCCCGCGTCTTCGCCCGCAACTCAACCCAGATCCGGATTTCGCGCCACATGGTCCCGTCCCCAATCCGGTGACATCATCAGCCGCAGAAGGCTAGACGGCGGCACCTAACCCGGCCTTAACCGGCAGGCTGCAGGTGAGGTCATGGTAAATGCCGGGTTAAGATGATGCCCGGGTGGCGTCTTCAAAGAAGGCCCTGGCCCTGTCCCAGATGCCCCGCATCCACAGATCACTATGCCCTGCCCCCTCCTCGATCCAGAGATCGTACGGGTTGGGCACCTCGGCATGGAGGCGCTCGGCATTGGCAACCGAAATGGTCGTGTCCGCTGTGCCATGCGCGATGAATACCGGCTCTGCGACATCGGCGATCCACTGATTGGTGGGGAACTGGTCGAGCATCAACAGACCCACCGGGACGTAGGGATAACGTTCCGCGGCAACGGCGACCGCCGAATAAAATGGCGTTTCGAGCAGCAGCGCTTCTGCTTCGCGCTGGCTGGCGACCCACACCGCAGGAGAAGCCCCGAGCGAGCGGCCCCAAATCAGGACCGGATCGCCCTTGGCTGCCACCCAGTCATAGGCCGCCAGCGCATCGGCAAGAATGTTGTCTTGTGTGATCGCGCCCGGCGAGAGCGGAAAACCGCGATAATCGAACGAGAAAAAGCCGTAACCTTCCGCCTGAAACGCTGCGAACCGCTCATGCTCGCGCGAAAAGCTACCCGAATTGCCGCGCAGATATAGAATCACCGGCATGCCCTGAGAGGGCGCGCCATACCAACCCGTAACCGTTTCCCCGTTCGCGGTCGGGACGGTCACGAGCTCCGCATCAAGCCCCACATCGGCAATCTCGAATGTCTCGCCCTGGGGAAAAAAGAAGAATGCCCTTTGGTTGAAATAGAGATAGGCCAGCGCACCGCCATACATGACGATGACCAGCGCAACAGCGCCGATTGCAATCCGCTTGAGCAAATTACCTGCCTCCCACGCGTCCACCACAACTCAAGCCTCAGACGGGCCCATTTGGCAAGCAGCTTCGGATCTATACCCTTTGCGGCAGTTCCTCCTCTCCCAGCGCCACCCGAAAGGCGCGTGTAAAGACCTCGACCGGTTGGCCGCCCGAGATCGCGAACCTGTTGTTCAAGATGAAGAAGGGCACGCCATTGATGCCTTGCTGGCTCGCCGAGAGCGCCATGGCCTGGGTCGTGTCGTGCTCTTTCTGGTCGGCTAGAAGACGCAGCGCCTCGTCCTTTGAGTAGCCATGCCCGGCCGCGATGTCGGCCAGAAGGACCCTGTCGGTGATGTTCCTGCCCTCAAGGAAATAGGCGGCGGCATAGGCCTTGGCGAGACCATATTGGTGCTCGGGCGGCGCGAGCCGGATGAGTGTGTGCGGCTCGACCGTGGGATAGCTCATGGGCTGGACCGAAAGATCGAGCGGCACGCCCGCATCCCGGGCCACCGCCTCGACTCGCGCCTGCATCGCATCGATATCCCCGCCATATTTGGCCTTGAGCCGCTCCTTGGTGTTCTGGCCCGCTCGTGGCGTCGAAGGGTCCAGCAGGAAGGGATGGTGGATGATCTCGACCTCGACATCCTTGTCGAGAAGCGCCAGCGCAGAATCGAGCCGCGCCGTGCCGATCAGGCACCAGGGGCAGACGATGTCGGTGAAAAGATCGATATGGATGGATCTGGTCATGGGAAGGCCTTTCGTTGGCGCCAACATGGCCATCGCGCACGAGGCCCGCAAGTACGCACACAGATGTTAGCGGGTTTGGCAACAGCGTTTGCAGATGGACCTCGATGCCGTACGATCCCGGCCCAGCTGAGGAAATCAACACGTGGCCGATCCGCGATTCCTGCCTGGAGTTCCAGTAAATCATGTGCTCTCAAGGCTCCAAAAGGCTGGCGGCATGGAACTGGAGAGCGGAAAGCTCTCGAGTCCGGAAAGCTCGGCCGCTCTTGCGGTGAACTGCCTTGGCGGGTTCATTGAGCGGCCGCAAGAGTTCCCCGCGCTTCCTGGTCTTGAAGCAGCGGGCGTCGCCGAGCTCGTGGACATTGAGTTCTGCGCGCGCTTCCCCTGGTCGGGAGGACGGCACCCGTGGCTCGACGCTTTCGTTCAGACACCGACGACGATCATCGGTATCGAAAGCAAGCGTTACGAGCCGTTTCGCGACGCCAAGTCCGCCAGCTTCGCCGGCGCCTACGACCGGCCCGTCTGGGGTGACAACATGAAACGGTACGAAGACCTGCGCGACGCACTGCGCTCGGGCCGGACGTCCTTTGTTCATCTCGATGCTGCGCAACTGGTCAAGCATGCCTTCGGCCTCGTAACCGAAGGGGGGCGCCGGAAACGTAGACCCGCGCTATTTTATCTTTTCGCCGAACCCGCAACACGGAATGGCCGGCCCATGGAGACGGCCGAATTCCAGCGGCACCGGGAGGAAATTGTCCAGTTCGGTGACGCAGTCAATAGCGACGAAGTAAGCTTCCATTCCGCAAGCTACAGGGAATGGCTTGGAATGTGGAATGCGCTCCCTGGCGGCATTGACGCACACAGGCGGGCCGTCCTGGAGAGCTTCGCGCCCTAAGAGGCGAAGGGCGGCGCAAAAAAGGAGCCCGGAGACTTCCCTTTGCAAGCGCCCACCCTCTCTAGTGGTTCGTCACCCTGACGATGACTTCGGCGACCTTTTTGCGTCCCGAATGGCCTCATGGTGTTGTCGCGGACGAAGAGTTCCTTGCGCCCCTCGCAAGTTCGCACACCGATGTTGGCCCGGTCCCCAGGATTTAGGCGAGCATGTGCTGCATCTGAGCACTCGCGAGCGATGGCACAAACTCATGAATCTGCGCCTCAACCACCCCTTCACTCACGAACGGATCGCGTAGGACTCGCTTTTCGATCTCCTCCCGGCTCTCGCCATGCGCCAGGATTGCGCCACCCGTTCCGGCCGAGAGGCTGCCCACGAGGTGGAAAACGCCGTCCTCGATACCATCCCGGATCCATGCCTTGTGCGCGTCCATGTGGCGGCCAGCCTCGGCCCTGTTTCCGGCGAATGTGAGAAAGATCACGAACATCTTTAAGCTCCCTGTTTCAATCCGCGCACCCAGGTGCATTTACGGTGGACTTCCCGCATCACATATTCCTTGTCACGAAACGCCGTCGCCAGCGTTGCGACCCCTTGCGAGAAGCAAAGCACGTCGAGCGCCTTGCCACTCGTGTCCGCGCAACCAAGCGCTGCAAACTGTCTCTCCAGCCAATCGCGGAACAACGCGAACAATTTCCGCGCCTCAGGCTGCGCAGGATGATCAAGCTTGGCCAGCTCGTTGCACAGCGTGCCCACCGGGCACCCATGATCCATGATCTTGTCCCGGTTGGTGATGAGAATATTGATGAACAGGCAGATGCGTTCAGCGGGATCGTCCGTCTCCGCCTCCCAGCGCTTGAGAAGCGCGCGGCGGTCGGCCAACCGCTTTTCGATGACGGCGGACAGAATCTCGTCCTTGCTCCGGAAGTGATAGTAGAAATTCCCCCGCGAGATGCCCACCGATTGCGCGATGTCGGCAAAGGGCGTCGCATCGAACCCCTGGCGGTAAAACAAGTCGTCCGCCCGCGAAACGATCGCCTCCCGCGTTTCCCCCCCTCGCATGTTTTAACTCCCGGGATGCCGATTCAGTTTTAGGACATTTGACCTAAATAAGGACAAAACGCAGGTCGGTCAACAAAAAAGGGGAGCCCGGAGGCTCCCCTTACCAAGCGCCCCACCGCTTAGTGGTTCATCACCTTGACGATGGCTTCGGTGACCTTCTTTGCGTCCCCGAAGAGCATCATTGTGTT
>CAYSBF010000095.1:0-1942 GCA_964429025.1 uncultured Pelagibacterium sp.
GGGCTCGTGCCGGGGGTGCGTGGCGGGGTGGACCGCAATGCCTTTTTCGGTTCGGAACAGGACTGGATCCAGTTTTTCCTGACCGGGTGCGATCCACGCAACTATCTGCGCCTCGCATCGCAAGGACGGTGCCGCCCGCTCAAATAGCGATCTTTGCGCCTGCCTCCTAGCCCAACAGCCCGGAATCCC
The DNA here is from genome assembly GCA_964429025.1 of uncultured Pelagibacterium sp. GTDB lineage: Bacteria > Pseudomonadota > Alphaproteobacteria > Rhizobiales > Devosiaceae > Pelagibacterium. Next base: position 190 of record CAYSBF010000095.1, read on the forward strand.
TGATGCCGTCAAAGACGAATTGGACGGCAAGGGCGGTCAAAAGGATGCCCACCACTCGGGTCAGCACCGAAAGCCCGGTGCGGCCCATCAGTTTCTGGATCGGGATGGCGACCAGAAGGGTGAGCCAGGCGAGAAACAAGGTCGCAACCAGCGCCAGGAGCACGAGCCAGAACTCGGCATCGCTCTGGGCGCCCGTCGTCAAAAGGATCACGGCGCTGATCGCGCCGGGCCCGGCCAGGAGCGGCATGGCGAGCGGGAAGACCGAGATATCATGCCGCATGCGGCCCTCGGCCTCTTCCTCATCAGTCGTCCCGGTGCCGCCCGAATGACGGGCAAAGACCATGTCGATGGCGATCAGCAGCAGCAAGATGCCGCCCGCCACCCGCAAGGCCGGCAGGGTGATCCCGAAGAGATCGAGGATCAGATTGCCGACAATCCCGAAGAACAGGAGAATGCCCGTCGCGATCAGGACGCCGCGGGTTGCGAAGATGAAGCGGTCGCGCGCGCTGTTGTTCTGGGTCAGCCCGGCAAAGATGAAGGCGATATCGGCAACGCCCACCGTTGCGAAAAAGGTCGCAAAGGCGACAAGGAAGCTGCCATTCATATGCTGTGCCCCTGTTCCACGTGAATCAGTTCCCGGGCGCGCCCTAAACTGCGCCTAACGCCGCTCCTCGATCGCGTCCCAGACCATAACAGCGATGTCCGGCCCACCAAAGCGCTTGACCTCCCTGATGCCGGTGGGGGAGGTGACGTTGATCTCGGTCAGATAATCGCCGATCACGTCGATGCCGACAAAGATGAGATCGCGCCTTTTGAGCTCGGGGCCGATGATCTCGCAGATCTCGTGTTCGCGCCGCGTGAGCTCCGACAATTCGGGCGTTCCGCCCGCATGCATGTTGGAGCGCGCTTCACCCTCCATGGGGATGCGGTTGAGCCCGGCAACGGGCTTGCCGTCGACCAGGATGATCCGCTTGTCGCCTTTTCTCACCTCGGGCAGATAGCGCTGGATCATGAAGGGCTCGCGGAAATTGGCCTCGAACATTTCAAGGAGCGAACCGAGATTTTCATCGTCGGGCTTGATGCGGAAAACCCCCGCGCCGCCATTGCCGAACAGGGGCTTGATGACGATATCGCCGAACTCGGCGCGGAAGGCGCGGATTTCCTGCGCGTCCCGGGTGATGAGCGTATCGGGCATCAGATCGGGAAAGCTGGTGACGAGAATTTTTTCGGGCGCATTGCGCACCTCGCGCGGGTGATTGACGACCAGCGTCTTTGGGTGGACCCGCTCGAGCATATGGGTGGTGGTTATATAATGCATGTCAAAGGGCGGGTCCTGGCGCAGCAGGATGACATCGAGCGTTGCCAGATCGGTCTTGTGCCAATTCTCGAGCGCGAAATGGAGCCCCTTGTCCTTGTCATCCACCTTGATGGCGTGAACGCGGGCGGTGACCGTCCCGCCGCGCTGGGCGAGCGAGGCGGGCGTGTAGTAAAAGAGCGCGTGCCCCCGCGCCTGGGCCTCGAGCATCAAGGCAAAGCTCGAATCCCCCAGGGGATTGATGGTTTCGATCGGGTCCATCTGAACGGCGATGGAAAGCGGCATGAAAAACTCCGGCGTCAGGAGAGGGAGAAGGCGTTTTCGAGATGATGGGGCCAGCGCCCGGGCGTCAGGACTACGACATCGAAGCGGCAGTCAAAGGCTGAAAATTGCGGGTTCGACATCATGAACCATTCGGCCGCGTGCGCAATCCTTGCC
>CAYSBF010000095.1:2042-9873 GCA_964429025.1 uncultured Pelagibacterium sp.
TGAAAATTGCGGGTTCGACATCATGAACCATTCGGCCGCGTGCGCAATCCTTGCCACCGGTGTCTTGAGCCGGGTGGCGATGATCCGGAAGAGCTTGAAACGCAGGTAAAGCGCGGCCAGCCATTCCGCCCGGCGTCCGGCCTGCTCGGCCCTGAGACGTTCAGCGTCCGGCTTTGAGCGCGAGCGCGGCATCATAGACCTCCTTGCGCTTGAGCCCGTGCCGGGCCGCGATTTCATCGACGGCGGCTCGTAAGGGCATTTGCGACAACGCGGCTGCGAGTTCGGCGCGCCAGGCGCCGGGGTCGGCAGCCTCGCCCTTCTGGGCGCCGGCGACGAGAATGACCGCTTCGCCTTTCGTGTCGCCGGAAAACATTTCAGCGAGCCCGGCAAGCGTGCCGGGGACAAAGCGCTCGAACTTCTTGGTCAACTCCAGCGCCACGACAGCGGGACGCTCGGGGCCAAAGGTTTTGGCCATGTCGAGAAGCGCTGGACCGAGGCGGCGCGGCGATTCGTAAAAGACGAGCGTTTCGCCCCGTGCAGAAAGGGGCGCGAGCGCATTAATCCGTTGGCCGGTCTTGGCCGGGAGAAAGCCGAAAAAGGAAAAGGCATCGGTGGGCAGGCCCGCACCGGCCAGCGCGGCGAGCAGGGCCGATGCGCCGGGCACGGGGAAGACCGGCAGGTCCCTTTCGCGCGCGGCCCGCACCAGCGGAAAGCCCGGATCGGATAAAAGCGGGGTGCCGGCGTCCGAAACCAGCGCGATCACCTGGCCCCTGGCCAGGCGGTCGAGAACCTCGCCGAGACGCGCGCGCTCATTGTGCTCATGGAGCGGAGAGCGCTGTGTCCTGATGCCAAAGGCATCGAACAGGCGCGCGGTGTGGCGGGTGTCTTCGCACAGCACAAGATCGGCCGCCGCCAGAATATCGAGTGCGCGCAGCGTGATGTCGCGCAGATTTCCGATCGGGGTCGCAACGAGATAGAGCCCGGGCGCGGGACGCTCGGGCGTCATCAAATGGCTGCCAATGGCATAGCTTTGTTGCGTCACGGGGCCGTCCGGATGGCAGGAATTGAATCTCTTAGGCGGACGGGACCGCTTTGTCGAGGCGCCGAATCAGGTCAGACTCTCACCCCATCATGAAGGCAATGCGCAGCCCGTTGGACCTTTTGGCCCGCCTGTTTATGGCGGCGGTGGTGCTGTTTGCGGCGGCCTGCTCGCCAACTTCGGAATTCGGTCTGCCGCGCGGGCTCGATTTTGCGCCCCCCAATGCCCAACCCACGGCTGGCACTCCGATGGCACCGGCCCAGGGCGAGATCATCGGCAACGGTCCGGTGCGGGTCGCGCTATTGCTGCCGCTTTCGGGCACGGGAAACGCCGCCAATGTCGGCCGCGCCATGGCGAATGGCGCGCGGCTGGCTATGGATTTTGCCGCACGTTCCGGGGCCCACAATATCCATATCGTCCTCAAGGATTCAGGGCAGGACGAGGCGCGCGCCCGCGCGGCCGCGCAACAGGCGGTCAGCGAAGGGGCCGCGCTGATACTGGGCCCGCTGCGCGCCGGAGCGGTCGCGGCGGCAGGCGAGGTGGCGCTGGCCGCCACTATCCCGCTGATCGGGTTTTCAAATACGGCCTCGATCGCCCGGCCGGGGCTCTATCTGCTCTCGGTGCTGCCCGAGGCCGAAGCGATGCGGGCACTGTCCTTTGCACGCGCGCAAGGGCGGCAATCGGCAGCGGCGCTGGTGCCGGCTAATGGATATGGCGAGGTGATGGGCGCGGCCTTTCAACGCGCCGCCAGCGAATTGGGGATGGGCGTGCGCGGCGTCTTTTCGTTTGCAGGGGAAGCCCAGGCGCGCCAGATGATCGAGCAACTCATCCCGCAATTGATGGCCAGGCAGATCGACACGCTGTTCCTCCCCGACCGCGCCACCGCCCCCAGTTTCGGCATTCTTCTTGGCGCAGCTGAGGTTCCGCGCGAGCGGCTGACCATCCTCGGCTCGAGCGACTGGGCCGGGGACCGCGCGATCAGCGGGCAACCCTTCCTTGCCGGCGCCCATTTCCCCGCGATCGACCCATCTGGTCTGGCCGCGATCGCGCCGCAATATCGCGAGCGGTTCGGTGCCGAGCCGCATCAGCTTTCGACCATCGCCTATACGGCGGTGCTGCTCGCCAACAATTCGGCCCTTGCCCAGGCCGCGCCGCGCTTCGGGCCGCAGGTGCTGCTTTCGCCCAACGGGTTCAACGGGCGCGACGGGGTTTTCCGCTTCCACCATGACGGGCGCAGCGAATATGGGCTCGTCATCAACCGGGTAACGCCTCAGGGCGCCGAGATCGCCGATCCTGTGCAGCTGGGCGGGATCACGCGGCAGGCTTCCGGTGCGGCATCGTCCGGTGCCGCCATTCCGCCGATGGGGGCGAGCCTGGTGCAGCGGGCTTATTGAACGCGGTCGAATTTGAGTGAACCGACCCACTTTCTTCCTTCGCTGTCCCGGCCTCGAGCCGGGACCCACAGCGAACCATCCACCGCAAAGGGTGTCGATGCATGGCCCCCGGCTCAAGGCCGGGGAAGCGATTGAGTAGGTGGATGGGCCGGACAAACCTCGAACGCTTCAAGCCGCAAGGTCGGCCACCACCGCATCGAGCACCGGCCAGCCCTTTTCGGTAACCCGCAGCCGCCCATTGGGGAGGGTTTCGATAAATCCGATATCGGTCAGGTGGGCGATCTGGACCGCAGTCAGCGGCCGCCGGGCGAGGGCCTGATAACGGGCCGGGTCAATCCCCTCCCTGAGCCTTAGCCCCATGACGAGATATTCATCGCCCTCTTCGTCCCAGGTGAGGTGGTCGTCATTGACGAGCCCCTCTCCGGTCTCGATCACCTTTTCCCACCATCTGAAGGGCATTTTTTCCGTGGCGGTGGCGTGGCGCACCCCGCCGATCAGGAGCCGCCCATGGGCGCCCGGGCCGATCCCGGCATATTCGCCATAGCGCCAGTAGAGAAGATTGTGGCGGCTTTCCTGGCCGGGCCGGGCGTGATTGGAAATCTCATAGGCGGGAAGCCCGTAGGAGGCTGTGCGCTCCTGGGTCAGCTCGAACATGTCCGCGGACAGGTCCTCGGAGGGCATCTTGAGCTTACCGGCATGAAAGAGATCGAAATAGCGGGTGCCCTGCTCGATGGTGAGCTGGTAGAGCGAGAGATGTCCGTCCGAAAGCGCCAGCGCATCGGTCAGCTCGTCATCCCAATCCTCAAGGCTCTGCTCGGGGCGGGCATAGATGATGTCGAAACTCGAGCGCTCGAAAATCGATTGGGCGAGCCGGACGGCGGCCACCGCATCCTCGACCGAATGGAGCCGCCCCAAACGCGCCAGCGGCTCGGGGCGCAACGACTGCACGCCCAGCGACACCCGGTTGACCCCGGCCTCGCGATAGCCCCGGAAGCGGTTGGCCTCGACCGATGTCGGATTGGCTTCGAGCGTGACCTCGGCATCATCGGCGATCTGCCAGTTTCCGGCGATGGCATCGAGAATGGCGGCGGTCGATCTCGGGTTCATCAGCGAGGGTGTGCCGCCCCCGAAAAAGATCGAATTGACCAGCCGCCCCGGCGCGCGTCTTGCGGTCGCTTCGATCTCCTTCACATAAGCGCTTACAAAGCTTTCTTCATCGAACGCGCCGTGATGGACGTGGGAGTTGAAGTCGCAATAGGGGCATTTGGCCGCGCAGAAAGGCCAATGGACATAGACACCGAAGGCGTTGTTGGCGCTCAAAGGGCTTCCCTTACGAATTTGGCAAAGGCGCGTGCGCGATGGGAAAGACCTTCCCTGCCCGGCGCCCAGGCGTGCTTTTCCCCCGCACTCATCTCTCCAAAGGTGATTTTATGGCCATCGGGCAGGAACATGGGATCATAGCCGTGGCCCTGCTCGCCACGCGGGGGCCAGACCAGCGTGCCGGGGCAGATGCCCTCAAAGATCATGTCGCGGCCGTCGGGATGGGCAAGGCAGAGGACGGCATTGAACTGGGCGCGGCGCTGGCCTGGTCCGGTCGCGTCCTTTTCGCGCAAAAGTTCCTCGACCTTCTGCATGGCCTTTGAAAAATCGCGCGGCACCCCGGCCCAGTCGGCGGTATAGACGCCGGGCGCGCCATCGAGGGCATCAACCGAAATCCCCGAATCGTCCGATAGCGCGATCTCGCCCGTCACCCTTGCGGCTGCGTGGGCCTTGAGCCTTGCGTTTTCGATAAAGCTCGTTCCGGTCTCCTCGGGCTCGGGCAGGCCCAGATCGCCGGCCGAGACGATATCGAGCCCGAAATCCTTGAGCATGTCCTGAAATTCAGCGAGCTTGCCCCTGTTATGGGTGGCAAGCACGAGCCGATCGCCGCGCTTGAGCCTTAAACCGCTCATTTGTTTTTCTCCAGCGCTGCGGTCTGGAGCGCGACCAGCTCGCCAATGCCCTTTTGCGCCAGCGCGGTCAGTTGTGCAAATTGCTGGGCCGAAAAAGGCTCACCCTCGGCGGTGCCTTGGATTTCGACAAAGCTGCCTGAACCGGTGAGGACGAAATTGGCATCGGTTTCGGCCTCGCTGTCCTCGAGATAATCGAGATCAAGCACGGGAGTACCACGATAGAGACCGCAGGAGATTGCCGCCACATGATCGCGGATGGGGTCGGCCTTCAAAAGCTCGCGCTCGGCCATCCAGTCGATAGCCTGCCGCAACGCAACGAAAGCGCCGGTGATCGATGCGGTGCGCGTGCCGCCATCGGCTTCGAGCACGTCGCAGTCAAGGATGATCTGGTTTTCGCCCAATTTTGCCATGTCGACCACGGCGCGCAGGGAGCGCCCGATAAGGCGCTGGATTTCCTGGGTACGGCCCGATTGCTTGCCGGCGGCGGCCTCGCGCCGCGTGCGGGTGCCGGTGGCGCGCGGCAGCATGCCATATTCGGCCGTCACCCAGCCGAGCCCCATGCCGCGCCGCCAGGAAGGCACGCCCGTCTCGACCGTTGCGGTGCACAGCACCCGCGTATGGCCGAAGGCGACAAGACAGGAGCCCTCGGCCTGGGGGGCCGCGCCGGGGGTGAGGGTGACTTCGCGCAACTGGTCGAAAGCGCGTCCGCTTGGCCGCATCAAAATGCCTACCTTTTCCTTGTCCTGCCGCTGCCCGGCCGCAAAATCCTTTGGAGGTTTTGCCGGCAGCCTTCCCGATCGTGGTTAAACGGGTCTTAACGCCTCCACCCCGCGCGAACAAGCGCGCTCCTCTTGGCGGAAATATTGTTTTCTCCTAAATGGTGAATATGCACAGGCCCGGCCCTAAATCGTCGGAATTTCTCGAAACGCTCTCGGCGCGCAGCCAGGATATTTTCCGCCGTCTGGTCGAACGCTATATCGAGACCGGCGAACCGGTGGGCAGCCGGGCGATCTCCAAGATGCTCGACATGCAGCTTTCGCCCGCCTCGGTGCGCAATGTCATGGCCGATCTCGAGGAGCTCGGGCTGATTGCCGCCCCGCACACTTCGGCCGGGCGTGCCCCGACCCAGGAGGGGCTGAGATTTTTCGTCGATGCCATGCTCGAAGTCGGCGCGATGGACGAGGCCGAGCGCAACCAGATCGCCCGCAATATCGAGAGCGGCGCACGGGCAGGCAATGTCGAGGAGCTGCTCAACGAAGCCAGCGCCCTTTTGTCTGGGCTTTCCCATGGCGCGGGTCTCGTCATCGCGGCCAAGGCCGATATGGTGCTAAAGCACATCGAGTTCGTCCGGCTCGACGCCGAGCGGGCAATGGCGATCCTTGTGGGCGAGGATGGGCAGGTCGAAAACCGCATCATTGCGCTGCCGCCGGGATTGACGGCGAGCGCGCTGCAGCAGGCATCGAATTATCTTGCCCATCACGTCGTGGGCAAGACGCTCAAACAGGCGCGCGAAGCCGTGCGGACCCAGAGCGAAAAACAGGCGCGCGAGCTCGACGAGATCACCCAGCGGCTCATCGATTCGGGGCTTGCCACCATGATCGAGGCGGAGGCCGGACCGCCGACGCTGATTGTTCGCGGCCGCGCCAATCTGATCGATGATGCCATGGCGTCCGAAGACCTTGCGCGGGTGCGCCAGCTTTTCGACGAGATCGAATCCAAAAAAGGGCTGATCGAGCTTTTGAACGATGCGGAAACCGCGCAAGGGGTGCGCATCTTCATCGGATCGGAAAACAAGCTCTTCTCGCTCTCGGGCTCCTCGGTCGTTCTTTCGCCCTACAAGGATTCGAGCAACAAGGTGGTCGGGGTTCTGGGCGTTATCGGGCCGACGCGATTGAACTATGCGCGCATCGTTCCCGTTGTCGATTATACTGCGCATGTGGTGTCGCGGCTCATCGGCAGGAAGTAGCGCCACTCCGGCCCCCGGGGGTTGAATTCCATCGCCCGCTGGCCGATATGGCGGGACAACTCCCTTTCCTAACAGCGTTGAAAACCTCGATGATGACCAACGACCAAGAACCCATGGACATGGCCGGCGAGAGCCCCGAGGCCGGCGCCGAAGAGATGGGCGAGGCCCGCACGCCGACGAGCGAGGAGCTTTTGGCCGCGGCCGAGGCCGAAAATGCCGAATTGCGCGACAAGGTGCTGCGCATGGCCGCCGAAATGGAAAATCTGCGCAAGCGCACCGAACGCGAGATCGCCGATACGCGCTCCTATGCCATTGCCGGTTTTGCCCGCGACATGCTGGTTGCAACCGACAATCTTTCGCGCGCGCTGATGGTCATTCCGGCCCAGGCGCGCGAGACAGCGGACGGCACGCTCAAATCCCTGATCGAGGGGATCGAGATGACCGAGCGCGAGATGCAGCGGCTTTTGCAAAAGCATGGCGTGGTGCAGATCGAGGCGCAGGGCGAAAAATTCGATCCCCACCGCCATCAGGCAATGTTCGAGGTGCCCGATTCTTCCGTGCCCGAGGGGACGGTCGTCCAGGTGGTTCAGGCGGGATTTGCCATTGGCGAGCGGGTCCTGCGTCCTGCCATGGTCGGGGTCGCCAAGGGCGGGCCCAAGCGCAACGGGCCCTCGGAGGCGCAGGGCCAAGCCGAGCCGGCTGAGGCCAGCGCACCCGATGAAGGGGTCGACAAGACCGCGTGAACCAGAAAGCCCGCCGGGTCGGCGGGCTTTATACCGTAAGTTCAGGCACATCAGAACCAGAGGCGCCGGGCGGAGAAAAAGAGGCAAGGCAATGGAGGGTGCGCGCTTGAAGGGCAAAGACCACCTCCTTATATAGCCAGCCAAGCCCGGCGACGGGCAGAAGACCAGCGCACCTATAGAGGGGCCCGGTCCCGTTTCATCCCACGCGATGCTGCAAAAATTGGGCGCGGAAAGATGGGCGAGGCCAAATCCAGGGGTCCGCTCGCAAAAGAGAGGCATGTTATGGCTAAGGTAATCGGTATCGATTTGGGCACGACCAATTCGTGCGTCGCCGTCATGGACGGCAAAAATCCCAAGGTGATCGAAAACGCCGAAGGCGCGCGCACGACGCCGTCCATGGTTGCGTTCACCTCCGATGGGGAACGGCTTGTGGGCCAGCCGGCAAAGCGCCAGGCGGTGACCAATCCCGAAGGCACGCTATTTGCGGTCAAGCGCCTGATCGGGCGCCGGTTCGACGACCCGATGGTCGAAAAGGACAAGGGGCTGGTGCCCTACAAGATCGTCAAGGCCGACAATGGCGATGCCTGGGTCGAGGTCGATGGCAAGAAATCCTCGCCTTCTGAAATTTCGGCGATGATCCTCACCAAGATGAAGGAAACCGCCGAAGCCTATCTCGGCGAGACTGTCACCCAGGCGGTGATCACCGTTCCGGCCTATTTCAATGACTCCCAGCGCCA
>CAYSBF010000096.1:0-9771 GCA_964429025.1 uncultured Pelagibacterium sp.
TAGACGAGCAGCGCGCCGAGCGTGAACAGGATGCGCTTTTGCAGGTCCTTGGCCTTGGAGAAGGTCGAGAAGCTCAGGTTACGGGCCAGTTGCTCGGCTGCAGACGCCATGACGGCTCCCTCTAATCGCTCTTTGAGCAAACGAACGGGCCGCGATGGGCCCGAGCAGAAACGAAAGCTCTGATATAGTCAGAGCGCGCCCTCATGCAATCCCCGTATGGGAACGATTGCAGCGGGCGCGCTCCGAAGTCGCAATATTATTCGGCGTTGGCAGGTGCGCCGATCACCTCGACCTTGCCGCCGGCAGCTTCAATGGCTGCAACGGCACCGGCCGACGCGTGATTGACCTTGAAGGTCACCTTCTTGGCCTTGAACTCGCCCCCATTGATGAGGCGCACGCCGTCCTTGGCGCGACGGATGACACCGGCCTTGACGAGCGCTTCCGCATCGACGACGCCCTTGGCATCGAGCTTGCCGCTGTCGATATAGGTCTGGATGCGATCGAGGCGCACGGCATTCCACTTCTTGGCGAAGGGATTGTTGAAGCCGCGCTTGGGCATACGCATGAGAAGCGGCAACTGCCCGCCTTCGAACACGTTGATGGCAACGCCCGAGCGGGACTTCTGGCCCTTGACGCCACGGCCACCGGTCTTGCCGAGACCCGAACCGATGCCACGGCCCACACGGACCCTGGCCTTGTTCGCGCCCGGCTTGTCGGCGATCTGATTGAGTTTCATAGTTCCCAAATCCCTCTTACTTCTCGTCCACGATGCGGACGAGGTGAGCGACCTTGCTGATCATGCCGCGCACGGCAGGCGTATCTTCGAGCTCGCGGCGGCGGCGCAGCTTGTTGAGCCCCAGCCCCACAAGCGTCGCCCGCTGGTCGCCTTCGCGGCGGATCGGCGAACCGATCTGCTCAACGGTGATGGTCGACTTCTTGGCCATTGTCGTTCTCCTCGGTCCCCGCTATCAGGCGTCGACGGCGGCTTCGCCGCGGCGCGCCTGAAGTTCGGATACCTTGATGCCGCGACGGGCAGCAACCGAACGGGGGCTGTCAACATTCTTGAGCGCATCGAAGGTCGCGCGAACCATGTTGTAGGGGTTCGCGGAGCCCTGCGACTTGGCGACGAGATCGTTGATGCCCAGCGTTTCGAACACGGCGCGCATCGGGCCGCCAGCGATGATGCCGGTACCGGCAGGCGCCGCACGCAGCAGCACCTTGCCCGCGCCGTGACGGCCGGAGACGTCGTGGTGCAGGGTCCGGGCTTCGCGCAGCGGAACACGGATCATCTGGCGCTTGGCCTGCTCGGTCGCCTTGCGGATGGCTTCCGGCACTTCGCGTGCCTTGCCGTGACCGAAGCCAACGCGGCCCTTCTGATCACCCACGACAACGAGCGCAGCAAATCCGAACCGCCGGCCGCCCTTAACCACCTTGGCGACACGATTGATGTGCACCAGGCGATCCACAAACTCGCTATCGCGCTCTTGAATGTCTCTCATCGTTCAACCAGCTCTTCGTAACTGTGGTTTAACCGAGCTTTAGAAGCTCAGCCCGCCCTCGCGGGCGGCATCGGCCAGGGCCTTGACCCGGCCATGGAAAAGATAGGCACCGCGATCGAAGACGACCTCGGAGACCCCTGCCTTCTTGGCACGCTCGGCCAGAGCCTTGCCCACCTCGGCAGCGGCGGACGCGTTGCCGCCATTCTTGATCTTGAGGGTCTTGTCGAGCGAGGACGCAGACGCAAGCGTCACGCCCTGCGCGTCGTCGATGACCTGTGCGTAGATGTTCTTGTCCGAACGGAAGACCGACAGGCGCGGACGGCCGTTGGCACGGGCCCGGAGGGTCCGACGAACACGCGCCTTGCGGCGTTCAATACCAGAAAGCTTAGCCATATCGACCAATCCTTACTTCTTCTTGCCTTCCTTGCGGAAGATGTACTCGTCGGCGTAGCGCACGCCCTTGCCCTTGTAGGGCTCCGGCGGGCGGAACTCGCGGATATTGGCGGCAACCTGGCCCACCTGCTGCTTGTCGATGCCCGTGATGACGATTTCCGTCTGGGTCGGTGCGGCAAGCTGGATCCCGTCCGGCGCCTTGTAGATCACCTCATGGCTGAACCCGAGCGAGAGCTTGAGGTCAGAACCCTGCATCTGGGCGCGATAACCAACGCCGGTGATCGCCAGCTTCTTCTCGAATCCGGTCGAAACGCCCGTCACGATGTTCTGGACGAGCGAACGCGACAGCCCCCAGGCCGAACGCGCTTCGCGGCTGTCATTGACCGGCGTGATGACGACGCCCTCGTCGGTCATCTCGGGCTTGACGGCATCGACGAGCACAACCGAGAGCTCACCCTTGGAACCCTTGGCGGTGACCTTCTGGCCATCGACCGTGACCGTCACGCCGCTGACCGGTGCTACCGGCTTCTTGCCAATACGCGACATTTTTCTTTGCCTTCTCCTAGTTGGTGGGGTCTCCTCATCGCGCCTTAGAAGACGCGGCAGAGGACCTCACCGCCAACATTTTCAGCACGTGCCTTGTGATCGGCCATCACACCCTTGGGGGTGGACAGGATCGAAACACCCAGGCCGTTGCCGACGACGGGAATATTCTTGACGGATGCGTAAACCCGGCGGCCGGGCTTGGACACCCTCTGCAGCTCGCGGATGGCCGGCTGGTTTTCCGAATATTTGAGTTCGATGTGGAACTCGGGAAGACCGTTCTCGCCGGCGACTTCGTTGTAGCCGCGGATATAGCCTTCAGCCTTGAGCACATCCAGAACGTGCGCGCGCAGCGTCGAAGCCGGGGTACGGACGACATCGCGACGGCGCAGCTGCGCGTTACGGATGCGGGTCAGCATATCGCCAAGAGGATCGGTGAGCGTCATGATAGTTCTTCCTTACCAGCTCGACTTGACCATGCCCGGGATCTTGCCCATCGAGCCAAGTTCACGCAGCGCAATGCGGCTGAGCTTGAGCTTGCGATAATATCCACGCGGACGGCCCGACACTTCGCAGCGATTGCGCACGCGAACCGGGGACGCGTTGCGCGGCAGTTCTGCGAGCTTGAGCTGCGCGGCGAAACGTTCCTCGAACGAGAGGCTCTCGTCCTTGGCCTTTGCCTTGAGCGCGGCGCGCTTCTCCGCATACTGCTTTGCGAGCTTTGCGCGGCGCTTGTTCTTTTCGATGGAGCTAGTCTTAGCCATCCAGTTCTCTCTTTCGTCTCTCTTCCCTGCCCCGGCCTACTGCCGGAACGGGAAATTGAAAGCCTTGAGAAGCGCGCGCGCTTCGTCGTCGGTCTTTGCGGTCGTGCAGACGATCACGTCCATGCCCCAGACCTGGTCGATCTGGTCATAGTTGATCTCGGGAAACACAATGTGCTCCTTGATGCCCATGGCAAAATTGCCGCGGCCATCGAAGCTCTTGGGGTTCAGCCCACGGAAGTCACGCACGCGCGGCAGGGCCACGTTCACGAGACGGTCCACGAATTCATACATGCGGGCGCGGCGCAGCGTAACCTTGACGCCGAGCGCCATGCCCTCACGGACCTTGAAGCCCGCGATCGACTTGCGCGCATGGGTCACGACCGGCTTCTGGCCGGCGATCTTCTCGAGATCCGCAAGCGCTGCCTTCACCTTCTTGGAGTCGGCAACAGCCTCACCGACACCCATGTTGATGACCACCTTCTCGAGCTTGGGCACTTCCATGGGGTTGGCATAGTTGAAGGTCTCGACGAGACCGGCGCGCACCACATCGTCATAATGCGTGCGCAGGCGCGGAATGTAGGTCTCAGCCATCGATCACTTCTCCGGAACGCTTTGCGACGCGCTTCTTCACGCCGTCTTCGATCTTGAAGCCGACGCGGGTCGGCTTGTTTTCCTTGGCATCGAGCAGAGCGATATTGCTCAGGTGGATCGGGGCTTCCTTGGTGTAGATGCCCGCATCCCGGCTCGCGGTCTGCTTGGTGTGACGGCGGACGAGGTTGACGCCCTGGACGATCGCGCGGGTCTCGGACGGAATGACCTGGGTCACCGTGCCGGTCTTGCCCTTGTCCTTGCCAGTCAGAACGATGACCTTGTCACCCTTTTTGATCTTGGCAGCCATTACAGCACCTCCGGTGCGAGCGAAATGATCTTCATGTGATTTTTCGCACGCAGCTCACGCGGAACCGGGCCGAAGATACGGGTGCCGATCGGTTCCTTGTTGTTGTTGATGATCACTGCCGCGTTGCGGTCGAAACGGATCACGGTGCCGTCGGGACGGCGGATATCCGAAGCGGTACGCACCACGACGGCCTTCATCACCTGGCCCTTCTTGACGCGGCCGCGCGGAATGGCATCCTTGACCGACACCACGATGATGTCGCCAACGGACGCATACTTGCGATGCGAACCGCCGAGCACCTTGATGCACATAACACGACGGGCGCCGGAATTGTCGGCCACGTCGAGATTTGTTTGCATCTGAATCATGACTGATTGCCTTCTTTAATCGTGAGAAGCGTTCCGCGTCCGGCTAGGCCTGCGTAACGAGGGTCCAACGCTTGTTCTTCGAGATCGGCGCGGTTTCCTGGATCTGCACCACATCACCCACCTTGGCCGAGTTGGACTCGTCGTGAGCGTGGTACTTCTTGGAACGGCGCACCGTCTTCTTCAGGATCGGGTGGGTGAAGCGGCGCTCCACGCTCACAACGACCGTCTTGTCGTTCTTGTCGGAGACCACGGTCCCCTGCAGAATACGCTTGGGCATCTCGGTCTCCTTACTTCGCTGCCGCGGTCTTCTCGGCGAGCACGGTCTTGACGCGCGCGATCTCGCGGCGGACCTTGCGCACCTGCGCGGTATTTTCCAGCTGCTGGGTGGCGCGCTGGAAACGCAGATTGAACTGCTCTTTCTTGAGGTTGACGAGCTCTGTCTTGAGTTCGTCAACCGTCTTTGCCCTAACGTCGCTCGGCTTGGCCATCGCTATACGTCCTTAATCTGCAATGCGGCTGACGAACCGCGTCTTGACCGGCAGCTTCATGGCCGCAAGACGCAGAGCTTCACGCGCAACTTCTTCACTCACGCCGTCGATCTCGAACATGATCCGGCCGGGCTTGACACGGGCTGCCCAATATTCGGGAGCACCCTTGCCCTTACCCATACGGACTTCAGTCGGCTTGGACGACACAGGCACATCCGGGAAAATCCGGATCCACACACGACCAGCGCGCTTCATGTAACGAGTCATCGCGCGGCGGGCTGCCTCGATCTGGCGGGCGGTTATACGCTCAGGTTCCTGAGCCTTCAAGCCATATTCGCCAAAATTGAGTTCGAAGCCGCCCTTGGCGACGCCGTGGATCCGGCCCTTGTGGGCCTTGCGGAACTTTGTACGCTTCGGTTGCAGCATTTCTAAGTCTTCCTATCAGCTTGCAGCCGGACCGCGACGGCCCTGCCCGCCACCATCGCCACTGCCTTCAGTGGCGCGGCGCTCGTGTGCCATCGGATCGTGTTCCATGATCTCGCCCTTGAAGATCCAGACCTTGATCCCGATGATCCCGTAGGTCGTGGAGGCTTCGGCGACACCGTAATCCACGTCCGCGCGCAGCGTGTGGAGCGGAACGCGGCCTTCGCGGTACCACTCAGTGCGTGCGATATCCGCACCGCCGAGACGGCCGCCAACATTGACGCGGATGCCCTGGGCGCCCATGCGCATTGCCGTCTGCACGGCGCGCTTCATGGCCCGGCGGAACGCCACACGGCGTTCGAGCTGCTGGGCAATGCCCTGCGCAACCAGCGTCGCGTCGGTTTCCGGCTTGCGCACTTCAACGATGTTGATGTGCACTTCCGAGTTTGTGTACTTCTTGACCTTGGCCCGGATCTTCTCGATGTCCGCGCCCTTCTTGCCAATGACGATACCCGGACGGGCCGAGTGAATCGTGATGCGGCATTTACGGTGCGGGCGCTCGATGACGATCTTGGAAACCGCGGCCTGCTTGAGGTCTTCCTCGAGCATTTCGCGGATCTTGAGATCTTCCTGCAGAAGCGAGCCATACTCGCCCTTGCCGGCGTACCAGCGGGAATCCCAGGTCCGGTTGATGCCGAGCCGAAGCCCGATCGGATTGACTTTCTGGCCCATCAGACGGCCTCCTCGACTTCACGGACAACAATGGTCAGGTGCGAGAACGGCTTCTCGATGCGCGCCCCGCGACCGCGGGCACGAGCATGGAACCGCTTCATCACCAGCGCCTTGCCAACAAAAGCCTCGGCAACCACCAGCGAATCCGTGTCGAGACCGTGATTGTTCTCGGCATTCGCGATGGCGCTCTCAAGGGTCTTCTTGACCGATTCCGAAATCCGCTTGCGCGAGAATTCGAGCTCGGCCAGAGCCTTGTCGACCTTCTTGCCGCGAATCTGCGCGGCGACCAGGTTCAGCTTCTGCGGGCTGGTACGAACCATACGCAGGACGGCCTTGGCCTCGTTGTCCTTGAGCGCGCGTTCGTTCTTCTGCTTGCCCATAATTACTTCCTCTTCGCCTTCTTGTCGGCCGCGTGCCCGTAATAGGTGCGCGTGGGCGAAAATTCACCGAACTTGTGGCCGATCATCTCCTCGGTCACCGAGACCGGAACATGCTTCTGACCATTGTAGACGCCGAAGGTCAGGCCAACGAACTGCGGCAGGATCGTGGAACGGCGGCTCCAGATCTTGATCACTTCGTTGCGGCCCGATTCCCGGACCTTGTCTGCCTTCTTCAGCAGATACCCGTCGACAAACGGGCCTTTCCAGACGGAACGTGCCATGGCTCTTACCTGCCCTTCTTGAGGTGCCGCGAGCGGACGATGAACTTGTCCGTCGCCTTGTTGGTGCGGGTGCGCTTGCCCTTAGTCGGCTTGCCCCACGGGGTCACCGGATGACGGCCACCCGAAGTACGGCCCTCACCACCACCATGCGGGTGGTCGACCGGGTTCATCGCGACACCGCGAACGTTCGGACGCTTACCCAGCCAGCGGCTGCGGCCGGCCTTGCCCAGGCTCGTGTTCGAGTGGTCCGGGTTCGAAACCGAGCCGACCGTTGCAAGGCACGAGCCGTGAACGAGGCGCTGCTCACCTGAATTGAGGCGAAGGATCGCCCAACCCGCGTCGCGCCCGACATACTGCGCATAGCCACCGGCCGAACGGGCCACCTGGCCACCCTTGCGCGGCTTGAGTTCGATGTTGTGGACGATCGTGCCCACCGGCATCTTCTCGAGCGGCATCGCATTGCCGGGCTTGACGTCAACCGCATTGAGCGAGGAGACGACCTTGTCACCCGCAGCAAGCCGCTGCGGCGCAAGAATGTAGGCCTGCTCGCCGTCTTCGTAATTGATCAGCGCAATGAACGCGGTTCGGTTGGGATCGTATTCCAGGCGCTCGACAGTGCCGACGACGTCGAACTTGGTGCGCTTGAAATCGACCAGGCGGTAGCGGCGCTTATGTCCGCCACCACGCGCAAACGCGGTCACGCGGCCACGGTTGTTGCGGCCACCCGATTTGGTCAGACCCTCGGTCAGCTTCTTGACCGGCGCCCCGTTCCAAAGTTCGGACCGGTCGATGCCAACGAGCTGGCGGCGGCCCGGCGAGGTCGGATTATATTGCTTCAAAGCCATTGTTCTTCTTCCCTAGCCTCAAAGACCGGTCGAGATGTCGATGGTCTGGCCGTCGACGAGGGTGACGATGGCCTTCTTCACGTCCTTGCGCTTGCCAAGGAAGTTGCGGAACCGCTTGACCTTGCCCTTGCGCACGATCGTGTTGACGGCCTTCACCTTGACCGAGAAAAGCTGCTCGACGGCGGCCTTGATGTCGGTCTTGGTTGCGTCGATCGCCACGTCGAAAACGACCTGGTTGTTTTCCGAAGCCATCGTGGACTTTTCGGTCACGACGGGGTTGCGGATGATGTCGTATGCCTTGAGCGCGCTCATTGGAACCGGCCCTCCAGCGCAGCGAGCGCGTCCTTGGTCAGGACCAGCTTTTCGCGGCGCAGAATGTCATAAACGTTGATGCCCTGGGCCGGCAGAACGTCGATCTGCGGAATGTTGCGCGCAGCAAGCGCGAAATTCCGGTCGAGTTCTGCACCGCCGATGATCAGCGCATTGGCAAAACCGAGCTTGCCGAACGCCACCTTGAGGGCCGCGGTCTTGGGCTCGCTTGCAACGGCGCTGTCCAGGATGACGATATCGCCAGCCTTGGCCTTTGCCGAAAGCGCATGCTTGAGCGCCAGCGCGCGGACCTTCTTGGGAAGCTCGATCGCGTGGCTGCGCGGGGTCGGGCCGAACGCACGGCCGCCGCCACGGAAGATGTTCGCGCGGCGCGAACCGTGACGCGCACCGCCGCCACCCTTCTGACGGCCGAACTTCTTGCCGGTCTTGTTGACCTCGCCGCGATTCTTGACGTCATGTGTGCCCGCCATCCGCTTCAGAAGCTGGTAGCGGACCATGCGCTGGATGAGGTCGGCGCGGGGCTCGAGGCCGAATACGGCGTCATCGAGCGTGACCTTGCCCGCGGCCTTGCCCTCGAGGGTTGTGACCTGGAGTTCCATTATGCACTCTCCCCATTGGCAGCAGCCGGAGCCTTGAACGAACCAGGGCGTGCAACACCTTCAGGAAGCGGCTTCTTGACGGCGTCGCGGATCTGGATCCAGCCGCCCTTGGCGCCCGGAACCGAACCCTGAACCATGATAAGCCCGCGCTCGACATCGGTCTTGACGACCTTGACGTTTTGGGTGGTGACGCGAACGTCGCCCATATGGCCGGCCATCTTCTTGTTCTTGAACACCTTGCCCGGGTCCTGGCGACCGCCGGTCGAACCGTGCGAGCGGTGCGAAATCGACACACCATGCGAAGCGCGCAGGCCGCCGAAATTGTGACGCTTCATCGCACCGGCAAATCCCTTACCGATCGAGGTGCCGGTCACGTCGACAAGCTGGCCTTCGATGAAGTGGTCAGCCTGAAGCTCGGCCCCGACGTCGATCAGATTGTCAGCGCTCACGCGGAACTCGACGATCTTGCGCTTCGGCTCGACCTTGGCAGCGGCGAACTGGCCGCGCTGTGCCTTGCTCACATTCTTGACCTTGACGGAACCCGCGCCGACCTGCAGCGCGACATAGCCGTCCTTCTCCTGCGTGCGCTGGCCCACCACCTGGCAGCCCTGCAGCGCCAGGACGGTAACGGGAACATGAGCGCCGTCATCGGTGAAGATGCGGGTCATTCCCAGCTTCTGTGCGATCAATCCAGAACGCATCGGTTGTTACCTTTTCTTTTGGGCGTTTTTCCGGGTCATTGCTTTCCAAGAGGACCCACTGAAGCGAAAAACGCTAGAAACTCATGTCTTTAGAGCTTGATTTCGACGTCGACGCCGGCGGCGAGATCGAGCTTCATCAGTGCATCGACCGTCTGTGGGGTCGGATCCACGATGTCGAGAAGACGCTTGTGAGTCCGGATTTCGAACTGCTCGCGGCTCTTCTTGTCCACGTGGGGCGACCGGTTGACGGTGTATTTGTCAATTCGCGTAGGAAGCGGAATGGGACCGCGAACCTGAGCGCCCGTGCGCTTGGCGGTGTTGACGATCTCGCGGGTCGAATTGTCGAGCACGCGATGATCGAACGCCTTGAGCCGGATGCGAATGTTCTGACCGTTCATCTTCGTTCTATCCCGAAAAAAGGACCGCGGTGCGCGTTAGCCACGCACCGCACTCTCAATTGCTTCCCGCTTACGCGACGATTTTGGAGACGACGCCTGCGCCGACGGTGCGGCCGCCTTCGCGGATGG
>CAYSBF010000097.1:0-9712 GCA_964429025.1 uncultured Pelagibacterium sp.
CTCCGCGTCGTCGTCAAGGGTTCCGACATCTACGGAACCGATCTTCAGGGCGTCCCCATGGTGCGGCACGAAGAGCTCCGCAATCGCGGCAACCACATCATTCGCACAGGCGGGAGTTACGATTCCCACCTGCTGATCCCCGTCATCCCCAATTCAGGAGCCTGATCTGATGGACGAACTAGGTAACACCCTCAATCTGCAGCACGTCTTCGACGTCACCATCTACTTCGACAAGCGCTGGACGTTCCCGGTGCCCGGTGGCGACAGCCAGGGCTACGTCTCCGTCAAACACGGCACCGTCTCGGGTCCGCGTCTCAATGGCGTCGTGGTCCCCGGCGGCGGCGCCGATTGGGCGAACGTCCGCGATGACGGGGTTGTGGAACTCAACGCGCACTACATGCTGGAAGCCGACGACGGCGCCAAGATCTACATTCGCAACCAGGGTTATGTGATCCCCCAAAAGCGCATCGAAGGGCAGCCCGCTCCGGTAACCCCCGGATACTTCCGCTGCACCCCCTATTTCCGTGTCGAGAAGGGCCAGCACGACTGGCTCAATCGCACGGTGATTGTTGGCACTGGCATTCGCAAGCCCGGCACCGACACCAACCCCGACCACTCACTGTTCCGCTACTTCGCGGTGCTCTGAACTCATCCCAACCTGAGGAGAAACAATTGACCGTTTCCAACGAAGAACTGCTCGCGCGCCTCCAGCGCCTCGAAGACCGTCAGGCAATCCTTGACTGCATCTACCGCTATTGCCGCGGCATCGACCGTCACGACGACGACATCATCGCCAGTGTTTTCCACGAGGACGCCATCGATAATCATGGCTCTTTCATCGGCGGCATCAAGGAGTTCATCCGCTTTGCCAATGACGGCCACGCCAAGACCACGCTGAGTCATACCCACAACATCACCTGCCACAGCGTGGACATCGACGGGCACGTCGCCCATGCCGAAAGCTACGTAATCTTCGCCCTGCGCCTGCCGGACGAAAAGACCGTCCATGTCGGCGGCGGCCGTTACATCGACCGCCTCGAAAAGCGCAATGGCGAGTGGAAGATCGCCCTGCGCCGCCTGGTCATGGATTGGCGCCTTGAAGCTGACGGCACTGCTTGGGCCAAGCGCCCCAGCCAGTCTGTCGGCAAATGGGACAAGACGGACCTGTCCTACGCCCGTCCATTCGAGCTGACCGCCGAGCAGAAGGCTCTGCTGGCCGAGAAAGCCGAGCAGCAATAACAAAAGCCGGCCTGGAGCGATAACCATGGATCGTATCGTGATCATTGGCGCGAGCCAGGCCGGCATCGGCGCCGCTGTTGAACTTCGGCGTGCCGGCTTTGCTGGCACAATCACCGTCATTGGTGATGAGCCACATATGCCCTACCAGCGCCCGCCGCTCTCCAAGGAGCTGCTGTATGGCGGCGGTACCCCACCAAACCTCTATCTCTTTCCTGAAAATTTCTACTCCGACCAGAACATCGAGCTGGTACTAGGCAAGCGTGCGGTGTCGATTGACCGCGGCGCCCAGCGCGTCGCAACGGCCTCGGGCGCGACCTTTGCCTACGATCACCTTCTGATCGCAACCGGAACGCGCCCGCGTCGTCTGCCCGTTGCTGGACTTGAAGATGCGATCACGCTGCGCACCCTTGAGGATGCAAGTAAGCTTTCGCGCGCCATCGGATCGTGCAATTCCGCTGCGATCATTGGCGGCGGGTTTATCGGTCTTGAGGTCGCTGCATTCTTGCGCGCCCAGGGCAAAGACGTCACCATTATCGAAGCGGCGCCCCAGCTCATGGGCCGCGTCGTCTCCACAGCCACCTCCGCCTACTTTCTAAACCTCCACACGAACAACGGGACAAGGATACTGCTTTCGGATTCCATCATCGCCGGATGCCGCAGAGGCGAAGGTTGGCGGGTTCAGCTTTCCAGCGGCATGGCTATCGAGGCCGACTTGCTCGTTTCTGCAGTCGGCGCCGTGGCCAATCTGGAGCTGGCGCGGGATGCCGGTCTTTCGGTTGATCGCGGCATCATTGTCGATGAAACAATGCTCACCAGTGATCCACACAACTCCGCGATTGGCGATTGTGCCGAGCATGTCGACCCCGTTTATGGCTGCCCGGTTCGGCTCGAATCGGTCCAGAACGCAGTCGATCAGGGCAAGACTTTCGCTGCGCGGATCATGGGCCATCCATTGCCTTACACGAGCCTTCCGTGGTTCTGGTCGGCGCAAGGGTCGGCCAAGCTCCAGATCGCCGGTCTCGCCCTCGGTCCAACAGAGGATATCGTCCGCCAAGACCCCACTGGAGGCGACCGCCTTGCCGTCTTCCGCTATTGCGGCGATCGGCTTGCCGCGGTCGAAACGGTCAACCAGCCCGGCGATCACCTTCTGGCCAGGAAGTTGCTCGCAAACGGCTCCATGGTACCCAAAGAGACGGCGGCGGATCCCGCATTCAATCTGCGCGGGCTTTTATAGCGCGCACGGTCTCGGCCACCAGTCCGCGAAGCCAGACACTGGCTGGCGAGGCGTGTTGGCGCGCGTGCCAGAACATGAATACCTCGAACTCGGCCTTAAAGGGTGCCTCAAGCATCACCGCCTTTGGCAGAAGAACCGGTGCCAGCGCGGACGGGGCTGTCAGGATGAGGTCGCTGCCCTCCAGGATACTGCCAATGGCGCCGAATGATGGCAGCTCGATCCTTGGTGTGATCGAGACCCCCAGCGCATCCAGCGCCGCCCGATAGAACGGCCGCCACCCCCCATCGTAATTGACCGCGATGTGGTGCGCGCTGGCGTAAGCCTCGAGCGACAGCATCGCAGTTGCCAACGGGTGCTGGCGATCAACGAAGCAGGCGTAGCGCTCCTCAAGAAGCGCTTTCTGGTAGAGACCGGCAGTGTCCGCAGGCAGTGGCGAAATGAGGATATCGCAAAGCCCCTCCTGCAGCTGCTCGTGACCCCTGAGGTTGGATTGGATAACGCGCAAACGGGCGTTCGGTGCCGCCTTGCGAAATGCCTTCAGGAAATAAGGCAGTAGCACCACGCGTTCGTAGAAGTTGCACGAAACGGTGAAGCTGTGGGTCGTACGGGCCGGATCGAAATCGGGCGGTTCGGCGAGAACAGCTAGCTGCTCGAGGACCTCAGCCACGCCCGAGACGATGATGTCACATCGCGCGGTCGGCACCACGCCGCGCCCGTGCCGGAGAAACAACTCATCCCCGAAAGCCTGCCGCAGGCGACCCAGCGTGTGGCTGACTGTCGATTGCGTCACACCAAGTTCGGACGCAGCTCGGCTCAGCGAGCCTGCGGAATGTATTGTCACGAGCGCACGAAGGGCCGGGACGCCCAATTCCAAGATATCGATATTCTTCATATATTTTATTGATATAGCAGAATTGATCAATAGAACAAGTTCCGCCAATCTGCGTCCAATGATCCAGGGAGGACCCGATGGCTATCGCCATGCCTGTCGTCGATGACATCACGCTCGCCGATCTCTACAATGACCCGTACCCCATTTACCGGCGCCTGCGCCGTGATGCGCCCGTCGCCTGGATTCCCGCTGCCAACATTCATCTTGTGACGCGCGCGGATGACCTTCTTGCCATCGAGCGCGACTTCGAGACCTTCCCGGCCCTCGACACGCGCTCGCTGCAGATCAAGGCGATGGGGCACACCCTCATGCGCAAGGATGGCGAGGACCATAAGCGCGAGCGCACCGTCATCGAACCCTCGTTCCGGCCGGGCACGGTAGCAAACCACTGGTCACCACTCTTCGAAAAGATCGCAGACGACCTGATCTCGGGGATCGAAAAGCGCGGCAAAGCCGATCTGTTCGCTGAGTTTGCGGCCCCCATGGCATCGCGATGCCTCATGGAAGTACTCGGCCTCACAAATGTTGACTGGCGCGATCTGTGTGTCTGGTCCCAGTCGCTGATGGACGCCGTTGGCAACTACGCCGACGATCCCCGGGTCTGGGAAAAAGGCCGCATCGCGTCCAAGGCAATCGATGATGCGATTGATGCGCGCATTCCCGAGCTGCGCGCCGACACCGACCCTTCGGTCATCTCTTCGATGATCAATGCAGCAGAGCCGCTCACAATCGAACAGATCCGGGCCAATGTGAAAGTTATCGTCGGGGGCGGGCTCAACGAGCCGCGCGATGCTGCCTGCACGCTCATCTATGGCCTGCTGTCTAACCCCAGCCAGCATCAACAGATGCTGCGCGCTGAGGTGTCCTGGCGGCAGGCGTTTGAAGAAGCGGTGCGCTGGATCGCACCAATCGGGCTCTATCCGCGCCGCGTGGCCAAGCGGACCGTTCTCTCGGGCATTCAGCTTGAGCCGGGCATGGCCATTGGCCTCTCGGCCGGTTCGGCCTGCCGCGACGAGAGTCATTTCGACAATGGCGAAGCGTTCGACATCAATCGCGAGAAGCGCCCGCATCTGGCGTTTGGCTCTGGCCCGCACTTCTGCCTCGGCACCTGGGTGGCCCGCAAGCAGGTTGGCGAAATCGGCGTACCCCAGCTCTTCAGCCGCCTCAAGAACCTCCGGCTCGACCCAGAGCACCCTGTCCGCATCGGTGGATGGGTGTTCCGGGGCCTTCTCACTCTCAATGTCGAATGGGATGTCGCATGATCACCATTAACTTCCAGACGCCCGACGGTGCGCGCCACGCGGTCGCAGCAGAGCCTGGCCAGTCGCTTATGCAAGTTGCGCGTGCTGCGGGGCTTCGGGGCATTGTTGCCGAATGTAACGGCAACGCATCCTGCGCGACGTGCCACGTCTATATCGACGAAGCGGTCGCTGGCACTCTGCCCGCGCCGCAGGATCAGGAAGAAGATCTCCTGACCTTTACGGCATCAGAACGTCGTCAGGGGAGCCGCCTCAGCTGTCAGGTGATCATTTCAGCTGAGCACGACGGCATGGCCGTCGAGGTTCCTCCAACCCAAGTTTAGCAAGAAGTCTCCCTCCCCATCCCTAAGCCGGTAAGCCACCGCTTGTCGGCTCAGTTTTTTCTTTTTATGGAGGACAGCGCCCTCCGCCCCTGCTAGTGGCGGAGGGACCCGGCCACGCAGCTCAGGCGCTGATCCCGCCGAGGCACACGTACTTGATCTCGATGAAATCCTCGATACCGTACTTTGAACCTTCGCGTCCAAGGCCCGAGGACTTGATGCCGCCAAACGGCGCCTCGGCAGTAGAGATGAGGCCGGTATTTACGCCGACCATGCCATATTCCAGCACCTCGGCGACCCGCCAGACGCGCGATAGATCGCGGGCATAGAAGTAGGATGCAAGGCCGAACTCGGTGTCGTTGGCCTGGGCGATGACATCAGCTTCGTCCTCAAAGCTAAAGAGCGGCGCGACCGGACCAAAAGTCTCTTCCTGCGCCACGGCCATGTCCGGCGTGACACCAGTTAGCACCGTCGCCTCAAAGAAGTTTCCGCCCAAGATATGGCGCTTGCCGCCGAGCGCAACCTTCGCGCCCTTGGCCACCGCGTCCGCGACGTGCTCTTCGACCTTGGCGACTGCGGCATCATCGATCAGCGGGCCGAGGACCACGCCTTCGTCAAAGCCATTACCGGTCTTGAGCCTGCCCACCGCCTTAGCCAGCTTCTCGGCAAAAGCCTCATAGACGCCGTTCTGAACGTAGAGCCGGTTCGCGCAGACACAGGTCTGACCGTTATTTCGGAATTTAGCGACAAGTGCCCCATCAACTGCCGCGTCGAGATCGGCATCGTCAAAGACGATGAAGGGCGCGTTGCCTCCCAGTTCCAGTCCGAGCTTCTTGATTGTCGGCGCGCTCTGCCGGTAGAGTTCGGCGCCCACTTCAGTTGAGCCGGTAAAGGTCAACTTGCGCACGGCGGGATTTGCTGTCATTTCCCCGCCAATTTCCCGCGCGGACCCCGTGACAACGCTGAAGAGACCCGCAGGTAGCCCGGCACGCTCGGCCAGTACGGCAAGCGCAATCGCGGAAAACGGAGTCTGCGATGCGGGCTTGAGCACCATCGCACACCCAGCCGCGAGCGCAGGCCCAGCCTTGCGCGTGATCATGGCGTTCGGGAAGTTCCAGGGCGTGATCGCTGCCACCACCCCGATGGGCTGCTTCATCACCATGATCCGCGTATCGCGCCGGTGGCCGGGGACAAGGTCGCCATAGAGGCGGCGCGCTTCTTCCGCGAACCACTCGATGAAACTCGCGCCATAGACGACCTCGCCCGTCGACTCGGCGAGCGGCTTGCCCTGCTCGAGGGTCAGGATGCGGCCAAGATCGTGTTTGCTGGCGATGATTAGCTCGAACCAGCGGCGCAGGACATCGGAGCGCTCCTTGGCCGTACGGGCAGCCCAAGCCTTTTGCGCAGCCTCAGCGGCGCTGATCGCCTCCCGGGTCTCCGCAACGCCCAATTTGGGCACATAGCCGATCACCTCTCCGGTTGCGGGATTCGTCACTGCGATGCCGCTCTGGGGCTGGGCGTCAATCCAGCGATCACCAACGCGTGCCGCTTGCCGGATGAGTGTGGGATCGCTGAACTGCATTGGTGAACTCTCCTCTAAATAAAATGGGGAAGAGGCCGGCCGTGGGCAAATTGCGCACTCTCCAGCCTTTAGGTCCGTTTCCTTAGACGATCATCGCATCGGAGCGAAGCCTGGAGACGCTCAGCACGACTAGGCAATTAGAGTAGTGGACCCAACAACGGGTGGGGTCGCTGACGATACGTCTTCGAGACACGCGCAGCTGCAGCATATGTGGCGGCGGTCGTTCGTTCTTCCTGTAAATGGCTTCGGCGTTTCCGTGAGGAAGGCAACCTGGTCTTCTGGATCGCTCATCAGGCCCAGGAGCTGCCCGCGTGCACGCTCAGAAACGCTGCTTATACGCCTCATCGAGCTGCGCTGTGCCCGCAAGACCTATCGACAGGCAGCCAGCGACCTGGTTGTCCATTAGCGCTGTCGCGCCGCCTCAGAACAGTTGGTCTGCATTGCCTGTCGGAACTGGGACCGGCACCCCCGGCGCTGTTCGCTACGATTGTCGGACAGAAATCCTCGAAGGGCTCAACACAATGAGCCAGCCACCGGCTGTGCACGGCCTATTAGACTCTCTGCCAATTGTGGGCCGATCTAGTTATGAACTATAACCATTTCACCTGCCGCCCTCGAGTATCTGGAGCGCTCCGACATGGCCAACCCGACTGCACGTCAATCCACCACCTCAGTTGCGCTTTCAGTGGCGGGGGACACCGCGTCGGCACAGGACATCGGCGCGCTGGACGCTGCGGCAATGGCCGTTGAACAAAAGCTCGCGGCGACACAGCGCAGCCTGGTCGAGCGTCTAATATACGGCCCTGCGCCTTCTCTGGACGAGCTGCAAAGTGGTGGGCGTGCTTGCGCCGCGCTTGAGAGGCAGGACCACCCCGTCGTTGAGGCAGCCCTGAAGGTAAAGGCAGAGAGAAACGCTTTCACCAAGGACCGCTCGCTCTCGCCTGAACTTCGCAAGGCCATGGCAAATTCCGGGGCCTATGGCCTGACGGTACCGACCGAGTTTGGTGGCCGCGGGGAAAGCTATCTGCAACTGGCGCATGTCGAAGAGGCGCTGAGCGCCAATGGTCTCGGCCCGATGGCCGTGGAGATTTCAGGCGAGTTGACGATCGGGGCCGGATCACTGCTTGGCTACGGCAATGACGAACAGCGCAGGATGTTTCTCCCGCTTTTAGCCGGGGGCGAACTGATGGGCTTTGCCCTCACCGAAGTAGCCACTGGCGTCAATGCCAAGAAGATCCAGGCCTACGTCGAGCAAGGCAAAAGCGGCGAGTACAGACTGTTTGCCGATGGGCCGCGCAACAAGCTCTGGATCACCAACGCGACCTATGGAAGCCTGATCGCCGTTGTCGCGCGGATCGGCCAGACGGGCCGCGAACTGGGGCTGTTCATCACCAGGCTTCCTGACCAGGACGTGGACGCCACCGAAGCGGGATGGGAGTTTCGTTGCCGGCCCTCGGGGGTGGACGCTTTCAGGGCGAATTTCAATTCACGGCTGCATTTCTACAATTACCCCATCCCGGCGGCCAATCGCGTTCCGGAGGATGGTGTGGAAGTTCTGTTCTATAGCCTGCGCCTCGGGCGGTGCATGTTGGCTGCAATGTCTGCGGGACACCAGCGGATGCTGGCGCGTGATGCCAGCCACTATGCCAAGGAACGCCTTGGCGTTGGCGGGCCAGTTATCAAGCACGAGCTGCCTCAGCTCGCGATTGGCCGCATGCTCGGAGGCTCGCTTCAGGCCAAGGCACTTTCCTATCTCGCCTTGAGCCAGGATGCCGCCAAGGTCGACCTGGCCGGACTGCGTGACCTCACCAAGTCGGCGGCCGCAGAAACCGCAATGGATTCCATGCGCGCGTGCGAGCATGTTCTGGGCGGCCGCGCATTTGCCGTCGGCAGCCGCGTCAATGCCGCGCGCCCCGATTTGCACCTCTTCGGGATCGTCGAGGGTGAAGACGACATGATCCGCATGGGCATGGTGCGCGACATCACCTCCCGCTTCGTCGAGAGCTATCTCGCTCCGCTTCTTGGGCAGATTCAGGTCGCCAATGTCGGACCGAACGGAGAGCTATTGCCCGTCGAAGAGCGTATTCTGCGTCTGGACGTTCGTCAGGTCCAGCGTTTCCCGGGACGCTCGCTGGCTGCGATTTCGCGCCTCGCCGTTGACAAGGCGACCTACCGGCTTGCCGGATGGATTGCATCGAACGCCCTTGCCGATCTGCTCAGGCTCATCGAGCGCCTCGTGCCGACGGCTCTCCACCCGCGCTACAAGCCGCTTCCTCCACAGCTTCGGAGCCATTTGCGCTATGCGGAGCGCGAACTGCGCAAGATTCGCTGGCGCTATCTGCGCCTGAGCATCATGTTCCAGCTCGAGCTTACGGGCGCACAGATTGTGCTGAAGCGGTTGGGACAGCAGATTGAGCAAATGGTCTCAATTGTTGCGCTTTGCCACCATGCGGCGGTGCAGGACGAGAGCCAGTGGCGCGTTGCGGACCTGCAGTGCCTTGTGCTCAGAGAACAGGTGGAAGCTCTCAAGGCCGGACTAAAGACCGGCGCACTGCGCCGCCTGCGCAAGGCCAATGCGGCGGTTGCCCGTGATGTCGCCCAGGACACGGCCTCAATGCTGAGGAATCTTGCACCAGAACCCTATGCTCATCCGTTCAAGATCTAACCCTCAAAGAGGTGACGATGCGGAAAAGGACAATGTCAACAGTATCTCCGTCTTCGGCCTTTCCGAGCGTATTTTTGAGATGGAAATCGCGATGTGCCGGGTGTGAAGAGGTAACGGGGGTGTCGCATGAAAATCCGTCACCCGGTGCGCAAATCGGCGCCAGACAGGGAGAAATCGATTTCGGCAACACCCAAAGTCCTCCAGAAGGTTGGGCTGTGAACCCACCTACCGACAGCATTCGGGCGCAACGCGGCAACCCAGTTTTTTGACCAATGCCGACGCCCCAATTCGTCGCGTCCAATCCGCCCGTCGCACCGCACGGGCCTTCCCGCCGCAAGCATGCAATTGCCACCGAGGTTGAACGCATAACTACGACACCCCTCAGCGCCGCGCCTCCAGCCACTGGGAAAACGGCATCACAGGTCCGAGTGGCACCTTGACGGCATCGATCATCTCGACCTCTTCAGCCGTGAGGTCATCGCTCATATAGCCGCGATGCACCTCCGATGTTCGTGCACTCG
>CAYSBF010000098.1:0-9709 GCA_964429025.1 uncultured Pelagibacterium sp.
AGTCTGGGCCGTGTCTCAGTCCCAGTGTGGCTGATCATCCTCTCAGACCAGCTAAAGATCGTCGCCTTGGTAGGCCATTACCCCACCAACTAGCTAATCTTACGCGGGCTCATCCAATTCCGATAAATCTTTCCCCAAAAGGGCGTATCCGGTATTAGCTGACGTTTCCATCAGTTATTCCGAAGAACTGGGTAGATTCCCACGCGTTACTCACCCGTCTGCCACTCACCCCGAAGGGCGCGTTCGACTTGCATGTGTTAAGCCTGCCGCCAGCGTTCGTTCTGAGCCAGGATCAAACTCTCAAGTTTGAAATCCTAGACTTAGCTGACACAAAATGCACATTGACGAGGACACACACCAATCCCCCAAGGTCAAAAACCCCGGAGAACAAGAGTGTACCTCAATAGAAAACGTGCACCTGTCAGTCGTTGTCCGCAATAAACCCCAGAACATAAAGCCCCAGGGCCAGAACACATACCGCAGCCCACGTTTCCCTTTCCAAATAATCAACAATGTCAAATAGCAAACGCCAGATAACGGCGTTTTATCAGAATGCCGGAGAACAAGACCCTGCACCCGGTATGATCGGGCAGCCAGTTCCGCCGTGTCCTGAAGTCGCAACGCTAGGCGCTGAGCGCGCCACCGCGTCTGCAGTCCCGGCGTTATATGGGGAGCCCTCGGCGCTGTCAACACGCCAATTGCCGAAAATGACTCTTTTTTGACAGGCGCCGGCGAGACGCCACTCTCACCTCACGACGTCCCAGTTTTGGCCGCATTTGCGGTTCATCCCTTTGGTGGGAAGAACCGGAATGCGGGCCATTGCACCTCGATTGCTTGACATAACATGTCTGCGCGTCCATCCCTTTGACGCGCAGACCGAACAGGATCGGCCGGACGGTCGGGGGAATTGAGTTGAACGCAGCGCAGCGCAACCGCCATGCCGCCTTGCTAAAGGCGACAGGATTTGAGGATTCGCCGGCCCTGACGGTGAAGTCCTCCGAAGGCGCCCTGCCCCAAGGCCGCGAGCTGAACTTTGCCTGGCTGGCCGGCACCGTCCTTACCGGGGTTACCTCCTTTTTGTTGATGGCAGCAGCGCTGCAGGTCTCGTTCAAAGGCCAGGACACTTTTTCCACACCTTATGAAGCTCTCGCCGTCGCGCCTTCCGCCCGCATCGCGACCGAGACCTCCGGCCCCCTGCTCGCCAAGACAAGGCGCGCCAAGCCGGTTACCCACACCCATTCGGACCGTCAGGTGATCGAGGCCTCGATCCGTGAAGAGGTCGACGGGGTCGCGCGCATCCGCAGCCAGCCCTTTACCCGTATCGAGGCGACGCTTGCGACCGCGGCAACTGCGCTTTCGGACAATATCCCTGAGTACGATCCCGTGGCGCTTTTGGCGCGCAACGAGCCGCTGCGCATCTCGAGCAGCGCCGATCTCATCAGCACCGATATCTATGGCGCCGATGTCGAAGGCGAGGTTACCGTGCGAACAGCTTCGCTCGCGCTCGATCTCGTGCCCCCCCGCGCCATTTCCGACATGAGCGCCGCCCAGTTCGTCCGCATGTCGGTCGAGGGCGCCTATACCGAAGACGAGAACACGCTTCTTGCCTATGCCGGATTTGGCGGCAGCCTTCGTGAATTGACCGGGCCTGCGGCGACAGCGCCGATCGTGGGCTTTGCCGAAAACGTCACGGTTCTCCCCAAGACCCGTCAGGCGGACGACCTGAGCCAGACGCGGACCGAGCGCGTCTTCACCATCCGCGAGGAAACCCCGCTCACCGAGGCGCTGATCCGCAACGGCTTCACCCAGGAGATGGTGGCGGCCGTGACCCGCGCCATGGGCAATGTCTATCCCGCCACCGTGCTGCCCGAAGGTTACAGGCTGCGCATCCTGCTCGGCCCCACCCGCGGCAGCAGCACGCTGATCCCCTATCGGGTGAGCATTTATGCCGACACCACCCACAGGGTGACCGTGGCCCTGACCGACCGCGGGCAATATGTGCTCGCGCTCAAGCCGCCGGCGATCACCTTCACCGAGGAAGACACCGAAGAGGTGAATCTCGCAAATCTCCCCTCGATCTACCGCTCGCTCTGGGAGACGGGCCGCAAGCACGACCTGCCCGACGCGATTATCGACCGGATCGCGGCCATGTTCGCCTATGATCTCGACCTCACGCGCCGCATTGCGCCTGGCGACTCCATCGACATGCTGCTTTCCGGCTCGCCCGAGGCCGGCGACCAGGAACTGCTCTATGTGAGCCTCAAGCTCGGCAACACGGTGCGCGAGCTCTTCCGCTTCCGCACCGAGGACGGCGTCGTCGACTTCTATAATCCCGACGGGGAGACCGGTAAGCAGTTCCTGCTGCGGCGCCCGCTGGAAGGCGGGGGAACGCTGCGCTCGCGCTATGGCTATCGCCGTCACCCGGTCTTTGGCGATTACCGGCTCCACACCGGCGTCGACCTTGCCGCGCGCACCGGCACCCCGATCTATGCCGGCGGCGACGGGGTCATCGAGCGTGCCCAATGGTTCTCGGGCTATGGGCGCTATGTCGAAATCCGCCATGCCAATGGCTAC
The DNA here is from genome assembly GCA_964429025.1 of uncultured Pelagibacterium sp. Taxonomy (GTDB): domain Bacteria; phylum Pseudomonadota; class Alphaproteobacteria; order Rhizobiales; family Devosiaceae; genus Pelagibacterium. The sequence continues at coordinate 2,575 of CAYSBF010000098.1, forward strand.
AACACTGCCTATGGCCACATGACCGCCATTGCCGATGGCATCACGCCCGGCACGCGGGTGACCCAGGGCCAGGTGATCGGCTATGTCGGCTCGACCGGCGTTTCCACCGGCCCCCATCTTCACTACGAGATCAAGATCAACGGGCACACGGTCGACCCGCTCGCCGTCAAGCTTCCGCGCGCCAATTCGCTTCCGCCCCAATACCGCGTGAGCTTTGACAATACCGTCGCCCAGATCCGTGCCCTAATGAGTCAGGACGTCGAGCCAAACGTCACCGTCGCCTCGAACTGACCCGGCTGCACCGGGGCCGACCCTTCAGGCCCTTTTTTCGCTCCAGACCGCAAGCTCGTTCCCGCCCGGTTCGCGGAAGTGGAACCGCCGCCCGCCCGGAAAATCGAACTGCTGGACCGTGATCTCTCCGCCGGCTGCGCGCACAGATGCTTCGGCAGCATCAAGATCATCCGCAAAGAGCACGGCAAGCGGGGGCCTGGGCGTGCCCTGCGCCTGCTCGACCCCGCCATCGAGCCCGGCCCCCTCGAATGCGGCATAGGAGGGGCCATAATCGGTAAAGCCCCAGCCGAAGGCGGCGGAAAAGAACGCCTTGCTCGCTCCGATATCGGTGCTGGACAACTCGAGATAGTTGATCGTGGTGGTCATCTGCCTCTCCGTTTGTTCTCTATATGTTCTGTCATGAGAGAGGTGCCGAGTCAATGGGCAGCGCGGCTTTGGCCGCGATTGCTTTTGCCTTTGGCGCAAAATGTGCTAAAGGGGCGCGCAACGCCATTCGTGGCGGATAATTTGGCGGTCCAAGATCCCGCCCCTTTATCTCATCCATCGATAGCAAAGACATCCGGGCCCCGCGGCAGCCGCGCCAGCCGATCACACGCCTCGCCTGCATCCTGTGCAGCCGAAAAAGAAAAGTCCAAAACCCATGCAAGCGATCCCCGCCCCCCTTGCCGATGCCCTCAATGCACGCGGCTATACCGATCTCACCGGCGTGCAATCGGCCGTTCTGGCACCCGAGGCCGAGGGACGCGACCTGATCGTTTCGGCGCAGACCGGGTCGGGCAAGACCGTTGCCTTCGGGCTGGCCATGGCCAGGCGCCTGCTCGCGGACGCAGACGCGCTCGCCGCCGGCAATGCCCCGCTTGCGCTCGTCGTGGCGCCGACCCGGGAGCTTGCCCTGCAGGTGAGCTTGGAGCTGGGCTGGCTCTATGTCGGGGCCGGCGCGCGGATCGCCACCTGCGTGGGTGGCATGGATCCCTCCAAGGAGCGCCGCATGCTCTCGCGCGGCGCCCATATCGTTGTCGGCACGCCCGGCCGACTTTGCGACCACATCAGGCGCGGCGCGCTCGACCTTGGGAGCATCCGCTATGTGGTGCTCGACGAGGCCGACGAAATGCTCGACATGGGCTTTCGCGAGGATCTCGAGGCGATCCTCGAGGCCACCCCCGAGGCGCGGAACACGCTCCTGTTCTCGGCCACCATGCCCAAGCCGATCCTGGCGCTCGCCAGACGCTACCAGCGCGACATGCTGCGCATTTCGACGGTTTCGGCCGACGCCGCCCATGCCGACATCCAATATCGCGCCGTCACCATCGCTCCCTCGGAGACCGAGCGGGCCGTCGTCAACCTCCTGCGCTTTCACGAGGCGCAGACGGCGATGCTTTTTTGCGCCACACGGGAAAATGTCCGCCAGCTTCATGAGGCGCTGACCGCACGCGGCTTTGCCGCCGTCGCGCTTTCCGGCGAGCACTCCCAGAAGGAGCGCAACAGCGCCATCGCCGCTCTGCGTGACGGGCGCGCCCGCATCTGCGTCGCCACCGACGTCGCCGCGCGCGGCATCGACATCGCCTCGCTGAGCCTTGTCATTCATGTCGAGATCCCGCGCGACGCCGAGGTGCTCCAGCACCGTTCGGGACGCACCGGCCGGGCCGGCAACAAGGGCACCGCAATCCTGCTCGTCCCCCACACCCGGAGGAAACGCGTCGAGGCGATGCTGCGCGAAGCAAAAATCCGCGCCTGGTGGGAAGACGTGCCGACGGCCGAAATGGTGCGCAACCGCGACCGCGAGCGCCTGCTTTCGGAACTCGGCGCCACGCCCGCCCCGGCCGAGGCCGGAGAGACGGAAATGGTGGCAGCGCTGCTTGCGCAGAAATCGCCCCAGGAGATCGCCCTGGCGCTTTTGCGCTCAAAGGTCCGCCACCTGCCCGCGCCCGAAGATTTCGTGCCAGCCCCATGGTCGCCGGCCGAAAAGAAAAAGGGCAAGAAGCCCTTTGCCGCCCGCCGCGCCGACAAAGGCCAGTCCATGGGCAAGCCCAAGCCGTTCAACGCCAAGGCCAAGCCCAGATTCAAGGGCCGGAAAGCGGGATAGAGAGCCGCCTTTTTCCCGGCCCATCCCGCTGATAGACTGCCGGCATGGCAGATGCAGCGACCCTTGATGCGGTGATGGCCGAACTGGCCGCGCTCGACGACCCCCGGATGCGGGCGGCAAATCTTGCGCGCGGGGACGATCACGGCGTCAACCTTGCGCGCCTGCGCGAGATCGCCAAGCACATCAAGTCCGACCACGCGCTCGCCATGGACCTCTGGGCCAGAGGCGACACCGCCGCCCGGCTGCTCGCAACCCTGATCGCCAGACCAAAGCAGCTTTCCGCAGACGAGCTCGACGCGATGATCGCCGACATCACTTCGCCCAAGCTGCTCGACTGGTTCATCACCAATCTCGTCAAGCCCGGCAAACACGCCGAGGCGATGCGCCTGCGCTGGAAGGACCGGGACGGGCTTGTGGGGCGTGCCGGCTGGAGCCTCACCACCGACCGGGTGGTCAAAAATCCTGATGGTCTCGATCTTGACGCGCTGCTCGACCAGATCGAGGCCGAAATGAAAACCGCGCCGGACGAAAAGCAATGGGCGATGAACCATTGCCTTGCCGAAATCGGCATCCGCAATCCCGAGAAGCGCCAGCGCGCCATAAGGATCGGTGAAAAACTCAAGGTGCTTGTCGATTACCCTGCCTCCCCCGGCTGCACCCCGCCCTATGCGCCCGTGTGGATCGAGGAGATGGTGCGGCGCCAGGCTGCATCCTGAAGCGCGGCTGGCGCGTTTCCCCCTCGCGAATCTGCTGCGGGGTTGTTTGCCATGCCGCTTTATCCTGATCTCAATCATGCCTCGGGCGTTGCCCGCTATGCCGAAGGGCAGGACTGGATCGAACTGACCTTCAAGGACGGCCGCATCTACCGCTACGATGCGGAGGCGCCCGGCCCGCGGCATCTCGCCGAAATGCGCCGCCGCGCCAGACAGGGCCGCGGCTTGCTGACCTACGTCAACCGGTTCGTGCGGGACAACTACGCCCGCCGGATACGGTGAAACTCGGTAGCTGCCGTTAAGCGCGGGCTGATCTCAATGATGGCCTGCGCCTGACATCTGCCATTGGCTCTCGACATTCGCTATACTGAAAGCTGTTTTTGAGTGGGAACGGTGCGTCGACCGTTTTTTCAACCGCCACCGTCTCCACTCAAATGCACACTTCCCCCATAGGCAATTGCTCCGCAGCGCTGGATAATGTCCGATAGCATCTTCCCCAAGGCGGCCGACGTACCATCGTCAACTGCCAAAGATTGGAGCGACCAAAGCACACGGCCCATCGGCTCGACCGGCGTCACGCTGACCCGTCTGCGTTCCGGAGATTTCGAAACCGTACAGCCCGAGCTGCCGGAATTCACGCTTTCGATTCTGCTGGCGGGGCGGTCTCGTCCGTGGCGCGACCTGGGAGATGGCTTTGCCATTCCGCGAGGGGCGGAAAGCTTCGGCCACCTGGGAGCCGGGATACTCACCCCGGCTGGGACCGCAGTGGCGTGGCGGGTGGAGGGTCGGCATGATTGTCTGGTGTTCTCTTTCCCGATAGGCACCTCTCGCGCGCTCGTTGAGGACCTGCTGCCGCAAGGACTTCCGGACCTCTACCGCTTGACCGAACGGGTCGTTCGGGACCCGCTCTTTCCCGTTGTCTCGAGACAGCTTTGGGAAATGAGAGGTGATCGTATCGACCAGTTCGAGGCGGACCATTCTATCGCCTTGGTGTTGGCTCGCTTGGCTCGGCAGGCGCTACCAGGGGAAGGCCTTTCAAGACGGGAACAGTTGTCACCTGCCAATTTGCGCCGTGCCAAGGAGTTCCTGCAGGCTAGCGTTACCAGAGACCCGTCGCTGAGCGAGATCGCAGCGGCCACCGGGCTCAGCCCCTATCACTTTCTTCGCGGCTTCAAAGCGGCTACCGGCCGCACGCCCTTTCAGTGGCTTCAGGACCTGAGGATCGAAATCGCCTGCGGTCTGCTCGCCGCAACTGATATGCCAATCGCGCAACTGGCGTTGGAGGTGGGCTTCAAGACGCAAAGCCACTTTGGCGTCGCGTTTCGTCGCCTGACAGGAACAACACCGGCCAAATGGCGCGCCGAGTTGCGAGAATAGTTTTCCGCAATTGCTGGACAAGCACCGCAACCGCCGAAAAGAACCCATTCGCTCGACCTGCTAGTCCGCCTTACGTGCCGGCGCCAGTGCCGGCAAATAGGAAAGCGAAAGAGTTGGAAATGCAAATTGAAGCGATCTCTAAGGAAACGGCAACCACGCCACGCATCGGTGTGATCAAGGCACTTTACGACGCCTATGCCCGCCGGGACTTTGCTGCCATCGTCTCCCTCTACGACCCGGAATGCGAACTCGAGCAATCGATCCGACTTCCCTGGGGTGGCACCTACCATGGGCATGTCGGCCTTCAGCAATTCTTTGAACGGCTCACGGGCGCCATCGATACGCAGATCGTGGACGAGACGCTATTCGAGGCGGGGGACCAGGTCATCAGCATTGGTCGCACCAAGGGCATTGCCCGAAGCTCCGGTATGCCCTTCGAACTCCCTGCAGTGCATGTCTACACAATCGATAACGGCCGCATCAGGCGTTTCGAAGCCTACGTCGACACTCCGGCAATGGAGCGGGCCCTGAAACGTTCCAGGTGACGGACCGTCAGAGGCGCCGAGGTCCATGGTTTGGCTGGCCCCCGAGGCGGACCTTTCTTTAGAGCGGGCTTGCTGTCCATGTACCAGCCAAGCAAAAGGCCCCGTCGCCGGGGCCTTCGTTTTTCATCCTGACAGCGGCTTTTATTCCGCCGCCTTGGGCTCCACGGTTTCGCCCTCGACGACCGGTGTTATGACGAGCCCCTCCTCGCCGGCATCGACCAGCACGGAAGAGCCGTCAGCAACTTCGCCGGCCAGCATCTTCTCGGCCATCTCGTCCTGGACGGCGCGCTGGATGACGCGTTTGAGGGGCCGGGCGCCATAAACGGGGTCATAGCCCTCGCGGGCCAGCCAGTCGCGGGCGGCGGGGGTAACGTCGATCGTGATCTCGCGGGCGTCGAGCAGCTTTTGCAGGCGCTCAAGCTGGATATCGACAATGGCCCCCATCTGGCCGCGCTCGAGCCGGTGGAACAGCAGGATTTCATCCACGCGGTTGAGGAATTCGGGCCGGAAGGCGGCCTTGACCGCATCGAGCACCTTGCCGCGCACGAGCTCGACCGATTCCCCGTCCGGCTGGGCGGCAAGATATTCGGCGCCCAGATTGGAGGTCATGATGATGAGCGTGTTGCGGAAGTCGACCGTGTGGCCCTGCCCGTCGGTCAGCCGCCCGTCATCGAGCACTTGAAGGAGCACGTTGAAGACGTCCGGATGCGCCTTTTCGATCTCGTCGAACAGCACCACCTGGTAGGGCCGGCGCCGCACGGCTTCCGTGAGCACCCCACCCTCTTCATAACCGACATAGCCCGGAGGCGCGCCGATGAGGCGAGCCACCGCGTGCTTTTCCATGAATTCGGACATATCGAGCCGGACCATGGCCGTCTCGTCGTCAAACAGGAATTGCGCCAGCGCCTTGGTCAATTCGGTCTTGCCCACGCCCGTGGGGCCAAGGAACATGAACGAGCCGATCGGCCGGTTGGGGTCCTGCAGGCCCGCGCGGGCGCGGCGCACGGCGCGCGAAACCGCCTCGACCGCCTCGGACTGGCCGATGACGCGGCGCGAAAGCTCCTCTTCCATGCGCAGCAGCTTGTCGCGCTCGCCTTCGAGCATCTTGTCGACCGGCACCCCCGTCCAGCGCGAAACGACCTGCGCGATATGGTTGGGCGTGACGACCTCCTCGACCATCTCGGTGCCGGTCGCCTCGAGCGACTCGGCATCCTTGAGCCGCTTTTCGAGGTCGGGGATGACGCCATAGGCAAGCTCACCGGCGCGCGCCAGATCGCCCTTGCGCTGGGCCAGCTCGAGCTCGGTCCGCGCCTGGTCAAGCTGTTCCTTGAGCTTGGTGCCGCCCGCGAGCCGTTCCTTTTCAGAAAGCCAGCGCTGGGTCATGGCGTCCGATTCCTCCTCGAGCCCTGCAAGCTCGGCCTCAAGCCGGGCCAGGCGGGTCTTGGAAGCCTCGTCCTCTTCCTTTTTGAGCGCCTCGCGCTCGATCTTCAATTGAATGATGCGCCGGTCGAGCTCGTCGAGCGCTTCGGGCTTGGAATCGACCGCCATGCGCAACCGCGCCGAAGCCTCGTCCATCAAATCGATCGCCTTGTCGGGCAGGAACCGGTCGGTAATGTAGCGGTTCGACAGCGTAGCCGCCGAAACGAGTGCGGAATCCGAGATGCGGACGCCGTGGTGAAGCTCGTATTTTTCCTTCAAACCGCGCAGGATGGAGATCGTGTCCTCGACCGTGGGTTCGTCCACAAACACGGGCTGGAAGCGACGGGCGAGCGCTGCGTCCTTTTCGACATATTTCTTGTATTCATCGAGCGTGGTGGCGCCCACGCAGTGGAGCTCGCCCCGCGCCAAGGCGGGCTTGAGCAGGTTCGACGCATCCATCGCGCCATCGGCCTTGCCGGCGCCCACCAGCGTGTGCATCTCGTCGATGAAAAGGATGATCTGCCCGTCCGAGGAGGAAACCTCCGAGAGCACCGATTTCAGCCGCTCCTCGAACTCGCCGCGATATTTGGCGCCCGCGATCAGCGCGCCCATGTCGAGCGCGAGGAGACTCTTGTTCTTCAATGATTCGGGCACGTCGCCATTGACGATCCTGAGCGCCAGGCCCTCGGCGATCGCGGTCTTTCCCA
>CAYSBF010000099.1:0-9559 GCA_964429025.1 uncultured Pelagibacterium sp.
GGCAAACAAGGAGCTAGAGCCAGGGAACTGATTCAATCAATCTGAACGGCTCTAGCCGGTTTGCTGCTGCCTACACCGCAACCGCCAACGCTCCCCCAGGGTTCCCCAAAAGCGGAGGCAGCCTTGCCTTTGCCGGGGAACGGGGATAGCCATGAAGATCGAAAAATTTTCACCCGCCCAGCATTCTCCTGCCGAACGCCCTTCTGGTTTCCACCGTGCCTGAGACCGCTCAACCCCAGCCCGCGCCGTCTTCCAGAGGATGGCGGTTCATGCCCAAAGGGGCGATGCTGGGCATCTCGCTCAAAATCGTCTCCGTCATGGTCTTTGTGGCGATGAGCGCGATCATCAAGGGCGCCGAAGGCGTGCCGGTCGGCCAACTCGTCTTCTTCCGGTCGCTCTTTGCGCTTGTGCCGATTTTCATCCTTCTGGGGTTCAGGGGCGAACTGATCAAAGGCTTCAAGACTAGGCGCCTGCCGGCCCACATCCTGCGTGGCATGGCTGGTGCCTCTGGAATGTTTCTGATCTTTTTTGCCCTGTCGCGGCTTCCGTTGCCCGAAGCGACGACCATTCATTACGCAACGCCGCTCTTTATCGTCATATTCTCGGCGGTCTTTCTGCGCGAGCGCATCCGCTTTTTCCGCTGGAGCGCGGTGGTGGTCGGCATGATCGGCGTCATCATCATCATGTGGCCGCGCCTTACCTTCTTTTCCGGTGACCTGACCGATCTCGGGCCGCAGACCGTCGGCGCACTGGCCGCCTTCACCGCATGCATGGTGTCCGCCGTGGCCATGCTCACCGTGCGCAATCTGGTCAAGACCGAGTCCAGCGCCACCATCGTCATTTATTTCTCGCTGGTGAGTGCGGTCATGGGGCTGCTGGCGACCCCGATTTTGGGCTGGGTGCCGCTCTCGCTCGAAGAGACGCTGGTGCTGATCGGAGCAGGGATCGCCGGGGGCGTCGGGCAAATTCTTCTCACCGAAAGCTATCGCCACGCCGAGCTGACGACCGTCGCACCCTTCGAATATTCCTCGATGATCCTCTCGATCGTCATCGGCTTCGTCGTCTTCTCGGAAATACCGACCATAGAGATGCTGATCGGGGGCAGCATCGTCACCGCAGCGGGCATATTCATCATCTACCGAGAGCACCAGCTCGGGCTGGATCGGAAACCAGCGCGGAAGGTGTCGAGCCCCGCTTAGGTCCTGACCCTAAAGCACCGGTGTAGCAGCAACCCAATAGCCAGAGAGCCTTTCGCGGAGATCATGCGCGGCCTGATGCGCAGCAGCGGCGCTTCCATAAAGGCCAAAGCATGTCGCGCCCGACCCTGACATGCGCGCCAGCGCGCAGCCCGTGGTTGCCTCAATGGCCGCAATGACTTCGGCAATGGCAGGGACCAACTCGATCGCGGGTGGTTCGAGGTCGTTGCGCGTGTCGCTCAGCCAGAGCGAAAGCATCGCGGGGCGGTTGAGCGCGTCGGGGAGGGGCGGCATGGGCGGATTCTCGCGGCTCTGAAGCCGCCGGAACACATCAGCCGTGCCAACCGGCTTGAGCGGGTTGACCAGAACGAGATGCATTGGCGGGAAGGCGGCGACCGGCCGTATCCTCTCCCCGATCCCGGTCACTTCGCAAGTCCGTGCATAAAGGCACATCGGAACGTCAGCCCCGAGCATCGCGGCCAGAGCAAAAAGCTCACCGTCCGCGATCTCCGAGTTCCCGAGCCTTGCGAGCATCCGCAAAAGCGCTGCCGCATCTGCCGATCCCCCGCCCAGCCCCGCCGCGATTGGCAGGTGCTTTTCGAGATGGATCGCAACGCCGCCCTCGATATGCCCGGGGAAACGCGCGCGGAACTTTTCGATCGCGCGCACGACGAGATTGGACCGCCCTGACGGGAGGTCGTCGGCGAACGGGCCCGATATGGTCAGTTCGTCTTTTTCGGCCGGCGCGGCGGAAAGCTGGTCGCCAAGCTCGGTAAAGACGCACAATGAGTGCAACGTATGGAATCCATCGTCGCGCCGTCCGGTGACGTGCAGCGCCAGGTTGACCTTGGCCGGCGCCGTCTCGAAGACCGTGGCGTCCAGAGACATCAATCCGGAATTGGCGCGTTGGGATCGAGCCCGTCGATCAGCTTGGGCGCAGCCCTCTCGGTCACGGTGCCCTTTTCATCGACATCGATCGCGATGCGCCACTGGAACATCGCCTCGCGCTGCCGTCCCGCGACCCAATAAGCATCGCCAAGATGATCGTTGATTTCCGGGTCGTTGGGCAGATATTGCAGCGCACGTTCAAGTTCGGCAATCGCCTCATCGATCCGGCCCAGCTTGTAATAGGCCCAGCCCAGGCTGTCGATGATATAGCCGTCGCGTGGCAGGATGGCGATCGCGCGGTCGATCATGTCAAGCGCCTCGGTGAGATTGAGGCCCTGGTCCACCCAGGAATAGCCGAGATAGTTGAGCACATAGGGCTGTTCGGGATTGAGCTCGAGCGCCTTGAGTAGATCGGCTTCGGCCCGTTCCCACTGCCCCGAACGCTCGAATGCGATGCCGCGGACGTAGAAATAGCGCCAATCGCGCGGGCGGTCGCCATCAATCTGCTCGATCAACTGGCTGTAGACCTCGGCCGATTCCTCCCACTGCTCGTCATAGCGCAGGATGTCGCCCAGCGCGCCGAGCGCCTCGATATTGTCCGGATGGGAGACGACGATATTGCGCAGCCGGGAGATGGCCTCCTCGCGGCGGTCCGAGAGATCGAGATTTTCCGCCTGCCGGACAAGCGAGGTTACATAGAGCGGCGAGTCCCGGCCGATCTGGGCGTAAACCTTGCTCGACTCTTCATAGCGCTCTTCGCTGGCAAGCAGCTCGCCCAGCGTCATGGCGACAATCGAGGCATCGGGATCGAGATAGAGCGCAAGCTGAAGGAAGATCGCGCCGAGCTCGCTCGAGCCGTCCCGCGCAATCGCCGAGCCTAGCCCGTGCAGAACCTCTGCAGCTCCCGACTGCGCGTTGCTCGCGAAAAGCCCAGGCCTGCGCCCTGCGGCTACAGGTTCAGCCAGCGCGTCAAGCAGGGGGTGGGACACGCCTTCCTCGCGTAGCGTATCGAGGACCGCCTTCGCCTCCTCGAACCGTCCGGCATTGGCCAGAATGCGTATATAGGCTTCGGCAATGCGTGGCACGAAGGGGTCGATCTCGTAGGCTTCTCGCGCAAAGCGGATCGCATCCTCGCGGTTGCCGCCGAGATCGGCCATGATCGCGCGGTGGAAGACGAGAAATTCGTCAAACCCGTTCTTCGACAATCCATCCATCGCCGCGTTCGCCGCAGCGAGATTGCCATTGCCGACATGCGCCCATCCGCGGAGGATGCCGGCGGTAATACCTACCAGCGACTGATCGGAAATCCGCTCGAGCTCCTGATTGGCCGTCGTGTAGCGCCGCTGCTTGAGCGCAACCGAGCCCAGCACCAGCCGCGCCAGCTCGTTCTGCGGGTCGATGTCGACGAGATGCTGGGCGATGGTTGCCGCATCGGCAACGCGTCCCGCGACCATATAGGCGAGAAAGGCGCGGCCCGTGTAATAGGGATTGTCCCAGTCGACCTCCGCCGCCTGCATGAAGAGCCGTGCCGCCGCGCTGGCGTTCATCCTGTTGAGCGCCGCAGTTCCCGCGACATAGCTGCCGGTCGGGCTCGACTGACGCAGCGAAAACGTGGTCTGCTCGGCCATGGCCGGTGACAAGGGTGAAAGGGCAAGGCATAGGGCGGTGCAAATGCCTGCGGCGGCTTTCATCAGTTTGGGCACGACCAGTTCAGGCTCCTGATTGGCATTGTTCAGCTTTGGGTACCGGACCCGGAAAGTGAGTCGTTTTTGGGGCCGGTGGTTCACCATTCCGCCGCACTCTTTATCAATTCCCGTGGTGGGGCAAGATCGGCTGCGCGCGGCGCACGTAAAACCTACATCCCCGAATAATTCGGCCCGCTTCCGCCCTCGGGCGGCACCCAGGTGATGTTCTGCGCCGGGTCCTTGATATCGCAGGTCTTGCAGTGCACGCAGTTCTGGGCGTGTATGCGGAAGACCGGCTTGCCGCCTTCCTCGCTCACCTCATAGACGCCGGCCGGGCAGTAGAGCGGCGCAGGCTCGCCATAGCGGGGCAGGTTTTCACGTATCGGCAGATCGGGATCGGCTAGCTTGAGATGGACCGGCTGATCCTCGTCATGCGCGATATTGGCGCGGTAGACCGATTCCGAACGCGCAAAGGTCAGTTTGCCGTCCGGCTTGGGATAACTCAGCGGCTTTACCTCCGATATCGGCTTCGTCCGCGCGAAATCGGGCTTGTCCGAAACAGCGCCGCCGAGCGGCGAGAGCTTGGCAAGACTCGAAACCCACATGTCGGCACCGGCAAGCCCCACGCCCGCCAGCGTGCCGAGCCGGGTCCAGAGCGGTTTGACAACACGCACCGGATAAAGATCGTCGCGGATGCCGGACGCCAGCACCGCCTCATCCAGAGCTGCGATATGGTCGTTGGCGCGACCGGCTGTAAGCGCCGCTGCCACCTCTTTTGCCGCCGCCATTCCGGATCGAATGGCGTTGTGGATGGCCTTGAGGCGCGGAACGTTCATGAAGCCTGCGGAACAACCGATCAGCGCGCCGCCGGGGAAGGCGAGCCTGGGGATCGATTGCCAGCCGCCCGACGTCAACGCCCGCGCGCCGTAGGATACCACCGTTCCACCCTCGATCAGCCCGGCGATCCTTGGATGGAGCTTGAAGCGCTGGAACTCGCCATAGGGGGAAAGCGTGGGGTTCTCATAGTCGAGATGGGTGACGAGCCCGAGATAAACCTTGTTATCCTGGGCGTGATAGCAGAAACCGCCTCCGCCGGTACCGTTGCCTAGGGGATAGCCCATGAAGTGCTCGACCTTTCCGGGCTTATGCTTTGCCGGATCGATCTCCCAGATTTCCTTGATCCCCAGCCCGTATTTCTGCGGCGCGCGGCCCTCGGCAAGCGCGAAATCGGCGATCAGCTTTTTTGCGAGATAGCCGCGCGCGCCTTCACCGATGAGGGTATATTTCGCGCGCAGTTCGATCCCCGGCGTGAAACCCGATTTGCGGGTGCCGTCGCGCGCGACACCGAGATCACCTGTGACGATACCGAGGATTTCCCCGTTGGGGCCTTTGATGAGATCGGCCGCCGCCGTGCCGGGAAAGACATCCACCCCCAGCGCTTCGGCCTGTTCAGCGAGCCACTTGCAGAGCATGCCGAGCGACAGGATGACCCCGCCCCTGGTCCGCATGATCGGCGGGATCAGCATGTTGGGGAAGGGGATGGCGGCGGTTTCGGTGAGGTAGACGAAATGGTCTTCACTCACCTCCGGGCCCACGGGAGCGCCCTTTTCCCGCCAGTCCGGGATCAGCGCGTCGAGCCCGACCGGGTCCATCACGGCGCCTGAAAGAATGTGTCCGCCGATCTCAGCGGACTTCTCGAGGACGATCACGGCGAGTTCGGGCGCGTTCTGCTTGAGCGCAATGGCTGCGGCAAGGCCCGCAGGCCCGGCGCCGACGATCACCACGTCGGTCTCCACGCTCTCGCGCTCGATCTCGGCTGACATCCGGCAACGCCTCCCCGATGGCGGTGGAAGTGAGGTTTGGGCTGTGACATAACAGACATCGCAATGGATAATCGACCCATAAATCGCGATGAAATGCTGGCCATGCTGCAGTGGTATGAGGCAGCGGGCGTCGATCTCGCCGTGGGCGAAGAACCCATCAACCGCTTCGCGCAATCTTCGTCGGCCGCCCTGTCCGCGCGCGGTCCCGCACCGGCCCCCGCGGCGCCGCGCGAAGGCCCGCCGGCTCCGGCCATCGCTGCGCCGGGCGCTGATGCCGATCCCAAAACAGCGCGCGAACTCGCCGCCAAAGCCAACACGCTCGACGCCCTGCGAGAAACGCTGGCGAACTTCGAGGGTTGCGGGCTAAGGCTCCGCGCCACCAATCTCGTCTTCGCCGACGGCAACCCCGAGGCCGAAATCATGTTCGTCGGCGAGGCACCGGGGCGCGAGGAGGATCTGCAAGGCAAGCCCTTTGTGGGCCGTTCGGGGCAACTCCTCGACCGGATGCTCAAATCGATCGGGCTCGATCGCACCAGGGTCTATATCGCCAATACCGTCCCCTGGCGCCCGCCGGGCAACCGCACGCCCGCTCCCTCGGAGGTCGCTGTGTGTCTGCCGTTCCTCCACCGTCAGATCGAACTCGTCGCCCCCCGGGTATTGGTGACGCTTGGTGGAGCGGCCGCAGCAACGCTCTTCGAAGAAACGACCGGCATCACCCGCATTCGCGGCCAGTGGCGGGATCTGACCGTCAACGACCACACCATGCGCGCCGTCGCGACCCTGCATCCCGCCTACCTGTTGCGCCAGCCCGCCGCCAAGCGGCTGGTCTGGCAGGATTTGCTGACGATCAGGCGCGCGTTGGACGTGGGCTGAGCCAGCCATGAGCATGACGAGCCGGTGACCCTCCAGTAACGGCGGCTACCAGCCCCCGCCGCCGCCGCCACCTCCGCCGCCTCCGGAGAAACCTCCGCCGCCTGAAAAGCCCGAGCTGGACGATTTGGCCGGTTGCGCAGCCATCATGGCACCCGAAAGACCGGACGCGATCCCGCTCATTGACCTCGAGAAATTGCTCGGCGTGAAGCTCGTGCCGCGATACCAGTGCGGCGCGTAACTGGTGCCGGCATCCTTGACGGCATGGCGCGCCAGATCGGCCTGGAACCGCTCCGACCACGGTTTTTCCACGCCCAGCGCCATGGCGTAGGGCAGGATGCGCTCGAAACGCGCCACGGTCATTTCCGGCTCACTTTCGAAATTGAGCCGCTCTTTCTCGGCGGTCTCGAGATACATTTTGAACCCGTCTATCTCGTCCATCACCTTGCGCCCGTGAACGGTGGGCGCGCGCATCAGGATGCCGAAGATCAAAGTGACCGTCAGAATTGAAACGGCTGCAACGAACGGGAAGTCCAGCCAGTTGACGAGGAAAAGGCTCAGCGTCAAAACGGTGAAGTTAGAGAGGATGAAGCCCAGGACAATAACCGAGACGATCTTGCCCAGCAGCGGCCCCTGCCACATCTTGCGCAGGCCCATGCCGAACATGCCGATAAAGACTGCGGCAAAGACCGAAAAGAAGGCAAACTCGATCTCAAGCACGCCCAGGACGGCCATAGCGACGACCGAGGCGATCGCCAGCGCCACGCCGAAGACGACGAAGACCAGGTGGTTGTTGAAATAAACCGCGCGGTTTTCCGACTCCAGGGCCTTGAGGAAATTGGTCAGCGTCGTGGCGATGGACGGTCCTGTCGCTTCATTGATGACAAGCCGCTGCCGACCCTTGAGAAACGCAAAGATCACGGCTTCACCCGGAGGCAGGTCTTCGTCCGGGTTGGCGCCAGTCGTTTTGAGGACGGTCTTTGAACCCTCCTTGTCGATCTCAAGAAGTCCCTTGGTCGCCAGCGAAACAAGTGCGGACGAAAAGGCCAGCCAGCCGCCATTGCGCCAGCCCATGCGGTGGACGTAATGGGTGAGCGCCGGCGAAAATCCCTTGGGCGGATAAAAGCGCGGAATAATGACGCCCTTCGTGGGATCGCGCCCAACGCGCATCCAGGCGGTGAAATTGTAAAAGAGCGTAACCAGCAGCAGTGCCGCCGGCAGAACCGTGTTGCGGTTGTCCGACAGCCAGTACCCGAATCCCTCCATCCCCTCCGGTGCCACCAGCACGCCCTTCTCGAATGCGACCGCGATCGTGAGGCCTTCATAGGGAGCGAGAACGCGGCTGACATCGAATCGGGCCTGGCGGTCGTTCAGCCGCACCGAAGAATTGTCCGCACTCCGGCCGCCATACTCGCCCGTGAACGCGGCCAGATCGGTGATGTTGGCGCCTTCGGGCAGGGTCACGACAGCGCTGGCGCGCTGGATCGGGAACTGCCAGAAATTGCCTGTCGCGTTCCAGTAGAGTTCGTCATGATCGGCGAACATCCGCGCTGCCCGCGTCATGATATAGCGGATCTGATAGCGGTGGAGGCCGGGCTTGAGCAGCACATCGGCGTCCCCGATACGGATGCGCACGCCGTCGCTGATCGATTCGATCGAATATGGCTCGGGGCCGCCATTGCGGGTAACGGAAAGCACCTCGAGATCGCTGTAGATCCGCGTTCCGTCATCGCCCAGAAGCACCGTGGGAATATCGCGGAAAATGCCCCGCCTGATCTCGCGCCCCTCGGCATTGACGGCAATCGTTTCGGTGATCGTCACCGAAGCATCCTCATGCACAACGATCGCGGCTTCGAACTCGCGGATCACCTCCTGGCCGAAAGCGGGCAGGGCAAAAAACGCGATGATCAGCGCGAGAAAATATTTCGCGACTTCCAGCATGGGCGGCGCCCGTCCTTCAATACCCGAAATGCCTAGCTGAACTTCACCTGCGGCGTCGCGCGATCCGCTTCGTTCTCGAGTTCGAAATATTCCGCCTTGTCGAACTTGAAGGCGTTGGCGACTATGTTGGACGGAAAGGACTCGACGGCGATGTTGAGGTTCCGCACCGCGCCATTGTAGTAGCGGCGCGACATCTGGATTTCGTCCTCGACCGTCTGCAGCGCGTTCTGGAACTCGAGGAACGTCGTGTTGGCCTTGAGGTCCGGATAGGCCTCGGCCACGGCAAACAACCGCCCAAGGGCGCCCGAGAGTATCCCCTCCACGCGGGACCTCTCGGCAGGCGAAGCGTTCCCGGCGGCCTGCACTGCGGCGCGGGCATCGGTCACCGCCTGCAGCGTCTCGCGCTCATGGCCCATATAGCCCTTGACGGTCTCCATCATGTTGGGGATCAGGTCGGCACGCCGCTTCAATTGCACATCGATCCCCGACCAGCCCTCCTCGGTAAGCTGCCGGTTCTTGACCAGAAGATTATAGGCATAGATCGCGTAGCCGACGACGGCCACGATCAGCGCAAGAACAACCCATTCCATCGATTAGCGTTCCCATCCCTGAAACAAGCCCGAGATTGGCACCCGGTGCCGATGAAGGCAATGGCTAGACGTGTTACTCCGCCCCGCCGCCTTCAGTCTGCAACCAGCCCTCGCCGCAAAGCTTGGCGAGCTCGCGGATGCGCAGGATGTAGCTCTGGCGCTCGGTCACCGAGATCACGCCGCGCGCATCGAGCAGGTTGAAGGTGTGGGAGGCCTTCACAACCTGCTCATAGGCGGGGACCGCCATGGTCTGCCGGTTGCCTGCCGCCCCTTTCTCGAGGATGGCTCGGCACTCTTTTTCTGCATCCGCAAAATGCCGGAACAGCATCTCTGTGTCGGCGGCCTCGAAATTGTATTTCGAGAATTCCTGCTCGTTCTGCAGGAACACATCGCCATAGCTGACCTTCTCGTCACCCTCGCGGCCGTTGAAGTTGAGATCATAGACATTCTCGACGCCCTGCACATACATGGCAAGGCGTTCCAGCCCATAGGTGATCTCGCCGGGCACTGGATGGCATTCGAAGCCCGCGACCTGCTGGAAATAGGTGAACTGGCTCACCTCCATC
>CAYSBF010000100.1:0-9515 GCA_964429025.1 uncultured Pelagibacterium sp.
ATTTCGCCCATATCGGGGTGGCAGTGGGGACCGACAAAGGCCTTGTCGTGCCGGTGGTGCGCGATGCCGACCAGATGACGATTGCCGAAATCGAAAAGGAAATCGCCCGGCTGGGCAAAGCGGCACGCGATGGCCAACTTTCCATGGCCGACATGCAGGGCGGCACCTTCACCATTTCCAATGGCGGTGTCTATGGCTCGCTGATGTCGACCCCCATTCTCAACGCTCCGCAATCGGGCATTCTGGGGATGCACAAGATCCAGGAACGCCCGGTCGTGGTCGACGGGCAGATCGCCATCCGCCCGATGATGTATCTGGCGCTGACCTACGATCACCGGATCGTCGACGGCAAGGAGGCGGTTACCTTCCTTGTGCGCGTCAAGGAGAGCCTCGAGGATCCGCAGCGCCTGGTGCTCGACCTCTAAGCCCGGGGGCAATCGGGGGCATTTCCGGCCCGGCTGTGCCCTCGCCGTTGGAATGTGTGATGAGCCTTGAGCTGACGCTACTGGTCTGGTCCGTGCCGCTGCTTTTCCTGCATATCTGCGTGCAGGCAGGGCTGCTCAGCCGCGATCTCGGCGGTGCGTACAATGCCGGGCCGCGCGACGAGGAACGGGAGCTCAGCCCGATCGCGGGCCGGGCGGCGCGGGCCCTGCGGAACTTTCTCGAAACCTGGCCCGCCTTCATTGTTCTCGCTCTCGTCGTCGAGATGAGCGGGGCCACGGGCTGGCTCACCCAATGGGGCGCGGCAATCTATTTCCTGGCCCGCATCGCCTATATTCCGCTCTATCTGGGCGGGGTCAGATATGTGCGCTCGGTCGCCTTTACCATCGCCTGCGCCGGGCTATTGATGATGTTTTTCGGGATCGTCGTCTAGGGACGGCGCGCCAATCTCAAGCAACCGCCAAGCCAAGGATTTCGACATGGCCGACACATTCGATCTTACCGTCATCGGCACAGGGCCGGGGGGCTATGTCTGCGCGGTCCGCGCCGCCCAGCTCGGCATGAAAGTTGCCGTGGTCGAGAAATGGCCGAGCTTTGGCGGGACCTGCCTCAATATCGGTTGCATACCCTCAAAGGCGCTGCTGCACGTTTCCGAACTTTACGAGGAAGCCGGCCACAACTTCCCCCAGTTTGGTATCGAGGTCTCAGCGCCGCGGATCAATCTCGAGGCGATGATGGCCCATAAGGACGATGTGGTCGCGTCCAACACAAGCGGCATCGAATACCTGTTCAAAAAGAACAAGATCACAGCTTTCCGCGGCACGGGAACAATCACCGGTCCGGGCAAGGTCAGCGTTGCGGCCGAAGACGGAACGGCCACCGACATCGAAACCAGCAATATCGTCATTGCGACCGGATCGGTCCCGGCCAATCTGCCGGGGATCGAGATCGATGAGGAGCGGATCGTCACCTCGACGGGCGCGCTCAAACTCGCCTCGGTGCCGGATCACCTGCTGGTCATCGGCGCAGGCGTCATCGGGCTCGAGCTGGGATCGGTCTGGGCGCGGCTCGGGGCAAACGTGACCGTTGTCGAATATCTCGACCGCATCCTTCCGGGCATGGATGGCGAGGTGGCCAAGCAGTTCCAGCGCATGCTCACCAAGCAGGGTTTTACGTTCAAGCTCGCGACCAAGGTAACTGGAATCGAAAAAACCGACGAAGGGCTCCTCGCCAATATCGAGCCGGCCGAGGGTGGCGAAGCCTCATCGATCGAGGCCGATGTGGCGCTGGTTGCGATCGGGCGCCAGCCCTATACCGAGGGCCTGGGTCTCGAAGACCTTGGGGTCGAGCTCGACAAGCGCGGGCGGGTGGTAACCGATGCTCACTACAAGACCAATGTCGATGGCGTCTATGCCATTGGCGATGTGATCGCGGGGCCGATGCTGGCGCACAAGGCCGAGGATGAGGGGATAGCGGTTGCCGAGATCCTTGCCGGCCAGGCCGGTCACGTCAATTACGGCGTCATCCCGGGCGTCGTCTATACCAGCCCCGAAGTGGCCTCGGTCGGCAAGACAGAAGAGGAGCTCAAGTCCGAGGGTATCGAGTACAAATCGGCCAAATTCCCCTTTACGGCCAATGGCCGCGCCAAGGCGATGCTGGCAACCGAGGGCTTCGTCAAGATTCTCGCCGACAAGGTGACGGACCGGGTGCTGGGCTGCCATATCGTGGGCAGGGGCGCCGGAGAGATGATTCACGAGGCAGCGGTGCTCATGGAGTTCGGCGGTTCGGCCGAAGATTTGGCCCGGACCTGCCATGCCCATCCAACAATGAGCGAAGCGGTGCGCGAAGCCGCGCTCGGGCTGGGCGACGGCTCGATCCACATCTGAGAGATCTGCGCGGCATCTAAAAAGGCCGCATCATCCGATGCGGCCTTTTCGTTTCTCAAGGGGAGCCTCAGGGCTGGTAGGTGACCGTGCCGGCGTCATAGGCCGCGCGGCAGTCGCTGGCGTCGGCCAGAAGATTGGTGTCGAGAAGTTCAAGTGCCGCACCGCGGCCCTGGAAGCGCGGGTCGTCGCATATCCCGTCATTGGCTGCGGCGCCCGAATCGTCGCCGAAATTGATCCGCACCTCCGGAGCCGGGGCGTCCGCCGTCTCTTCGGACGTGCTGCTGGTATCCGAAGCGTTGGTTCCTGCCAGCCACACCTCGCCCGAAGCAAACAGGGCTTGGCAATCGCTGGCATCGTGACCGCGGTCCTCCTGGAGTAACAGAATGTCGGTGCCGGGGCCGGCAAAGCGTGGATCATCGCAACGCTCGTTATTGGCATATTCGCTGGTGTCGTCGCCGAAATCGATCTCGTTGGCGCCGGCAAGCGCAGGATCGCCCGTTACCCCGGCAAAGGTAATCTCGCCCGCATGGTAAAGCGCCGAGCAGTCGGTGGCGTCGGCCAGCCGGTCGGCGAACAGAAGGATTTCGGCAGAGCCGGGACCCTCGAAGCGCGGGTCGTCGCAGACGCCGTTTCCGGCATAGTCGCCCGAATCATCGCCGAAGTTGAAGCTGGCGCTGGTTTGGGTTTCCGTGTCCTCATCCCCGGCATAGATCGAGGGATCAGCCTCGTATGCGGCGCGGCAATCGCTGGCGTCGGCCAGCCGGTGATTTTCGAGCGCGCCGCCAAAGCGCGGGTCGTCGCATTCCCCATCATTGGCCCAATTGCCCGAATCGTCGCCAAAGTCGATGCCGCTAGTATCGGACGTGTCAGTCCCGCCGGTATAAATGGAGGGGTCGGCCTCGTATGCGGCGCGGCAGTCGCTGGCATCGGCCAGCCGGTGGCTGTCGAGCGAGCCGCCAAAGCGGGGGTCGTCACATTCCCCGTCATTGGCCCAGGACCCGGAGTCGTCGCCGAAATCGAGGTCTTCGCCGGGCTGTACCGCTCCGCTCACCTCATTGTCGGGCGCGAAGGTAACCTCGCCGGCTTCATAGGCTGTGCGGCAGTCCGTTGCATCCGCCCTGAGGTGGCTGTCGAGCGTGCCCCCGAAGCGGGGGTCGTCACATTCACCATCATTGGCCCAGGACCCGGAATCGTCGCCGAAGTCGATGTCGCCGGTATCGGTGTCGTCCGCGCCAGAGGTATCGCTCTCGCCGGTATAGATGGCGGGGTCCGCTTCATAGGCTGCGCGGCAATCGGATGCGTCGGCGCGGGCGTGGCTTTCGAGCGCGCCGCCAAAGCGCGGGTCGTCGCACTCCCCGTCATTGGCCCAGGACCCCGAATCATCGCCAAAATCGATGCCGGGGTCAGAGGGTTCGGTGGCCGGTGGTGTTGCTGTGCCCGTGCCCGCAAGTGTCACCGTGCCGGCTTCAAATGCGGTGCGGCAATCGGTGGCGTCCCCCATCTCGTCGGCGGCCACGCGAACCGCAGCAGCGCCGGGACCCTCGAAGCGCGGATCGTCGCACTGGCCGTCATTGGCCCAGCGGCTGGTGTCCTCGCCGAAATCAACGGTCTGGCCAAGCGTGGGCGAGATTGCAAAGAGCGACAGCGCCAGGGCAGCGCTGGTGAGAACGGCGCATGTTTTGCTCATTTTCGGTCCCCTCAAGCGGCGGTATCTTCGGGCAATGGTTTATGCCGCGAGAGGCGAGTGAACAGCAAAATCCCACAAATTACCAGAGCCGTTCCGATTCCGTGGACGATGGTGAAATCCTCGCCCAGAACCAGGACGGCAAGGACGATGGTGAGCACCGGCGAGACATTGCCGAAAATGGCCGTGCGCTCCGCGCCGATCCGCCCGATGGCGCCCGCGATCATCAAGACCGGCAGTACAGTTGCGATGGCGGCAAGGGCGACGAGGAGCAGAAAGGTCGAAGGGCCGACCGCAAGCGCGGCAATCGGGTGGGTCAAAAGAAAATGGGCGAACACCGCCAGTCCGGCAGCGGTCATTGCGATGCCGGTGAAGAGCCGGGGGCCCAGCGCGTCGATCGCGGGCTTGGCAAAGAGCTGGTAGAAGGCATAGGCCAGCGCCGCTCCCAGGACCAGAAGCGTTCCGACAAGCACGTTGTCGCCCTCGATCGCCAAGTCGCGGGTAAAGATCACTGCGATGCCGGCATAGGCGAGAATGGCAGCGCCCGCCAATGGCCAGCTCAGCCTGCGGCCAAAGAGCACCGCACCGAGCACGAGCACCATGAAGGGGTAGGTGAGGAGTACGAGGCGATTGAGCTGGGCCGAGATGAAGGCGAGCGCGGCAAAATCGAGATAGCTCGCTCCATAATAGCCGAGGATGCCGACGCCAGCGGCAAGCAGCACGGTGCGGACCGGCAGCGCCTCGCCGCCGTGGCGGCCCTTCCCTTGGCGGCGGGCCCGATAGCCGAGCCAGCCCAGGACCAAAAAGGCCGGGGTCGCAATGATCATGCGCCAGGTAAGGATGGTGACGGGATCGAGCCCGTCGGCGAGTGCGAGTTTGACGAAAATGCCCTTGGTCGCAAAAAAGGCGGCGCCCAGTGCCGCAAGCGTCAATCCGATGGCTTCATTGCGGGAGGCGGACAGGGCGGAGGAGGTCGTGTGAGCGGTCATGGTGGCGCGGACCATATACCGGCGCGCACTCGCTCACCATCGCCAATTTTCAACTCCTGGGATGCGCGTTGCGATAGGCTTCAAGCAATCTATCGGTGTCGACATGGGTATATATCTGGGTCGTCGAAAGCGAGGCATGGCCCAGCAATTCCTGGATGGCCCGCAGATCCCCGCCCTTGCCCAGGAGATGGGTGGCAAAGGAGTGCCTGAGGGCATGAGGGGTCGCAGAGGCCGGAAGCCCCAGCGCGCCCCGCAGCCGCTCGAGCCGGAGTTGAACGAGACGGGGCGAAAGCGGGCCGCCACGAACGCCCTTGAAAAGCGGCTGATCGGCGGAAGTCGCGAAGGGGCAGAGCTTGAGATATTGCGCGATCGCATCACGCACCGGGGTAATCAGCGGGACAAGGCGGACGCGGCCGCCCTTGCCGGTGACCCGCAGGCTCTGCCCGTCCAGGTCGCGGCGGGTGAGGGCCAGCGCCTCGGAGATGCGCAGGCCGGCGCCATAGCAGAGCGAAACCACGGCGGCATCCCGCGCCGCAACCCAGGCTCGGGCTTCCATCTCCTCGATCGTCTCAATCGCGGACTTGGCTTCGGTGACGGTCAGCGCCTTGGGCAGGGTTGCCGGGCGCTTGGGGGTGCGGACCACCGACAGGGCTTCGAGCGCCATCACGCCGTTGCGCTCGAGATGAGCGAAGAAGGATTTTATCCCCGACAATCCCCGGGCGAGAGAATGCGAGCCGACGCCATCGCGGCGGCGGGCGGCGAGAAAGGCACGCAGATCGGCGGCGCGAAGAGCCTTGAGGTCAGGCAGGTCAACCGTCCCGCCGATATGGCCCGAGAGAAAGGCCATGAACTGGTCGAGATCGCGCCCATAGGCTTCGACGGTTTTTGGCGAGAGCCTGCGGATGGCGGAAAGCTCTTCGAGCCAGCCCGCGCGCAGGGTCCTGAGGGTATCGGATAGGGCAAAGCCGGTGTCGGTCATGGGGCGCAAGCCTATGCCAAGAATCTTGATAAAGACCGAAGCGAGCGGGTCTGGCCGAATCGGCATGGCTGTTTATGGTGTCTGCTTTGATTGTCCATGAGCCCGCTGATGTTTCCTCCCGGTTCCATTGTTGCCGTCATGGTCGCCGTCGCGGTGGACGGGCCCTATTCCTATAGGGTGCCGGAAGGGGTATCGGTGGAGCGCGGCGCGATTGTCATCGTGCCGCTGGGCCCACGGCCGACGCTGGGGGTGGTCTGGGGAGTGCCGAAGGACAATTTCGCTCACAACCGGCTCAAGGACATCGCGCATGTCTTTGATCTGCCCCCTCTGCCCGAGGAATTGCTCAAGCTGGTCGACTGGGTGGCGCGGTATACGCTTGCCCAACCGGGCATGGTGCTGCGCGGTGCGCTGCGCAGCCGCGAAGGCCTCGAGCCGCCCCGCCCGGTCATTGCGCTCAAACGCACCGGGCATGTTCCCGAGCGGTTGACCCCGGCTCGGGCGCGGGTGCTCGACATGTTCGATGAGGATGACCGGCCATGGGCCAAAACAGCGCTGGTGGGGGCGAGCGGGGTGTCCCCTTCGGTCATCGAGGGTCTGGTCAAGGCGGGCGCCCTCGAAGCCGTCGAGCTGCCCGCCCCGCCGCCAGTGCTGCCACCCGAACCCGATTTCGCGCCTGCAAGGCTTTCGGAGGACCAGCAGGCAGCGCTCGAGAAGATACGCGCGCATGACAAAGACGGGTTCTCAGTCGCGCTGCTCGATGGCATCACCGGTTCGGGCAAGACTGAAGTCTTTTTCGAGAGCGTCGCCGATACCTTGCGGGCAGGAAAGCAGGTAGCGGTGATCCTGCCCGAGATTGCGCTCACCCATACCTTTCTCGACCGTTTCGAGAAGCGCTTCGGGCACCGGGCGGCCGAGTGGCATTCGGACATGACGCCGGTGCAGCGCGCCAAGGTATGGCGCGGGGTGCTGACGGGGGAGGTGCGGGCGGTGATCGGGGCGCGCTCGGCGCTGTTCCTTCCGTTCAGGGAACTGGGTCTGCTGGTGCTGGACGAGGAGCATGACGGCGCCTTCAAGCAGGCCGACCGGGTGAATTATCACGGGCGGGACATGGCGGTGGTGCGCGCCTCTCTGGCCGGGGCGCGGGTGATCCTGTCCTCGGCAACGCCTTCGATCGAAAGCCGCTACAATGCCGAGCAGGGGCGCTATGGCTATATAAGGCTCGAAAGCCGGTTCGCCGATGCCGCGCTGCCCGATGTCTCGGCCATCGATATGCGTGCGCAAGGGCCCGACAAGGGGCAGTGGATCGCGCCGCGACTGGCGCGGGCCGTGTTCGATGCGCTCGACCGGGGCGAACAGGCACTTTTGTTCCTCAACCGCAGGGGCTATGCCCCTTTGACGCTCTGCCGCGCCTGCGGGCACCAATATCAATGCCCGGACTGTTCGACCTGGCTGGTCGAGCACCGCTTCCGGGGCGTGCTGATGTGCCACCATTGCGGGCATGAGGAGCGGGCGCCCGAGCTATGCGGGCAATGCGGGGCAATTGACTCGCTGGTGGCGGTGGGACCCGGCATCGAGCGGGTGGCCGAAGAGGTCGCCGAGCGCTTCCCCGGCGCGCGGGCCGTGGTGCTTTCCTCGGACATGGGATCGATGAGCCAGATCCGCGAGCGGTTTGCCGAAATCGCGCGCGGGGATTACGACGTCATCATCGGCACCCAGCTTGTCGCCAAGGGTCATCATTTCGAAAAGCTGTCCCTGGTGGGGGTGATCGATGCTGATCTCGGCCTTGCGCATGGCGATCCGCGCGCGGCTGAAAAGACTTTCCAGATTCTCACCCAGGTGACCGGACGGGCTGGGCGGGCGAGCCGGTCGGGCAAGGCCTTTCTCCAGACCTACCACCCCGACCACGCGGTGATCAGGGCGATGATCGCGGGGGACCGGGAGGGGTTCTATGCCCATGAACTCAAGGTGCGCGAAGAGGGCATGCTGCCGCCTTTCGGGCGGCTCGCCGCGCTCATCATTTCGGGCAATGACCACGCTGAGACCATCGAGTATGCGAGGCGGCTGATGGGTGCAGCGCCGCTGGCAGGTGAGGTCAGGCGTTTCGGTCCGGCCGATGCGCCGGTCGCCATGGTCAGGGGCCGGCACCGGGTCAGGATATTGGTGCAGAGCCCCAAGGGGTTTGACCTCTCGGGCTATGTGCGGTTCTGGCTCGAAAATGCCGATCCGGCACGGGGGAATCTGCGGGTCCAGGTCGATATCGATCCGGTGAGCTTTTACTGACCGCCCGGACACGCCGCTTATGCGACATTTGTGCCGCCCCAATTTGGGCAGCTTGGGATTGCGTGGCCGTTTTGGTCATGATAAGGCCAGCCCGAACTTTCCAAAGGCCCGAGGCACGCATGCTGCCGTCCGGGCCGGGTTCGCCGAAATATTCACCACCGTCGCACGCATATCCAGCGGCCCGAAAGGCCGGCCATCGGGGGCAGGTGACGGTAAACAGCGGGGTTTGAGGGCTTGAGCGCAACACTGTCTGTTCTGACCGGAATCGCGCGCCCCTATGCGGCGGCGCTTTTCGATCTGGCCAGCGAGGCAAAGGCTGTCGAGGCGACCGAAAAGGATCTCGACGCCATTTCCGGCCTCATCGCAAGCTCGGATGATTTCGCCCGGTTCCTAAAGAGCCCCACCATTTCTGCCGATGCCAAGCGTGACGCGCTCGAGGCGATCCTCCAAAAGGCACAGACCTCGACGCTCGTTGCAAACACCCTGCGGCTCGTGGCAAAGAACGGGCGCCTCTTCGCGCTGCCCGCGATCATCGCCGCCTACAAGGCACTGGCGGCCGAAGCCCGCAACGAGATCGCGGCCGATGTCCTCTCGGCAACCGCGCTCACCGGTGCCCAGGAACAGGAGCTTGTCCGGGTCCTCAAGGACAAGCTGGGCAAGGACATCTCGCTCAATACAAGTGTCGATGAAAGCCTCATCGGCGGCCTTGTGGTCAAGGTCGGCTCGAAGATGATCGATACCTCACTCAAGACAAAACTTTCGGCTATGAAGATCGCCATGAAAGGGATCAGCTAATGGACATCAAGGCTGCGGAAATCTCCGCGATCCTCAAGGACCAGATCAAGGATTTCGGCAAGGAAGCGCAGGTTTCCGAGGTCGGTCAGGTGCTCTCGGTCGGTGACGGTATCGCGCGCGTCTACGGTCTGGACAATGTGCAGGCCGGCGAGCTGGTCGAGTTCCCCGGCGGCATCAAGGGCATGGCGCTCAACCTCGAAACCGACAATGTCGGTGTCGTTATTTTCGGCTCGGACCGCGACATCAAGGAAGGCGATGTCGTCAAGCGGACCGGTTCGATCGTCGATACCCCCGTCGGCAAGGGTCTTCTGGGCCGCGTCGTTGACGGCCTGGGCAATCCGATCGACGGCAAGGGTCCGATCGAATACACCGAGCGCCGCCGCGTGGACGTCAAGGCTCCCGGCATCCTGCCGCGCAAATCGGTGCATGAGCCGATGTCGACGGGCCTCAAGGCCATCGAC
>CAYSBF010000101.1:0-9432 GCA_964429025.1 uncultured Pelagibacterium sp.
AGCTGATCGTCGACCTGATCTACCAGGGCGGCATCGCCAACATGAACTACTCGATTTCGAACACGGCCGAATGGGGCGAATATGTCACCGGCCCGCGTATCATCACGAGCGAAACCAAGGCCGAGATGAAGCGCGTTCTGTCCGACATCCAGTCGGGCAAGTTCACCTCGGAGTGGATGCAGGAATATCGTGCGGGCGCTGCACGCTTCAAGGCGATCCGCCGCAACAATGATGCCCATCAGATCGAGGAAGTCGGCACCAAGCTGCGCGACATGATGCCCTGGATCAAAGCCGGGGCGCTGGTCGACAAGAACCGGAACTAGGGCTCACCCGACCTTCTGATGCGTCAAGCCGCGCGCCGCCCTCGGGGTGGCGCGCGTTTTGTTTGCCACGCTCTGCAAATCAGCTAGATTGCCCTGACTTTTGGGGGCGCAATTAACGATTTCTCGCATCGTTGTCGGATAGCAGCGCCAGTTCGGCGGCCAACGCGTCCAATAGAGCGGAAAAAATGAAGCTTTCCTATTTCATCCTCGACGTCTTCACCCGCGACCGGCTGTGCGGCAATCCGCTTGCGGTGGTGCTGAAGGCCGATGGGCTTTCTGGCGCGCGGATGCAGGCCATTGCGGGCGAGTTCAATCTCTCCGAAACAGTGTTCGTGCTGGCACCCAAGAATGAGCGCCACACCAACGCGCTGAGAATTTTTACCCCCAATTCCGAGCTGCCCTTTGCGGGGCATCCGACAGTAGGGGCGGCTGTGCTCCTGGGCCTTCAGACCCGCATGTCCGCCGTCCGGCTGGAGTTGGGCGTGGGGCTGGTGACGGCTGTGATGGAGCGGATCGACCGGCGGACGGGCGAGGCGAAATTCGCGCTGCCCAAGCTTCCGGTCCGGGTGGGCGATGCGCCAAGCGATGACCAGATCGCGGCCCGGCTCGGCCTGTCGGAATCCGACATCGGGTTTGGCAATGTTCGCCCGGCGATGTTTTCAGCGGGATTGCCGTTCTGTCTCGTGCCGGTTCGCGATACGAGGGCGCTCGAGGCTATCACCCTTGAACGGCGTGGCTGGAACGACACCTTTCCCGGCGAGCACAACGCGGTCTACGTCTTTACCGAGACCCCCAACGAACGCGGCAATGACTTTGGTGCGCGCATGTTCAATGTCTCCAATGGCGCGGGCGAGGATGCGGCGACCGGTTCGGCGGCGGCTGCGCTTATCGGGCTTCTAGCCGAGCAGCCGCAGTACGCCGACGGCCACCACGAGATCAAGCTGCGGCAGGGCCGAGAGATGGGGCGGCCGAGCCTGATCGAATTGCAGTTCAATACCGAACAGGGTGAGTTGCGGCATGCCGGCATCGGCGGTGCCGCCGTTGTCCTGGCGGAAGGCACGCTCGATTTCGACGATTGAAATCCATATTGGGGGCAAGGACCATGGATATTCTCGTTAACATACTGCTCTTTCTGCATTTCTTCGGGCTGGTCCTGGGCATGGGATCGGGCATGGCACTCTCCAACGCCACGCGAATCGTTACGGCGGCACCGGCTGAATCGGGTTTCGAACGTTTCACAGGGATGCTGGCGAGGAACGGCCATATTGGTCTTGGCCTTCTCTGGGTGACCGGGCTTTTGATGGTCTGGCTCAGATATGGCGGCGTGGGCGCGTTCAGTGTCTGGTTCTGGATCAAGATGATGCTTGTGGTCGTGCTTTCCGCTGCTGTGGGCATGGGCGCTGCGGCCTATCGCAAGGCAAAGGCGGGTGACGCGGAGGCGGCCAGACGTGCCAAGATCGCTTCGACCGTAAGCGGTCTGAGCGGTATCGGGATCATCTTCGCGGCCGTTTTCGCGTTCAATTGACGCAATTTGGGCACACACAAAGGCTTGCACGCGGGCCAAGATTGCATCATTGTTTGTCCATTGGAGATGTTTCTGAAGGAACCGATAGCCCCGATGCGCCGCAACAAGACCGCAGCCGTCGCTATCGCCCGCAAGGCCCAGGCCCTGCGGATCAATCTCCTATTGGGTTCGGGGCTGCTGGCTGCCAGCGCCCTTCTTCTCCTCCTTATCAGCCCCTGATTGCCGGCAGTTCGCAACGGAGCGGACGGGCCATCAGGGGATAGCGCCAAACGCCGAACACGGAACAGATGTCCGGCCGATAAACCTGCGTTCACTACGGATCGCTGCAGGTGGCCGAGAATAAGGACGAACGAGAAATGAGTGCCGAACCCAAATCCACGACCAACACCGACCGCGTCTATATTTTCGATACGACGCTGCGCGACGGTGAGCAAAGCCCCGGCGCGACGATGACGCTGGAAGAAAAGCTCCAGGTCGCCGAAATCCTCGACACGATGGGCGTCGATATCATCGAAGCAGGCTTTCCGATCGCATCGAATGGCGATTTCGAGGCTGTGGCCACCATCGCAAAACGCGCCAAGAACGCTGTAATCGCGGGCCTTGCCCGCGCGATCCCGGCCGATATCGACCGGGCAGGGGAAGCAGTGCGGTTCGCCAGACGCGGACGCATCCACACCTTCGTTTCGACCTCGCCGATCCATCTGGCCCATCAGATGAAGAAGACGGAAGACGAGGTGCTCGAGATCGTCACGGCAACAGTAACGCAGGCGCGTAATCTCATCGACGATGTCGAGTGGTCGGGCATGGACGCTACACGCACGCCGGTGGAGTTTCTCGCACGCTGCACGGAAGCGGCGATCAAGGCCGGGGCGACGACCATCAACGTGCCCGACACGGTCGGGTATTCGACGCCCGAGGATTATTACGAGCTCATCAAGACACTGATCGAGATGGTCCCCAATTCGGACAAGGCGATCTTTTCGACCCATTGCCACAATGACCTCGGCATGGCGGTCGCCAACTCCCTGGCGGGTGTGCGCGCGGGCGCGCGGCAGGTCGAATGCACGATCAACGGGTTGGGCGAACGCGCTGGCAATGCCGCTCTCGAAGAGATTGTGATGGCATTCAAAACGCGCGTCGACGCGCTGCCCTACCACACCAACATTGAATCCACGCACCTCTCGCGCGCCTCGAAGGTCGTGTCGGCAGCGGCAAACTTTCCGGTGCAATACAACAAGGCAATCGTCGGCAAGAACGCCTTTGCCCACGAGAGCGGCATCCATCAGGACGGGATGCTCAAAAACGCGCTGACCTATGAGATCATGACGCCGGAAAGCGTAGGCATCAAATCGACCTCTCTGGTCATGGGCAAGCATTCGGGACGCCATGCCTTCAAGGAGAAGCTGCGCGACCTCGGCTATGATCTGGGCGACAACCAGTTCCAGGAGGCCTTCCAGCGGTTCAAGGATCTGGCTGACCGCAAGAAGCACGTCTATGACGACGATATCATCGCGCTGGTCGATGACGAGATGGGATCGGCTGCCGACCGCATCAAGCTGGTGGGCATGCGGGTGATCTCCAAGACCGGCGGCGAGCACCGGTGCGAATTGACGGTCTCTATCGATGGAGAGAATACCGAAGTTGCCTATGACGGCACGGGATCGGTCGATGCGATCTTCAATGCCATCAAGGCTGCTGTCGGTGCCAACCCGCATCTGGTGCTTTACGCCGTGGATGGCGTTACCGGCGGAACGGACGCGCAGGCGAATGCCCATGTGCGGCTCGAAATGAACGGCCGCATCGCATCGGGCAACGCAGCCGAGCCGGATACGCTGGTCGCTTCGGCCCGGGCCTATCTCAACGCCTACAACCGGCTCCTGGTCGAGCGCGGAGCCTCGGCGCAGGGCGCGCTGGCGGGGTAGGCGAGGCCGCATGGTGGCTCACATACCGGCGGATCGCCTGCATCCGCCGGGGAGCCATGCGTCGGCGAGGCAGTCACGCCATGTTGACTTGCAAATGGTGCCATCGCGGCGTGTGCTGATACTCCCATAGGGAGGCATCAATGTTGACGCGGAAATGGCTGGTCTTTGTCATTGCAGGAACCCTTGGGCTGGCCGCCTTGCCTGTACAGGCGGCGACCGCGCTGTTCGCTGGCGGATGCTTCTGGAGCGTTGAATCCAATTTCGACAAGGTGGATGGCGTCACGGCGACGGTTTCCGGCTTTGCTGGAGGCCATGTCGAGAATCCCAGCTATAACGATGTCGTTTATACCGATACCGGCCATTACGAGGTGGTCGAGATCACCTATGATCCCGAGGTGGTGAGTTTCGAGCACCTGCTCACCGTCTTCTGGCATACGACCGACCCCACCGATGCCGGGGGGCAGTTCTGTGACAGGGGCGCCAGCTATCGTACCGCAATCTTCGCGCTCGATGCGGAGCAGGCAGCGATTGCCGAGGCCAGCAAGGCCGCCTTGGCCGCGGAAACGGGCCTCAACATCGTGACGGAAATCCTGCCGGCGGCGCCCTTCTATGCCGCCGAAGATTACCACCAGGATTTTCACATCAACAATCCGCTGCGCTACGAGGCGTACCGGATCGGGTGCCGCCGCGATGACCGTCTGGCGCAGCTCTGGGGGGACAGGGCGTTTCTCGGCACGAGCATGAACCCGATCCAGCCCTGATCATTTTTGCCCGAACGCGGCTGGACAGTTCGAAGCGCGTTTGATAGAGAGGCGCCACTTCAGCCGTGCCAATGTTGGTTGGCGCGCGTGATGTGGGTGTATAGCTCAGTTGGTAGAGCAGCTGACTCTTAATCAGCGGGTCCAAGGTTCGAGCCCTTGTACACCCACCAAATTCCTCAATAATGGCAGCGGAACTTTCGCCTTTCGGCGGTAGGGCTTTTCGTGCGCGCGGCATTTGGATGGGCGCGATCTGGAATCGCGGGCGGGAGCAGAGCGTGAAACCTCAGAAGATGAAAGCCTATGGCTCGTTCGAAGAGTGGAAGTACGACCAGTCCGAGGACAACCAGAAGCTGATTACTGCCTTGTCCCGGCTTGTCGAGCAGACGGCTCCCAGCTTCACGCCGTCGGTCAAATGGGGGCAAGGATGCTGGCTGATGGACGGCACACCCAGAGTCTACATCCATGCCGAGCCCGACCATGTGCAGCTTGGCTTTTACGCCGGGTCATCCCTTGACGATCCTCTTGGCCTGTTGGCGGGCAAGGGAAAATATGTGCGGCACGTCAAGGTGTCTGGCGAGGAGGACGTGCGGTCCGACGCGCTGACGCACCTTTTAAGACAGGTGATCTGAGCCTCGCGCTGCGCCTGCCGGGGACCATCCTCGTAACGCCCTGTTCACCATAGCCAAAGTTGTGACGGGGCAACCGTCGGGCTGAAAGCATTTCATGAGGCTGCACGGCTATAATGCGCGGCAAGTGAGGACGCAGGATCAAGCCATGACGATTGCTATCGAACGAGACACGCGCGTCGATGTCACACGACGGACGGTGCGCGCAGTCACCTCCACGGTTACGCCACTGGGACTTACGGTGGATACGCCACCGGGTTCGGTCTGGGACGAGACGGTCTGGCGGTTCGATGGCGCGTGCCAGGAGCAGACCTTTGCCTATGCGCGCGGGCGCTGGCCCGCATTGAGGCTGGAGCCGGTTCTGTTCCGCCGGAACGGACAGGCGATCGGCGGCGCGTTGGTCATGCTTCAACCTTTGCCGCTCAAGCTGGGGACCATCGCGCTGGTCAAATGGGGCCCGATCCTTGCCGGCGCCGGAGCGCCGGATGCGGATGCGCTGATGCGCGACATGATCGGTTACCTCAAGGCCGAATATGGGGAGCGCCGCGGCATGATGGTCTCGATCATGCCAATGGTCGAGCCCGAAGCGGATAATCGGGGGCTGGCGCGGTTGCTGGATATGGGCTTTACACTCGGCGAGAGGCTGCGGGCCCCGGACAGATATGTCGTCGACGTCCAACTTAACGATGATGCACGGATGGCCGCTTTTGCGCAGAAGTGGCGCTACCATCTGCGCAAGGCGATGAAGAACGATCTCACCTTCGAGCGTGCAGACGGAGCTGAACTCGACCGGTTCATGGTGATCTACAATGCCATGACCGAGCGCAAGCGGTTCGCAGATCACTCGGCGATCGGGACGGTGGCGGACCTTTTTTCGCTGCCGGAAGGCCAAGGGCGGCCGGAATTGTTTTTCGTAAGCCACGAAGGGCAGACAGTAGCAGGTGCCATCATCTTCACCGCCGGCAAGACGGCCACCTATCTTTATGGTGCAACGAACGATGCGGCGCTCGATTTGCGCGCAGGCTATTTCCTCCATTGGAACATCATCCGGTGGCTGCGCGACAATACACGCGCCGAGTGGTATGACCTCGGCGGTACGGACGGTTCGCACGGGCTGCACCAGTTCAAGAGCGGGATGGTGGGCGATGCCGGCTACATCAATCCATTGCCACCTGTCGCCAATTACGCCGCCAGCATCAAGATCAAGCTGGCGGGAGAGTTGGCATATGCGGTGCGCGGTGGCATTAACCGCGTCCGAGATACCCTCAATGAAATGCTGAGAAACATCCAGAAGCGGGCACAGCCTCGCTCCAGCCGTTAGAAAATGTCGATTGCCAGGCGGCTTGCCTCGAAGTCGGTCTTCATGTTTGGCCTGCGCATTGCAGGCGCCGGGTTCATTTTTATCGTCCAGGCCGCCATTGCGCGTGTCTGGGGTGCAGAGGCGCTGGGCGATTATCTTCTGGTGATTGCGGCTGCCAATCTGCTTGCGGTGGGCATGCCGCTGGGCTTTCAGACCGTCGGCACCTATTTCGCCGCGGAATACCGCGCCAGGGGCGAAGGACGGCAATTGCGCCGCTTCCTGATGCATGCCTATGGTCACGTACTGGGTGTGGGGTTGGTCCTGGCGCTGTTCGGCTGGCCTGTCACCTACCTCATGGGCGAGGCGGGCGAGCACCTGTTGCCGCTCTGGGCGCCGACATCGCTGATCGCGATTGCGACGGCGGTGAGTTTTGTCAATGCGACAATCCTTGTGGGCCTCAAGCGCCCGCTTGCAGGATATGTGGCGGACATGATCTTCCGTCCGGCGCTGATGCTGGCGGGGTTTGCGGTGGTTGCCGCATTGAGCCAGGGTCCGCAATTGCTGCCCATGCTGTGGCTCGTCGCGCTACTGCTGACGATGCTTTTCGTTGGGCAATTCGGCTTTGTCCTCAACTCGCTGAGATCGATACCGGCCAACGACGTGGTGCGGCCAGACGAGAACCGGCGCTGGTGGCGGTTCGCGGCGCCCTGGGTGCTGATCGTGCTTGCATCGGACTATTTCTTCGACATCAACCTTATCCTTCTCGCCGAACTGCTCGATCGCGACGAGCTGGCCATATTCGGCGTGTCCACGCGCATTTTCGCGCTCGTTTCTTTCGGGGTGGTAGCAGTTTATTCGCTGACCCTGCCCGACATGTTCGAGGCAGAGGCTAAAGCAGACCACTCGGCATTCGCCAGCCGGATCGGCGATGCAAATCTGGTCGCCACCTTGCTCGCGGTCGCCTTGTTCTTTGGCGTGCTGATTTTCGGACGCTATCTTCTGGCTCTGTTCGGGGAAGAGTTTGTGGACGGGGCCGTACCCATGGCGATCCTCTGTCTTGCGTTGGTCGTACGCGCGATGTTCGGTCCAGCGTCATTGGTGCTCTCGATGCACGACAAGCCGTATGCGAGCCTGCCTTCGGTCCTGCTCGGCGTCGTGGTGCTCGTGGCCTGCAATTTCGCGATGGTGCCGACTTATGGCTTAATGGGCGCGGCCGCTGCTGCCTTCATCGCGATCAGCGCGTGGTCGATCTCGCTCTGGCTGACGGCCCTGGTGCAGGCCAAGGTGGACGTGTCGATCTTCGGCAGGTTCAGGACCGCGACCGCCTGACGCTCAGGCGCTACCGGCCCAGCAGTCCCCTGAGCCGCAGGCCGAGACGCTTGCGCAGGGGCAGGGCCATGCCGCGGTCATAGCCTTCGGTGACCTTGGTGAACTTGCGTTCCATGATGAGATAGTCCTCGCCGAAGATGTGCTGCTCGAGCAGGGCGACCTGCTGATAGCCATAGCGGCGCAGAAGCGCGAGGGCGGGGCGGTTGTCGGGCCTGACCCAGGTCGACGCCTTGTGGAAGCGAGAATTGTCCCAATGTTCGATGAACGCTTCCATGCCGAAGCGCCCGAGTGGCGTCTTGCGGAACTTCGGAAAGATGGCGGACCAGAACTGGAAGATGGTGCCGCAATCAGGCCCGGAGATGAGAAAACCGCCCACCTCGCCATTCATCTCAAGGAGCAGAATATGCCAGGGGTCGATCTCGAGAAGGGTGCGCAGGAAGGTTTTGTCCAGCCGTCCCTTTTCGTATTGCTTGAAGACGTCGGAATAGTACGGCATCGAGTCGATCAGGTCCATCAACTCGCGGTGGACGAGATCGATATCGGCGCTGGTCGCCGCACGGGCATTCATCTCTTCCATGGCCGGTCTCCCCTTGTGAGCGTCCAAGTCTAGCCGACTGCCGTTGACAAAGCGTGACCTCGATCGCGCCGCTTCTTGGGTGCCCGGCTGGCTTGCCCCACCCGCAGGGCGTGGGCTAAGTTCCCCACAATTGAATTGGGGAGGAACCACAATGAGTTCGGAGGCCGTCTTTGCTCCATCCGCTGAAGTCGTCGCGCAGACCTATGTGACGGCCGAGCAGTATGAGGAGGCCTACGCCCGTTCGCTGGCCGACCCCGAGGGGTTCTGGGACGAACACGGCAAGCGGATCGACTGGATCAAGCCCTACACCAAGGTCAAGAACACCAGCTTTGCCTGGCCCGACATCTCGATCAAATGGTACGAGGACGGGCTGCTGAACGTCGCGGCCAACTGTATCGACCGGCATCTGGAAACGCGCGGGGACCAGACGGCGATCATTTTTGAGCCGGACGATCCCAAGGGGAAAAGCCGGTACATCACTTACCGGCAATTGCATGAAGAGGTCTGCCGCCTCGCTAATGTCCTGCGCGATACGGGGGTCAAGAAGGGCGACCGCGTCACGATCTACATGCCGATGATCCCTGAGGCCGCCTATGCCATGCTGGCCTGCGCGCGGATCGGGGCCGTGCATTCGGTGGTGTTCGGGGGCTTTTCGCCCGATGCACTGGCCGGCCGCATAAACGATTGCGACAGCCGCATCGTGCTCACCGCAGATGAGGGCTGCCGGGGCGGCAAGAAGGTGCCGCTAAAGGCCAATGTGGATAAGGCGCTCGCAAGCTGTCCCGGCGTCGAGAAGGTGCTGGTGGTGCGCAATACGGGCGGCGACGTCGCCATGGAGGCCGGCCGAGATGTATGGCTCGACGAGGTAACCCGAGGCGCGAGCGCCGATTGTACGCCAGAGCCTATGGGGGCGGAGGA
This sequence comes from uncultured Pelagibacterium sp., assembly GCA_964429025.1. Taxonomy (GTDB): domain Bacteria; phylum Pseudomonadota; class Alphaproteobacteria; order Rhizobiales; family Devosiaceae; genus Pelagibacterium. Next base: position 9,282 of record CAYSBF010000101.1, read on the forward strand.
TCCCCTGTTCATCCTCTACACTTCGGGTTCGACTGGTAAGCCCAAGGGCGTGCTGCACACCTCTGGCGGCTATCTCGTCTATGCCTCGCTCACCCATCAACTGGCCTTTGACTACCGCGACGGCGAGGTGTTCTGGTGCACCGCCGATGTC
>CAYSBF010000102.1:0-9400 GCA_964429025.1 uncultured Pelagibacterium sp.
GGATATTTCTTCTCGAAGCCGGTGAGATTGACCAGCTCCATCGTGCGCGAGATACGTCCAGCCTGCTCGGACTTGGGATAGCCCATGATCTCGAGTGGCAGCGCGACGTTGCGCTCGATCGTGCGCCAGGGATAGAGCGCCGGCGCCTGGAACACATAACCGTAGGAGCGATCATTACGCGCTTTCTCCGGCGTCGTGCCGTTGACCGTGATGGTTCCGGCCGTCGGCTTTTCAAGATCAGCAATGACGCGCAGGAATGTTGTCTTCCCGCACCCCGAGGGCCCGATGAACGAGACGAACTCGCCCTTGCCGATGGACAAATTCACGTCCGAAAGCGCATGGACCGGCCCGTCCGCCGTCTCGAATGTCAGGCCTAGCCCCTGGGCGGAAACCACACTAGTCAAAATAAGGCCCCCTCACCCGGCGCTGCGCGCCGACCTCTCCCCCAAGGGAGAGGTTGCCCTCGCCACTCGCCACAGGCCCGGCCTCACCTCTTCCTTTGGGGGAGAGGTCGGCTACGCAGTAGCCGGGTGAGGGGGCCTTCCTCGATACCGCTGCCAAACTCAAACCCCTGTCGCCGGAATGCCCTCGCGGACGACCTTACGCGGCGCGGTAATCTCCTTCCATTGCGAGAGCGCCTTGTTCACAGGCATGTTGGGCTCGCGCGGCACGAATTTCCCATGCCCCGGCTCGTGCTTCATCGCGGACTCCTCCACCGACACCTTGCCGCGCGTCAGAACAAAGCGCGGCAGTCCCGTCACCTCGACCCCCTCAAAGACATTGTAATCGATCGCCGATTGCTGGCTCGATGCCGAGATCGTCTTTTTGCGCTTGGGGTCCCAGATCACGATATCGGCGTCCGCCCCCTCGAGGATGGCGCCCTTTTTCGGATAGCAGTTCAAAATTTTGGCGATGTTGGTGGAGGTCACCGCCACGAACTCGTTCATGGTCAGCCGCCCGGTGTTGACGCCCTTGGTCCACAGCACCGGCATCCGGTCCTCGAGCCCGCCCGTCCCGTTGGGAATCTTGGCGAAATTGCCCACCCCGAACCGCTTCTGCTCGGTGGTGAACGCGCAGTGGTCGGTCGCCACCACCTGCAGCGAGCCCGAGGCCAGCCCGGCCCATAGCGAATCCTGGTGCTGCTTGTTGCGGAACGGGGGGCTCATCACCCGCCGCGCCGCATGGTCCCAATCGGGGTGGAAATATTCGGTCTCGTCGAGCACCAGATGCTGGATCAGCGGCTCGCCATAAACCCGCATCCCCTTGGCCCGCGCCCGCCTTATCGCCTCATGCGCCTGCTCGCAGGAGGTGTGCACCACATAAAGCGGCACCCCCGCCATATCGGCGATCATGATCGCCCGGTTCGTCGCCTCGCCCTCGACCTCCGGCGGCCGCGAGTAGGCATGCGCCTCCGGCCCGTTATTGCCCGCATCAAGCAGCTTCTGCGTTAACTGCGCAACCACATCGCCATTTTCCGCATGCACCAGAGGCAGGGCCCCTAGCTCGGCGCAGCGCTGGAAGGACGAATACATCTCGTCATCATCCACCATCAGCGCGCCCTTATAGGCCATGAAGTGCTTGAACGAGGTAATCCCGCGCTTGACCGTCTCCTCCATCTCCCGCCACACCTGCTCACCCCACCAGGTGATCGCCATGTGGTAGGAATAGTCGCAACTCGCCTTTCCCACCTTGTTGTCCCACATCGACAGCGCCTCGAGCAGCGACTGGCCGGGGCTCGGCAGGCAGAAATCCACCACCATCGTCGTCCCCCCCGACAACGCCGCCCGCGTCCCGCTCTCGAAATCGTCGGTGGAATAGGTGCCCATAAACGGCATCTCGAGATGGGTATGAGGATCGATCCCCCCGGGGATGATGTAGCAGCCGGAGGCATCGAGGGTGGTGTCTCCGGAGAGGTTCTGCCCGATCTCGACAATCGTCTCACCCTCGATCTTAACATCGGCCTTGTATGTGAGATCAGCCGTGACGATCGTGCCGCCCTTGATGACTGTGGTCATGATGGTTTCCCCTTTAAGTCCGCAGCCCTCTCTTCACCTCTCCCCCGAAGGGAGAGGTCGGGCTTCGCAAAGCGAAGTCCGGGTGAGGGGGCCTTTTCCAGATGCGCGCGAAGAACGCCCAGCACCCCGTCGATATTGCTTAGAACGTCGTTGTTCCAGAAGCGAATAACAGCATACCCATGCTCGCCGAGCACACGCGTCCGTTCTTCATCATATTCGGAATCGGCATGCTGGCCGCCGTCGAGTTCAATAATCAAATCAGCCTCGCGACAGGCAAAATCAGCAATATAACGCCCAATCGGAACCTGACGGACAAACTTGAATCCACCGAGGCGCCGGTCCCTCAAATGATACCAGAGCTTTGCTTCGGCATCCGTCATCCGCTGCCTCAGTACCTTCGCACTTCTGGCTGCAAAGCGTGTTTTGAGATTGGTCACCAGGCCCCCTCACCCGCCGCTTCGCGTCGACCTCTCCCTTGGGGGAGAGGTCGGCTACGCAGTAGCCGGGTGAGGGGGCCTTTGCGATCTCTCCTCACCCCACAATCTCCGCCGTCTCCAGCACAGCATGCAGCAGCACGTCCGCCCCCGCCGTCGCCCATTCCCTGGAAATCTCCTCGGCCTCATTGTGCGAAAGCCCGTCCACGCACGGACACATCACCATGGCCGTCGGCGCCACGCGGTTGATCCAGCACGCATCGTGCCCTGCCCCTGAAACGATATTGCGGTGCGAATAGCCTAGCCGCTCCGCCGCATTGCGCACCGCAGCGACACAGCCCTCATCGAAGGTGACCGGGTCGAAATGCCCCGCCACCTCGATCTCCATGCCCAGCCCGAGTTCCTCGGCGATTCCCGGCGCTTCCGCCTCGAACCGCGCCTTCATGGCGTCGAGCGTTTCCTGATGCGGCGAGCGGAAGTCGATGGTGAACACCACCTTGCCCGGAATGACATTGCGCGAATTGGGATGGACATCCACATGCCCGATAGCGCCGACCGCATCGGGCTGGTGGCTCATGGCGATCTGGTGCACAAGCTCGGTCATCCGCGCCATGCCCAACCCGGCATTCTTGCGCATCGGCATCGGCGTCGAGCCCGTATGCGCGTCCTTGCCGGCCAGCGTCACCTGCAGCCACCACAGCCCCTGCCCGTGCGTCACCACCCCGATATCCTTGCCCTCGGCTTCCAATATCGGCCCCTGCTCGATGTGAAGCTCAAAGAACGCCTTCATCTTCCGCGCGCCGACCTCTTCATCGCCCACCCAGCCAATGCGCTTCAATTCATCGCCGAATTTAAGACCCTTGGCGTCGGTCCGCTCATAGGCCCATTCGAGCTCATGCATCCCGGCAAAAACGCCGGATGCCAGCATCGCAGGCGCAAACCGCGTACCCTCTTCATTGGTCCAGTTGGTGACGACGATAGGGTGCCGGGTCTTGATGCCCAGGTCGTTGAGCGTGCGCACAAGCTCCAGCCCGCCCAGAACGCCGAGCACCCCGTCATATTTCCCGCCCGTCGGCTGGGTGTCGAGATGGCTCCCGACATAAACCGGCAGCGCGTCCGGGTCCGTCCCCTCGCGGCGTGCGAACATCGTGCCCATCCTGTCAACGCCCGTGGTCAGTCCCGCCTCGTCACACCACCGCTTGAACAGGTGCCGCCCTTCACTGTCGGCGTCGGTCAAAGTCTGCCGGTTATTGCCCCCCGCAACTCCCGGTCCGATCTTTGCCATCTCCATCAGGGAGTCCCAGAGCCTGTCGCCGTTGATCCTCAGGTTGTCGCCGAGTTTGGCCATGGCTCTCGTTCTCCCTTGTTGTCGTCTGCTCAGAGGGTCGGGAATGTGAACTGCGCGCCCGATTTGATCCCTGCCGGCCAGCGCGTCGTCACCGTTTTCAGCCGCGTATAAAAATGCACGCCCTCCGGTCCATAGATCGAATGGTCCCCGAAGAGCGAGCGCTTCCACCCCCCGAAGGAGTGGTATGCCACCGGCACCGGGATCGGCACATTGACACCGACCATCCCCACCTCGATCCGGTCGGCGAAATCGCGCGCCGCGTCCCCGTCCCGTGTGAAGATCGCGACGCCGTTGCCGTATTCATGATCGTTGATCATTTTCACCGCACCGGCATAATCCGGCGCGCGCACGACCGAGAGGACCGGCCCGAAAATCTCTTCCTTGTAGATGGTCATGTCCGGCGTCACGCGATCGAAAAGCGTGCCCCCGACATAATACCCGTTCTCATAGCCCTGCAGGGAAAACCCGCGCCCGTCGACCACGAGTTCGCCCCCCTCCTTGACGCCCTTGTCGATAAAGGAGAGCACCTTGTCGCGATGCATCGCCGTCACCAGTGGCCCCATCTCGGCATCCTTGTCCGTCGCCGGGCCGATCTTGAGGCTTTCCACCCGCGGCTTCAAACGCGCGATCAGCGCATCGGCGGCCTTCTCGCCCACCGGCACCGCGACCGAGATCGCCATGCAGCGCTCCCCAGCCGATCCGTACCCGGCCCCCATAAGAGCGTCGGCGGCCTGGTCCAGATCGGCGTCGGGGAGGATCACCATGTGGTTCTTGGCCCCACCCAGCGCCTGCACGCGCTTTCCGGCCCTTGTCCCACGTTGATAGACATATTCGGCAATCGGGGTGGACCCCACAAAGCTCACGGCCTTGATGTCGGGATGGTCGAGAATATGGTCGACCGCTTCCTTGTCGCCATGGACGATGTTGAGCACCCCTTCGGGCAATCCGGCTTCCATCAGCAGGTCCCAGGCCAGCATTGGCGCGGAAGGATCGCGCTCGGAGGGCTTGAGGACAAAGGTGTTCCCGCAGGCAATCGCCGCCGGATACATCCACATCGGCACCATGGCCGGAAAATTGAACGGCGTTATCCCCGCCACGACCCCGAGCGGCTGCCGGTCGGCATAGGAGTCGATCGCAGGGCCGACATTGCGGGAGAAGGTTCCCTTCAAAAGCTCGGGAATCCCGCAGGCATATTCCACGCACTCGATCCCGCGCTGCACCTCGCCCAGCGCATCGTCATGGGTCTTTCCGTGCTCGCGCGAAATTTCCCGTGCCAGGTCCGCCGCATGCCGGTCCAGCAATTCCTTGAACTTGAACATCACCCGCGCGCGCTTGAGCGGCGGCGTATTTCCCCAGCCCGGTTGCGCCGCCTTGGCACTCGCCACCGCCGCATCGATCTCGGCTGTGGTCGAAAGCGGCAACTCGGCGATCTGCTCGCCGGTGGCGGGGTTGAACACGGGCGCGCGCCGCCCGGAGGATGAGACGACGCGCTTGCCCGCAACTGCGTTTTCGATGGTCTGCATCAGTCGATTTCTCCGAGCACGGTGCGGATCGTGTCGACGATCTGGTCGATATGTTCTTTTTCAACGATCAGCGGCGGCGACAGCGCAATGATGTCGCCGGTCGTGCGGATCAGCACGCCCTTCTCAAAGGCCTTCACGAATGCCGCAAACGCCCGCTTTGTCGGCTCCCCCGCAATCGGCTCCAGTTCGATTGCCCCCACCAGACCGATATTGCGGATGTCGATGACGTGCCGCACACCCTTGAGCGAGTGCAGCGCATTCTCCCAATACCCACCGAGCTCGTGGCCCCGCGTCAGCAGGCTTTCCTGCTTGTAGGTCTCGAGCGTGGCCAGAGCCGCCGCCGAGGCAATGGGATTTCCCGAATAGGTATAGCCATGGAAGAACTCGATCAGATGCTCGGGTCCGGTCATGAACGCGTTGTGGATTTTCGCGGATACGAACACCGCGCCCATCGGGATGACCCCGTTCGTCAGCCCCTTGGCCGTGATCATAATGTCTGGCGTTACACCGAAATAATCCGCCGCAAAGGGTGCGCCGAGTCGGCCGTAGCCGGTGATGACCTCGTCAAAGATCAGCAGGATGCCGTGCTTGTCGCAAATCTCGCGCAGGCGCTTGAGATAGCCCGGCGGCGGGATCAGCACGCCGGTCGAGCCCGCCACCGGCTCGACGATCACGGCGGCGATTGTCGAGGCATCGTGCAACGTCACGATCCTCTCGAGTTCGTCCGCCAACTCCACCCCATGCCGCGGTTCGCCGCGAGAGAAGGCGTTGAGCATGATGTTGTGCGTGTGCGGCAGATGATCGACGCCCGTCAAAAGCGTTCCGAACATCTTGCGGTTGGCAACGATCCCGCCCACTGAAATGCCGCCGAAATTGACCCCGTGATAGCCTCGTTCGCGCCCGATGAGCCGCGTCCGCGACCCCTGCCCGATCACCTTCTGATATGCCAGCGCCACCTTGAGCGCCGTCTCGACCGATTCCGAACCAGAATTGGTGTAGAGCACATGGTCCAGCCCATCCGGCGCGAGGTCCACCAGCCGGTTCGCCAGCTCGAACGCCTTTGGGTGGCCCATCTGGAAGGCCGGTGCGTAATCGAGCTCGGCGGCCTGTTTCTGGATCGCCTCGGTGATCAGCGGCCGGCAATGTCCGGCATTGACGCACCAGAGCCCCGCCGTCCCGTCCAGCACCTGCCGTCCGTCGGCGGTCGTGTAATGCATGTCCCTGGCGGCCACGAACATGCGCGGCGCCTTCTTGAACTGGCGGTTGGCCGTGAAGGGCATCCAGAAGGCATCGAGATTGTTGGGAATGGACGTTGCGCCCTCTGTCATCTGCCCCTCGTTTTGTCGCTGACCGCTGTGCAAAAGCACGTAAGGTTGCGGCCGCCGGTCGAAATTTTTTGACCGATTGGAAAAATTCTAGCACTCTCCATGACAGGTTCAAGGCAATAATTTTGCCGCTGCGCTTTAGAACAAGAAAAGCCTCACGCGCGGCCCGACATTGCAATTGACGGCGCCCGATGATGGAGGCAGTGGCATTTCCATGAGCACAGAGTCCGAAAGCACGCGGCCGGTGACCCGCATCCAGCGCGAAAAGCAGGAGGTGATCCTGGAGGCGGCGCTTGATGTGTTCTCCCAATACGGATTCCGCGGCTCAACGATCGACCAGATCGCCGAGGCGGCGGGCATGTCCAAGCCCAACCTGCTCTACTATTTCAAGTCCAAGGAGGACATTCACGCCCCCATCCTGGCGCGCATTCTCGATACCTGGCTCCAGCCGCTGCGCGAACTCGATCCCGACGGCGATCCGCTTCCCGAACTGCAGTCCTATATCCGCCGCAAGCTCGAGATGAGCCGCGACTTCCCCCGCGAGAGCCGGCTCTTTGCCAATGAGATGCTGCGCGGGGCACCCGGTTTTTCCGAGGTCCTGCACACCGAGTTGAAGGACCTTGTTGACGAAAAGGCCCAGGTGATCAGGAACTGGATGGCGCAGGGCAAGATCGCCAAATGCGACCCCTACCACCTGATCTTCTCGATCTGGGCAACCACCCAGCACTATGCCGATTTCGACATCCAGGTCCGCGCGGTTCTGGGCAAGGAGCGGGGTGGCGAAGGCCGTTTCGAGGACGCTGCGCGCTTCCTCGACCAGCTCTATCTGCACGGGCTCAAGCCCAAGAAATAGCGCCCGCCTATTGGTCCGGGGTGAAATAGAGCACCACCAGGCCAAGGCCGGTGATGATCGCGCCGAGGATGACGCTCGGGCTCACCCAGCCCTGTCCCGACACCCCCTCATAGATGATGACGAAGCTCGGCACGAGGTAGCTGTATGACATGACCTTGGAAGCCGGCAGGCGCATAGAGGCATAGGTCATCAGCGCGAAGGTGAAGATGCCGGTGAAGATCGCAAGATAGGCGACCACCGCCCAGACGACGAGCGGCAGGCCGAGCCAATCGACCGACAGAAGCTGGGGAATCCCATAGATCGTCAGGCAGATCGCGGTGCCGACAATGATATAAAAAGTCGTGATCCACTGCGGGTCGCCCCGATTGAGCTTGCGCACGAGCGGCGCGTAGAATGCATGCGCGACGCAGCCAAAAAAGAAGATGATCTCCCCCTGCCCGACCCTGAACTGGAACAGAGCCTCGATGCTCCCCCCAAAGATGACCCAGACCGACCCGATGCAGGCAATGAGAAGGCTGACGAACAGCACCGGCCCGAAGGTCTGCCCGGCCAGAAACAGTCCGCAAATGACCGTCATCAGCGGCGTGAGGGTAAACACCGCGCTCGTTGAGACCGGTGAGGTCATGGTGAGCGCGATGAACATGGTGACGAAATAAATCGCCATCAGCCCGCCCAGGACCAGATACCGCCATGGCGCGGCCGGCACATAGAATTTCTGCCGCCCGAGGCCAAAGACCACTCCCGCCATCGCCGCCACGGCGACGACATAGCGGACGACATTGAGCGACACCGAGTCGATGTGGTGAAGCGCGTGCGGCGCGAGAGTGAAGGAGCCTGCGATCAGCGACGCAAATCCGACCATGGCAAGATGGCCGCGCAGCTTTTCGGCGCCAGTGGCGTGCAAGACGGAAGATACGGTCTGACTCATGCCTTCTGGCTAGCATGAAACCAGAATGTATACATCCAGGAAATTTGCCGCTGCCAAAGGCAGTTTATTCGGCTGGCTCCTCAGCGACGACTCTGGCCATCGGATTGTTGGGATGTGACGTCCAGTTGGCGTAGTGGGCAGGCACGCGGCGCCCCGTGCGTTCATCGAGCATGCCCGCCGCAAGCGGTTCCATGGTGATGCAGTTTTCCACCGGGCAGACATTGACGCAGAGATTGCAGCCGACGCACTCCTCGTCCTTGACCACGAACATCCGCTTGCCATCGACCATATTGGTGATGGCCTGATGCGAGGTGTCCTCGCAGGCGATGTGGCAGCGGCCGCAGGAGATGCACAATTCCTGATTGATGCGTGCCTTGGTGACGTAATTGAGGTTGAGATACTGCCAATCCGTGACGTTCGGTACGGCGCGGCCGATGATCTGGTCGACTGACGTGAAGCGCTTTTCGTCCATGTAGTTGGAGAGGCCGGTGATCATCTCCTGAACGATCTTGAATCCATAGGTCATGGCCGCAGTACACACCTGGACGTTGCCCGCGCCGAGGGCCATGAATTCGACTGCGTCGCGCCAGGTCGTGACCCCGCCGATACCTGAGATCGGCAAACCCGGCGTCTCTGCATCGCGAGCGATCTCGGCGACCATGTTGAGCGCGATGGGTTTCACAGCAGGACCGCAATAGCCGCCATGCGTGCCCTTCCCGCCGATTGCAGGCTCGGGCGAGAACGTATCGATATTGACCGAAGTGATCGAACTGATCGTATTGATCAGGCTTACCGCGTCCGTTCCGCCTGCAAAGGCGGCGCGGGCCGGCCGGCGGATATCGGTGATGTTCGGCGTCAGCTTGGTGATCACCGGCATGCGTGTATACTGCTTGCACCACCGCACGACCATTTCGACATATTCGGGCACCTGTCCGACTGCCGCGCCCATGCCGCGCTCGCTCATGCCGTGCGGG
>CAYSBF010000103.1:0-9310 GCA_964429025.1 uncultured Pelagibacterium sp.
GCCCAGGTGCTGAAGGTGGCGCGGAAGCCATGGACAGTGGTGCCGTCATTGGTCAGCCCGCGCAGACACATCAGTATGGCCATGTTCGATAGCATCTTGCCGCGAGGACCGGTGAAGACGTATGGGCTGGTCCGAGGGAGGCTGTTGAGAATGGCAATGGCTTGATCGGTCAGCGGGACGCGATGTTCTGAACCCGCCTTCATCCGCTCGGCTGGAATGACCCACACCTTGCCCTCAAGATCGATCTCGTCCCACGTGGCGCCAGGCGTCTCGCCGGTGCGCACAGCGGTGAGAATGGTAAAGTGCAGCGCCCTTGCGCTGGTGGAATCGAGTGCCTTGATCCTGGTGATGAGGTCGGGCAGGTCCTTGTAAGTTGCAGCAGCATGATGCTGCTTGGTCTTTCGTTCACAGGCGGCAGGAGGTGGCTCAGGGGACCGTCCCGTGCCGCAGGATTATCTCCAGAGCGGTATCCCATGACCGTCGCCCAACCGATCGGCCCCGTCCCGAATCTCGATGCGCAGCCGCTCGGCCCGATCCCTTTGCCTTGGCCAAAGGAACGTCCCTGACCGCGCCCAGCCCGATCACCTTTGGCTTACCCTCGACCCAGTAGCGAAAGAGCCATGACCGTGTCCCCTGTGGCCAGATCTGGAGGTAGAGATTGTCGGCCACCCAGTGCATGCCTTCATTGCGGATGGCATCCACTTCTCTTGCCGACAGCGCGCGGCGGCGTCCCATGACTCCTGATCTCCCCCGGACCATTGTTCCTGCTGGGACTATTGCTTGCCGGTCGCGGACAGTCCAGCGTGACAAACCGGCCCTTCAGGACAGACGGTGGGACAGACGGTGCAGCAGGATCGGGAGAGGCCCGGATATGCGCAACATTGTGCAACATTGCGCCAACCAGCCGATCAAAAGCCGCTGCCTAAAGGGCGCAAAGACTGGCCAAACCGGCCCCAGAAGCCCGTGATCTGGGGCTTTGTGCAACATTGGCGATCGAGGAAAATGGCGGAGAGGGAGTCTTCTCTAATGCCATCGACGTTTGCCGCCCCTTGATACAAATGTTTCCAGCACAGCGCTTTGAGCCCTGATCCGCCACTTGTGACGACACAGAATTCAGATCAGGGGCTGACCCTGATCGTCCGGCGGTCGGGATTGCCCGATATTGGGAGCCGGCACGCCGGGTTTGTTCTCCAAACGGTCTCGATGCAGCGCAGCCCGAGACAACAGCATCAGCGTTACCGGTGTCGTCACCACAACAAAAACCGTGATCAGCAATTCGTGGACAACCGGCCGGCTTTCGCTGATCGTGAAATACAGGGCAGAGGCCAATACCACTCCCACCATACCAAAGCTTGTGCCAATGGTGGGAGCATGAACCCGGGCGTAAAAGCTCGCGAACCTCGCAAGGCCAATGCAGCCCAACAGGGTCAGCGCGCCTCCACCCACAACCAGGATCGAGAATAGGATTGCCGCCCAGAACGGGATGTCGCTCATTCGATAACCTCGCCGCGCAACAGGAACTTGGCCAGCGCCACCGTGCTCACAAAACCCAGCATGGCGATCACCAGCGCCACCTCAAAGAACACTGAGCTGCCGATCCTGATCCCAACGGTTATGAGCATCAGCATGCCCGTGACATAGAAGGCATCAAGCGCGAGCACCCGATCCTGTGCCCGCGGCCCGATTGCAATGCGATAGATAGTGCACAGCATGGCAAGGCCCAGCAGGCATTGCGCAATCACCAGTGCGTATCCGATCAGGGCGACGCTCAAGCGAATATCTCCAGCAGCAGGCGTTCATATCTATTCTTGATCGTTTCGATCCATGCGGCTTCATCGACAAGGTCGAGTACGTGGAGCAGCAATTCTCCGGCGTCCTCGTCAAACTCAAGCCATACCGTTCCGGGGGTGGCGGTGAGAATCATTGCAAGAAAGGCCAACGCCGTCCGGTTGCGCAATTGGAGCGGCACGCGCAAGAACCCCGCGCTTTTCGGCATTGTGCCCTGGGTCAGCACGATCCAGGCTACCGCGAAGTTGGAGCGGAAGACGTCTCTGACGACCACTGCGACCAGTGGCACAATCAGCCAGGGCTTGCCCATCGTGGGCCTTTCCAGCCGCAGTGCCCGCGTTGCCCAACCCGCTGCGAGCGCGATGACAGCGCCCAGGAGGACTTGGCCGAGCGAATGGCTCTGCTGCAGCACGAGCCAGAAGATCACGAGAAAAATCGAGAGGATCGGGTGGGGCAGTATCGGGCTCACGGCAACGCTCCGCGTCCGGGATAAGGGTGCGGCGCTGCACTTAAAACCCCATGTACATAACCGACCGGGTTGTGCAGTTCGGACGCTGCCGCCTCGAAATAAGCTATGGCCGGACCGGCAAAGACGGTAAGCGCCAGGCAGGTGAGGATCAGTACGGTGATTGGCGCGATTTCCACCACACCGATCACGGGGCGCATGTCTTCGCGCGTTGCCCAGAAGGTATTAATCCCACCGCGAAGCATGGCGATCAGTACCGCTAATCCGGAAACCACCAGCAGTGTTACCGCCAGCCAGTCGATTCCGGCGATAGGCGAGCCGGTACCGCCAGCCTTTGTGCCAATGATGCCGGTGAGAATGGCAAACTTAGCGATAAAACCCGAGAACGGCGGCAGACCGGCAATCAGCAGCGCGCAGGCGATGAAGCTGATCCCCAATATGGCAAGTTTGCCTGGAATGGGCATCCCTACTTCCTCCTCATCGGGCAGGGCATCCTCATCCTCAAAGCCAAAGGCTTCCATGGTCACCGCCAGAACGTCGGCACCGGCAATGCGGCCACGCTCGATCAACTCCGCCAGCATGAAAAGCGTTGCCAGCGCGAGGGTTGACCCCACCAGGTAATAGAAGGCCCCGGCCGCTACCTGAACACCGCCCACGCCGATGGATACAAGCATTGTGCCCGAAGACACGATTACCGCATACGAGGTCAGCCGCGCCAGCCCCTGCGAGGCCAGCACGCCCACCGATCCGAAAGTGAGGGTAACCAGACCGCCGGCCAGAAGCCAGTTCTGCGCCAGCCCGGCTGAGGCTCCGGTATCGAGACCGAAAACCAGCAGCGAAAGTCGCCAGGCCACGTAGATCCCCACCTTGGACAGAATGGCGAACACGGCCGCCACGGGCGAAACGGCCGCCGAATAGGCCGGAGCCAGCCAGAAACAGAGTGGCCACATCCCGGCCTTTACGAGAAAAGCCGTGCCCAGCACTGCCGCGCCCACCTCAAGCAACATGCGGTCGGCTTCGGCGACCTGGGGCGCGCGCAGCGCGAGTTCTGCCATGTTGAGCGTGCCCGTCACCCCATAGATGATGGCAACTCCGATCAAGAAAACAAAGGATGCGACGAGGTTGATGGCGATATAATGAAGGCCCGAACGCACCTTGGCCACCGTCGAGGCGTGCAGCAGCAACCCATAGGAAGCCGCCAGCATGATCTCGAAAAAGACGAACAGGTTGAAAAGGTCACCGGTAAGGAACGCGCCATTCACCCCCGCGATCAGGAAGAGGAACAGGCTGTGGAAGTGCGGTCCGGCCCCGTTCCAGCGCGCCGAGGCAAAGCTCATACCCGCGGCCCCCAATATGGCGGTCAGCGTCAGCATGATCGCCGCGGCCCGGTCCGCCACCAGAACAATGCCCAACGCCGGCGACCAGTTGCCCAACAGATAAACCCCCAGCCAGCCGTTTTCCCTATCCGAGCCGGTAAGGAACAAGAGCCAGACTGCGACCGCCAGCAACCCGAGCATGGCGACCAGCACTGTTACGGCTTTGGCGTGCTTGTTCTGGTCCCTGAAGAACAGCAAAAGCCCCCCCAGAGCGAGCGGAAGGATTATGGGGAAGATAACCAGGTGATCGAGCGCACTCATTGCTCCGGCTCCCTGCCGTCCACATGGTCCGTTCCGGTTTGTCCGCGCGAAACGATGATCACGACGAGAAAAAGTGCCGTCATTGCAAAGCCGATGACGATGGCTGTCAGGACCAGCGCCTGGGGCAGCGGATCGGTAAAGACCGAAGCATCCAAGGGCTGGCTGGGATCGACCACCGGCGGCAGCCCGGTCCCCAAGCGCCCCATGGCGAAAATGAAGAGATTGACCGCATAAGAGATCAGCGAGAGCCCGATGATCACCTGGAAGCTGCGCGGACGAAGTACCAGCCAGACCCCCGATCCCGCCAGAACGCCGATGCCGATGGCAAGGACAAGTTCCATCATGCATCTCCCTTGCTAATTTTGGGCGAGGTTCCTCCATCGGGCGCAGATGGCTCTTGTTCGTCAACTGGTGCGATCACTGGCCGCCGCTTGGGCCGCCTGATGGACTGGTGGGCAATGGCGATCAGCATCAAGACAGTCGCCCCCACCACCAGCGCAAAGACCCCCAGATCGAACAGCAGCGCAGAGGCTGTGGGGATCGCACCGAGATAGGGCAATTCTGTGTACTGAAAATAGGACGTAAGGAATGGATACCCAAGAATCCATGCCCCCGCGCCGGTAGCGATTGCCACGAGCATGCCGAAACCGACCCAGCGCACCGGATGCACCAATAGCCGTTCTTCTACCCAGCGCGTGCCACCTGCCATATATTGCAAGAGGAAAGCGATCGACAAAGTAATGCCGGCGGCAAACCCTCCTCCAGGCGCGTCATGACCCCGGAGAAACAAATAGACGGCAAGAACGGCGATCGCCGGAAACATCCAGTTAATGATCAGCGAGGAGATGGGCAAATGGGGCTCCCCGCCGTCGCCCTCGCGCGTGTCACCGCGCCCTTGGGTCACAATCAGGTGCCGCTGCTGTTGGGGCCGCTCAATGCTCTCGGGGGCGGGGCGGAACCGGCGCAGCAGCGCAAAAACAGACAGAGCCACAATTGCTAGAACTACAATTTCGCCAAACGTGTCAAAGCCACGGAAGTCCACCAAAATGACATTCACGACGTTGCGCCCACCGGCTTCGGGATAGGCCAGTTCGAGAAATCGGGTTGCAACAGTGTCCGCCAGGTCGCGCGTCATCACAAAATAGGCGATGGCCGCCATCGAAAGCCCGACGAGGATCGCAATGAAGAGGTCACGCCCGCGCCGCAACTTTGTTGAACCTGGCCACCGGCGCTGGTCATAGCGATCCGGTTCCCGTTTGGGCATCCAGCGCAATCCAAGAAGGATGAGGACCGTGGTAACGATCTCAACAAGAAGCTGGGTGATGGCCAGATCGGGCGCGGAGAACCACACAAAGGTCAGAACCGTTACCAGCCCCGCCCCGCTCATCAAAACCAGCGCTGCGAAGCGATGGAACTTGGCCTGGTGGGCCGCCCCCACGGCGCAGGCGGCTCCAGCACTCCAGATCAGTGCAAAGACGGGATCGAACGCGACGGACGGAAACGCGACCGCATCAATGTCAAAACGCGTTGATACTGCGGCGCCGGCGGCCAGCACCGTGACAATGACCAGCATTATCTGGGTCTGAAGGCGGCGCGTGCCCAGGACATGTTCAAGATATCGCGCCAGCCTCCACGATAGCGTCACCATCAGGCGCTCAAAAATCCGCTGCCCTCGCAGATGCCGCACCAGCGGTGGCCCCTCGATTTCCCCGGCAAGTTTGCGGACAGCGAAAAAGACCGCAACACCGCCGCCAAGGGCGATGAGGCTCATAATGAGCGGCGTGTCAAATCCATGCCAGACCGAAAGGCTGTAATGGGGCAGGTTCTCGCCCAGCACCGCAACCGCTGCGGTGTGGAGAAAGGGCCCGATTGTCAGGCCCGGAATGACGCCAACAACAAGGCACAGGACCACCAAGAACTCCACGGGGACCCGCATCCAACGCGGCGCTTCCTGGGGAACCTTTGGTAGGCCTATTGGCGCCGGACCGAAAAAAGTGCCGGCAATGAAGCGGATGGAATAGACGACGCTGAACAGCCCGCCCAGCGTTGCCAAATAGGGCAGCGACCGGTCGAGCAGTGAGTTGTCGAAAACCTCAAGGCTTTCGGCAAAAAACATTTCTTTGGAAAGGAAACCGTTGAGCAAGGGCACTCCCGCCATGGCCGCACTCGCAACCATGGCTGCAGTCGCAGTTACCGGAATGAAGCGGTAAAGGCCTGAGAGTTTGCGCAAATCGCGCGTTCCGGTCTCATGGTCAATGATCCCTGCCGCCATGAATAACGAGGCCTTGAAGGTCGCGTGATTGACAATGTGGAAGATCGCCGCCACTGCCGCCAAAGGCGCAGACATACCGAGCAGCAGCGTGATCAGCCCCAGATGACTGATGGTCGAATAAGCCAGTAACCCCTTGAGGTCCTGCTGGAAAACTGCCGAATAAGCGCCGATGACGAAGGTGATCAGCCCAGCCGTACTCAGGATATAGAACCATAGCTCTGTCCCCGACAAAACAGGCCAGAGCAGCGCCAGCAGGAACACCCCGAGCTTGACCAGCGTCGCCGAATGCAGATACGCCGAAACCGGCGTAGGTGCGGCCATGGCATTGGGTAACCAGAACTGGAAGGGAAACTGTGCGCTTTTGGTCATCGCGCCGATCAGGATCAGCACCAGTGCTACGCCGTAAAGCTCACTCGCCTGGATCACCTCTCGGGCACCCAGGATGATATCGAGTTCATAGCTGCCCGCGATATGCCCCAGCAGCATCATGCCGGCCATAAGGCAAAGCCCGCCCGACGCGGTGATGGTCAGAGCCATACGCGCGCCTTCGCGCGCTGCTGTGTTATGGTACCAATACCCGATCAGAAGGAAGGAAAAGAGGCTTGTGATCTCCCAGAAAATAACCAGCTGAATCACATTGCCCGAAAGCACCACCCCCAGCATTGCCCCCATGAAGGCGAG
This sequence comes from uncultured Pelagibacterium sp., assembly GCA_964429025.1. Taxonomy (GTDB): domain Bacteria; phylum Pseudomonadota; class Alphaproteobacteria; order Rhizobiales; family Devosiaceae; genus Pelagibacterium. Next base: position 6,845 of record CAYSBF010000103.1, read on the forward strand.
CAGGAAGCCAAAGAACCGTCTCACCGGGTCCTCGGGGGCCATGTAATAGCGCGCATAGAGCATCACCAGCGTCCCGATCCCCGTAACAAGTATGGAGAACAGCCAGGAGAACCCGTCCATGCGGAAGATCAGATCCAGTCCGATCAATGGCACCCACTCGATCCGATAGCTCAGGGTAGCGCCCTCGGTCACCGACGGATAGATCAGGATCGCCAAAGTGAGTTCTGAGGCGGCAACTGTCAGCGCTATCCAGCCAGATTGAGTCCTCTCGAACGGTCCCAAGGCGAGAACGAGCGCGGCCAGAAACGGCAACCCCACCAGCAGCGCTACAAAAAAATCTACTTCCATCATGTGCGCCTTGCCACGAGTGGCGAAACTTGCGTCTGCCTCAAGGGCCATCACGCTATCGTCAATAATGACCTCTTCCAAGGCCGGAGGGATCGGTACCGGGCCGGTAGCGAGCGGCAAGAACGAGAGCCGCGCTACCGATTGGTTCAAGTGGCAGGCGGCGCCCGTTGGGGATCGGACCGGGCCGTTTGGATCGCAAGGCACGGCTCAGCCGCTCGCGACCACGCGGCCGGCTCGAATGCTGGATGGACGGGACGTGCGGCGACAGCCGCGAGAAAAGATCGACCCTCGTGGGGATCGGAGCCGGCAGCAAGCGCCGCCGTAAAGGCGTTTTTCTCGGCACGCAGGACCGGTTTGCCGGAATCGGACGTGTCAAGCAGCTGTGCAAAGGGCTGGGGCAGATGCTCTAAGGCAATGTCACGCATCGTCGCGTTCGCAGGCGCGACGAACACTAACAGGGCCATTAGGATGGAAAGCACACGGGCAAAACCCTCACAAGGGCTCAAAGTATTACCCGCACCGTCGTCCACTTTCCGTCCTGCTCCTTTAAACCGGCTCCGTCTAGATAGGTCTAGCAAAAACCCATGTCAACGTTGCCGGCTCATTGCGCCGACCCAGGCACGGCACGCCTTGCGCAGGTGTTTGGCGTCTTCCCGGCCGACACGTACAAGCGCGAGAGTTATGCCAAATCGCGCGCGTCATCGGCATCGAGACCGGAGATGTTGGCGCCGCCGAGTTTGTTCGTCGCCTCGTGTTCAGTGCCCTGATCGGCAATGACGATATGCACCTCAAGAGGTCGCTGATCTATCCCGGCCGGCAGACTGCCGCGCTATCGCCTGCTTACGAACTGGTTTCGATCATCTCCTACATCGACGGCGAGGCCACGGCCGCGATCATTTTCTCGCGCACAAAAAAGTTGACCGCCAGATGCCGATGAGCTTCGGCATCTGGCGGTCAAGGCGCTGCTCCCCAAAGCTCGCCGCCAACACCGCAGCCGAAATGTCCAGCGCTGCGAATTCGCTATAGAGCGGCACCCTGGGGGCGTGTGCCTCGATCGCTTGCACCACCTTGGGAGCGAGGGGAAGGTCGTTATTTTCCGCCACCCACACCTGCCGGAAAGGTGGGCAGGGCGCGCAGGTATCGCGCGAGACCATGCCCTATTGCAGGCGATTAGCTCCCCTTGCTTATAAGACGTTATAGACCGTCTCCCCCATCTCAATACGCTCGTTTAAGGCCGTCAATTTAAAGGCTTTCATCGGTCGAGCTCCGCCTCGACTTCTATACAACGGATCAGAATGACCCAGGTCAGCGGCGCCGACGGCACCGCCACGATCGCCATCAGAACGATCGTCATGGACACGGGAAGGGAAATGTAGGACGCGATGAACCAGCACAATCCGAGCCCCGAACCCCATAGGTTGAGTGCCATCAAAAGGAAAGCGGGCAGGGCATGGAGAACAGCTTGCGGTGGCGTACGTTTATTGGTCGGCCCAAACTGGGGGATGCGAAGATAAGCCAGCACGTGGCCGGTGAAACTGTCATTTGACATGAGTTTTGGTGTCCTGAAGATCTAAGTTGTCGCTGCCGGCATCGCTGAACGCGTCCGGACTTGCTATGGGCACTAAAAGCGCCGAGGCGCTCAGGCTAGGTGCTGAGGAGGACCTCTTGGATCATGGACGCGCCACCCAACGCCGCCAGATGGGGCAATGACCGAGGCGCTGCTGATGGTTCGCCCGCGTCCGGGGGGTGCTGCCGACGCGATGGGGGGTAGAACAGACAAGTCATCGAGGCTGGACTTGCCATGGCGCAGGCCCGCCAGCCCGCCGGTCGGCTCTTCACCAACCATGTCATGATCCGAGGCGATGCCGGCCGTGAGTTGGGGGGTATCCCGATCAATCTGACCCGTCGCGTCGTGAGCAAAGCCATGACCGGGCCCGCCGCAGACACAAACGATAAGCAGCAAAACGATTATGAACGGCTTTGAACGCATGCGCCAATTGAGCGTCGACATTGCGCAATTGTAGTGTCTTGTGCTGGCGAAATAAACGCCCTGTTCACCTGACTTGGCTCAATGGCCGGCTGCGAATAGTGGCGCTCCGTCCAGGACGCGAAAGCTAG
>CAYSBF010000104.1:0-9264 GCA_964429025.1 uncultured Pelagibacterium sp.
CCTGCGCACGGTTGGCAACGATCGAGCCGATATTGCCCGCCCCGATCAGCCCCAGCACCTTGTTGGTCACCTCGACACCCATGAAGCGGTTCTTTTCCCACTTCGAGGCACGCGTCGAGGCATCCGCCTCCGGGATCTGCCGCGCCAGCGCCAGCATCAGCGAAATCGCGTGCTCGGCCGTGGTGATCGAATTGCCGAAGGGCGTATTCATCACGATAATGCCCTTGGCCGTCGCCGCCGGGATGTCGACATTGTCGACCCCGATGCCCGCGCGTCCGATCACCTTGAGCCGTTCTGCCGCCGCGATCACCTTCTCGGTCACCTTGGTCGCCGAGCGGATCGCCAACCCGTCATACTGCCCTATGATCTCGAGCAGCTTTTCCTTGTCCTTGCCGACATCGGGCAGGTAATCGACCTCGACCCCATTGTCCTTGAAGATCTGCACAGCCGTGGGCGACAGCTTGTCCGAAACCAGTACCTTGGCCATCTTGGCCTCCATGAAATTGAAACCCTGGGTAGACCCCCTCTCCGCCCCTTCGGGGCACCTTCTCCCGCGAAGGGAGAAGGGAACTGGAGTGCGGGGAGACTGAAGACGCCCGAAGCCGGGCACCTGTGAATTTGCGCAAAGCTGGCCCCTTTTCGCCCCCCTCTCCCCTCGTGGGCGAGGGGTTGGTGGTGAGGGGGCCGCGATGCTTATCTCAAGCCAGTGCCGCCGCCTTCTCCTGGGCGAAGGCCCAATCGAGCCACGGCACGAGCTTTTCGAGATCGCTCGTCTCCACCGTCGATCCGCACCAGATGCGGAAGCCGGTAGGCGCGTCGCGATAGGCGCCGATGTCATAGGCGACGCCTTCCTTGTCGAGCCGGTTGACGACTGCCTTGGCGAGCTTTGCCTGGCGCTCGTCATCGAGCGCGGCAACCTCGGGGTCGACGATCTTGAGACACACCGAAGTGTTGCTCCTCAGTGCCGGATCGGCGCAAAGAAAGTCGATCCAGCCGGTTCTTGCCACCCAATCTGCGATCACCTTGGCGTTGGCGTTGGCCCGGACCTGCATGCCCTTGAGCCCGCCGACCGACAGCCCCCATTCCATTGCATCGATCGCATCCTCGACGCAGAGCATCGAGACGGTGTTGATCGTTGCACCCTCGAACACGTCCGCCATCAGCTTGCCACCCTTGGTGAGGCGGAAGATCTTGGGCAGGGGCCGGTTGGCCGGGGTGAAGGTTTCGAGCCGCTCGACCGCGCGCGGGGAGAGGATCAGGATGCCATGCGCGGCCTCCCCGCCCAACGCCTTCTGCCAGGAGAAGGTCACCACATCGAGCTTTGAGAAATCCATGTCCTGGGCGAAGGCCGACGAGGTCGCATCGCAAATCGTCAGCCCCTCGCGGTCGGCCGCGATCCAATCGCCATTGGGCACGCGCACCCCCGAGGTCGTGCCGTTCCAGGTAAAGACCACGTCACGGGTGAAATCGACCTGGGTGAGATCGGGCAGCTCGCCATATTCGGCCTTGAGCACGCGCACGTCATCGAGCTTCAATTGCTTTTGAACATCGGTCACCCATCCGGCGCCGAACGACTCCCAGGCGAGCATGTCGACGCCCCGGGCACCCAACATGCCCCAAAGCGCCATCTCGACCGCACCCGTGTCGGACGCGGGCACGATGCCGATCAGGTAATCGGCCGGCACTTCCAGAAGCTCGCGGGTCAATTCGATCGCCCGCTGAATGCGCGCCTTTGCCGGCTTGGCCCGATGGGACCGCCCCACCAGGGCACCAGCAAGCGCCTCGACCGTCCAACCGGGACGTTTCGCGCAGGGACCAGACGAAAAATTGGGATTGGCCGGACGCACGTCCGGCAACGCGGCCTTGGCCGCCAAGATATCTGTCATGTCACTCCATCCTTCCAGATGGGTCGTCCCTCGTTGGGGAGGGATGGCCCGGGAGGGTGGATATAGGAAGGTGGAAGTGATGGCAAGAGGCTCAGCACACTCCCTTAAAATCCTTACGGACTTATTCGCTTCGGCATTCTATGGTCCGGCAGAGCTTTAGGAGGTCAGCGATGGAACTCACAAGAATCGAGGGGCCGACGTTTGCGGCGACAGTTGAGATTAGCGCCCCACCTCCACATGCAGACTCCCTCGATCGCCGCCAAAGCACGGAATGCTATGCCAACGTCCGGCCGAATGCAGAGCCGCAAATATCCCCCGCCCCGTCAAAGCCCGATATGCTGGCGCGGCGTGACGTGTGGTTTGGCGGGTGATCGGGTGCGTGTGGGTCCGTTTTTGGCGAAATAAAAAAAATATAACTGGACGAACTGCACGGAAATCGTTTTCTCGTTCAGTTATGGCTAGGGTAATTGCGTAGGGCGATGGATTGGCGCGTATGGCCAGCATCGCGTCCCCTCACCCGACCTTTCGCTATCGCGAAAGCCCACCTTCTCCCACGAGGGGAGAAGGGCAAGGAAGGTTGCAGCTTTTGAGCCCCCTTCTCCCCTCGCGGGGGAAGGGTTGGGGATGAGGGGGAGCGATATTTCAGCGCGCGCCGGGCTCCGATGCGCCCCACTCTATCCCCGCCCTCTCAATCTCCCCCATAATACCCACACGAACCCGCGCTGATGGACGCAGGCGCTACGAACGTTTGGGCGGGTTTAATTCGGGTTCGATGCGGGCCGTCTATCGCCCCCGCGCCTCTCCCACGTCAGCGGACGCCGCGTGTGGCGTATCGGCGTGTGCGGTTCCGGCGCGACCGGGCAAAAGACAAAGCCGGAGGCCCTTCGCGGACCCCCGGCCTTCGAGATCAAGCCAGTTCCCGTGCCTCTAATGCGTGCCGAAGAACGCGAATTTGAGGACGAACAGGGCGGCCACCAGCCAGGTTGCGGCGTGGACGACATTGGCCTTGCCGCTCACGGCCTTGATTACCGCATAGCTGATGAAGCCGATGGCAAGGCCATTGGCGATCGAATAGGTAAAGGGCATCGCCAGCGCCGTCAGCGCCGCCGGAACCGCTTCGGTGATGTCGTCCCATTCGACCTCACGGAACTCGCGCATCATCAGGCACGCGACATAGATCAGCGCCGGAGCCGTGGCATAGGCCGGAACCGCGCCGGCAATGGGCGCAAAGAACAGCGCCAGCAGGAACAGCGCGGCCACCACAAGCGCGGTAAGGCCCGTGCGGCCACCGGCCTGCACACCCGAAGCGCTCTCGATATAGGCCGTGGTGCTCGAGGTGCCGAGCGCGGCACCGCCGATGATGGCGGTCGAGTCGGCGAGAAGGGCGCGGCCCAGATTGTTGGGCTTGCCCGGCTCGATCAGCCCGGCGCGCTTGGCGACACCGATCAGCGTGCCGGTGGCGTCGAACACTTCGACCAGCACGAAGACGAGGATCACCTGGATGAAGCCAAAGCTCAGCGCCCCGAGAATGTCCATCTGCATGAAGGTCGGCAGGATCGAGGGCGGCATGGAGACAACGCCGCTAAAGGCCTGAAGCCCGAAGACCATTGCGATGACCGTCACCACCAGGATGCCGATAAGGATCGCGCCGCGGATCTTGAGCGCATCGAGCCCGGCCATGATGAACAGACCCACAACGGCAAGAATCGCGCCCGGCGCGGTGAGATCACCCAGCGCGACCATGGTTGCCGGACTGCCGATGACGATACCGGCGCTGTTGAGCCCGATAAGCGCAAGGAACATCCCGATGCCGACAACGATCGCGCTTCTGAGCGAGGACGGGATGCCGTCGATCAGCCATTGGCGCACCCCGGTGACGGTAAGCACGAGAAAGATGACGCCCGAGATGAACACCGCGCCCAGCGCCTGCTGCCAGGAAAAGCCCATGGCAGCAACGACCGTGAAGGCAAAGAAGGCGTTGAGCCCCATGCCCGGCGCCATGGCGACCGGCCAGTTGGCGGCGAACGCCATGATGATCGTGCCGAGCGCGGCGGCAAGACACGTGGCCACGAACACCGCCCCCGCATCCATCCCGGTCGAGGACAGGATCTGCGGGTTGACGAAAATGATATAGGCCATGGTGAGAAACGTGGTGATACCGGCCACCACTTCCGTGCGCACATTCGTGTTGTGCTCCTTGAGCTTGAAGTACGACTCCAGCAAAGGTCTGACTCCCCTAAAGAATATGGCGCAATCGCCCCACGTACTGCGCCTGCGCCCAGATTTGGCCGCAATTCCGAGTCGCGCAAGCAAACTGTTCGCCCGGCCGCAAATTTCCGGTGGAGAGAGGGCCAAGCGTCATCGGCGCGAAAAGAATCAGCACCATCCGCCCGCCCCACTGCGAATCATCGGCGCTGCCTTGTCGCTTTGCCCGCCGGCCAATGCTCGACTATAAGCGTCCGCTCACGCCTTGCTGCCAAAGACCCCGCATGTCCGATTCCCCAACCCCCATCGCCCAGCCGGTTTTTGCCGGCATCCTTGCATCCACGGTCGGCTTTGCCTCCTCCTTTGCCATCGTGCTGCAGGGTTTTGCCGCCGTCGGCGCAACGCCCGGCGAGGCGGCATCGGGCCTTTTCGCGCTCACCGTGGCGGTCGGGGTGCTCGGCATCGTCCTGAGCCTCTCTCAGCGCATGCCCATCGCCATGGCCTGGTCGACGCCCGGCGCGGCGCTCTTGATCTCGACGGGCATGGTCGATGGCGGCTTTCCGGCGGCCATGGGGGCGTTCGTCGCCGCTGGCGCATTGATCGTCATTGCCGGGTTGTGGCGGCCCTTCGGCAGGGCCGTCTCATCCATCCCCATGCCGCTCGCCAGCGCCATGCTGGCCGGCATCCTGTTCAATCTGTGCCTGGCACCCGTCCGCGCCGTCAGCGAAATGCCGCTCCTCACGCTTCCCATCATCCTTGTCTGGGCGGTCGCGCTGCGCTTTGCCCGGCTTTGGGCGGTGCCCCTCGCGGTGGTGGTCACCGGCGTCATCATCGCCCTTACCACCCCCCTGCCCCAAGGCGTTCTCTCATGGCCACGGCCGTCACTGCTCGTTCCCGGCTTTTCTCTTGATGCCATGATCGGCATTGCGCTGCCGTTGTTCGTTGTCACCATGGCCTCCCAGAACATCCCCGGCCTAACCGTCATGCGCTCCAACGGCTATGAGCCGGCGGTCCAGCCGGTCTTCGTATCGACGGGGCTCGCCTCCATGGTGATCGCCTTTTTCGGCGCGCACCTCGTCAACCTTGCCGCCATCACCGCCGCACTCTGCGCCGGTCCCGAGGCGGGCGCGGACAGGTCGCGGCGCTATATCGCGGCCGTATCGGGTGGGGTCTTTTACCTCGTGCTCGCGCTGGGGGCCGGTTTTGCGACGGCCTTCGTCGCTGCCGCGCCACCGCTGCTGATCGAAGCGGTCGCGGGTCTTGCGCTGATGGGGAGCCTCGCAGGCGCGCTCATCGGCGCCATGTCGGACGAGGAAACGCGGCTGCCGGCCGTCGTGACCTTTGTCACCGCCGCGTCAGGACTGACGATCATGGGGATCGGCGCGGCCTTCTGGGGGCTGGTCGCCGGCGGCGCTATGCTGGTTCTGCTGCGCTCAAAATGAAACGGCGCCCGAAGGCGCCGTTTGCAAACCGGTGGTTCACGCGTCTCAGTTGAACCGGTAGCGCAGTGTCGCGCGCAGCTCGTGGATCAGCGCGTGATCGATCGAATAGGGGTTCGGCGCGGTCGTGTTCTCGAGCTTGTTGATATAGATGCCGCGATAGCCGAGATCGGCGACCAGCGCACCGAAATCATAGCCGACGCCGACCATGCCCGCAGCCGCAAAGCTCGTATTGCCGCCCCAGTTGGTAGCCGCAGTCGCGCCCGGTTCGACATTGCCCATGCGGTTGAAGGCTAGACCCGCGCCGGCGCCGACATAGGCGAACGCTCCGCCCGCGGCGGAAAGACCGAGATCGCCGAGACCGAAATCGTAATAGGCATTGGCGAGCGCGATGGTCGAACGCAGATGAAGATCGTGGCGGCCCAGTGCCACCGGACCGGCCCCCGTGATCACCGTCGACATACCGTCATTGTGCAGGTGATCGACCGTCACATCGAACCGCAGCCCGTCACCCGTCTCGAAACCAGCGCCGATACCCGCGCTATAGCCAACGCCCAAGCGGTCGATCTCAAAAATCGACGGGTTCTGCGAGGGATGATTCACCCGCCATCCCCAGCCAAGATTTCCCCCAAGGCTGCCGCGAAGATAAAATGAGCCTTTGAGGCCATGATCCACGGGCGGGACATAGGGCGGAACGTAATCCTTATAAACCGGGTAGTCGTAAGACACCGGATCGGCTGCGAGAACAGGGGCGGAAACGACCGCCACAACGCCCAGCGCAATTGATGCGACAAGTTTATTCATTGTTAACTTCCCCTACCCAGCTCGTGTGGCGGCTTCTGTATAGGGAAAACTAGAGTAACTTTCTTAAAGGCGGCTTAACTGTATAATTTAACTGTAATAGACAGCAAAAAGGCCCGCAGCGCGAGTGCGGGCCAGGCAAGCTGCAACTGCGATATGGCCGGATCAGGCGACGTTGCCGATGGCGGTGGCGATCTCCGAAACGACTTCCTTGACGAGCACGGCATCGTCCCCCTCGCCCATCACCCGTATCACCGGCTCGGTTCCGGACTCGCGGATGACCAGCCGGCCGTTCTGCCCTAGCCGGGCTTCGGAATCGGCGATCAACTGCTTGATATGCTTGTCCTCGAGAGGCTTGCCGCGCTGGAAGCGCACGTTCTGGAGCAATTGCGGCACCGGCTCGAATTTATGGCAGACCTCGGAAACCGGACGCCCCTCGGCCTTGACGACTGCCAGCACCTGAAGCGCGGCGACGAGCCCGTCCCCGGTCGTCGTGAAATCGGAGAGGATGATGTGGCCGGATTGCTCCCCGCCGACATTGTACCCCTTGCCGCGCATCGCCTCGAGGACATAGCGGTCACCGACCTTGGTGCGTTCGAGGACCAGGTCGCGCTCGGAAAGAAACCGCTGCAGGCCGAGATTGGACATGATCGTCGCAACGATCCCGCCGCCCTCGAGCTTGCCGGCCTCGTGCCAGGACTGGGCGATGACTGCCATCAGTTGGTCGCCATCGACCACCTTGCCGACCTCGTCGACGATCAGAACCCGGTCGGCGTCGCCATCGAGCGCAATGCCGATATCGGCGCGCAACTCCTTGACCTTGTCGATCAGCAGCGCGGGCTGGGTCGAGCCGCATCCTTCATTGATGTTGTAGCCGTCCGGCGTCACCCCGATCGGGATCACCTCCGCGCCGAGCTCCCAGAGCACTTCGGGCGCCGTCTTGTAGGCCGCGCCATTGGCGCAGTCGACCACGACGCGCAGGCCGTTGAAGTCCACGTCCCGAGGCAGGGTGCGTTTTGCGTATTCGACATAGCGCGTGCGGGCTTCCTCGACGCGCCGCGCCCGGCCGATCTTGGCCCCGCGCGCCAGTCGCGGCGAAAGGTCCTCGTCGATCAGCTTTTCGATCTGCAGTTCGAAACTGTCGGAGAGCTTGTAGCCATCGGGCCGGAACAGCTTGATGCCGTTGTCATCGAAAGGATTGTGCGAGGCCGAGATCATGACCCCTATATCGGCGCGCATCGAGCGGGTGAGCATCGCCACGGCCGGGGTCGGCATGGGGCCGAGCAACAGGACATCCATGCCCACAGCCGTAAAACCGGCCGTCAACGCATTCTCGATCATATAGCCCGAGCGCCGCGTATCCTTGCCGATCACCACCCGGTGCGCATAGTCGCCGCGCTTGAAGGCAAGGCCTGTGGCCATGCCCACCTTGAGCGCAAGCTCGGGGGTCAGAGACTTCCCGTTGACCAGACCCCGGATTCCGTCGGTACCGAAATATTTGCGAGCCATTTTTTCAGTGTCCTTGTCCGCCCCCGCAGTAACTATATCCTCGCCCACGAGTCGCGAAAAGCGATCTCGCATGACGCGGTAAACGCCAGGCGATCAGCTGTCGCCGCTGCGTTTGAGCGAAAGAAAGCGATAGGTGTTCACCTTCATGAAGGCCTCGGGACTTCGGTAATCCGCCTTGAGCCGGGCGATAATGTTCTCACGCTCCGATTTCGGGACGAAAAGCTTGTAAAGGCCATTGCCAATCCAGGCCAGCACTGGCCGCCTGGCGCGCAACAGGCCGATGACCTGCTCGGCAAGCGGGGCAACAAAGCCGCGATAGACCTGCTGGTCGACCGCCATGGTCTGGGCGGCAGCCGCCGTCACATCGTGGTCCTTCTCGATCTCGAAGCCATGGGCCGCGATGCGTTCGGCGAAATGCGAATAGCGATGCCCGCCGCCGGGCTGGCGGTCGCCCTGATAGGCATCCCCCCGGAAGCAGTCTGCAATCACGATCCGGCCGTTTGGCGCCAGAATCGTCTCGAGCTTGGCAAGGCTCACATCGAGATCGACATATTGGAAGCTCTCGGAGAACAGGCACACGTCATAGGGGCCGGAGGCCGTGAGATCCTCGAACTTGGTCTCATACACATGCCCGTGGCTGCCGAGCTTTTCGCGCGCGATGTCGGCCTGGATATGGCTCGGGGTCACCATGTCGACCACATAGCCTTTGTCGAGCAGCAACTTGGCCATCTCCCCCGTGCCGCCGCCGATGTCGATCAGCCGCCGCGGCGCAGGCGGAATGAGGCTGAGCAAGAGCTCGACATAACGCTCCTGCGCCTTGCGCAATTGCGGGATATTGGGTCGCTCGCCCGGCTCCCAGAGCCCGTAATGAAGCCAGGGGCTGTCCGCGAAGGTCTTGGCGACGTGGACATAGAGGTCCAGCCCTTCGGTCTTGGTGTCGATCTTGGCCAATCGCCTGGTCTCCGGTTTTGCCGTGGATTTACGGCGCTTCAGGTTTTGATCTACCCGCCTCGCCTTCTCCTCGCTGTCCTGGGCCTGACCCGAGACCCATGCTGCCACGGGGCGCGAAGAAAATGGACCCCGGCTCAAGGCCAGGGAAGCGACGGCGTGCAATCTGGATTCCGTTACAACCCGATACGCCCTAACCATGCAACCGCCAAAAAACAAGGGCCGCATTCCAATCGAGGAATGCGGCCCAAGCAAAGGATTTCGGTGCAATCACGTACCCGGCTGCGGCTCCATCCCCGCATCGGGCTCGCCTGCATCCCCGGATTTGCGCTTGCCGAGCTTGCCGGCCTTGGGAACGCCCGTACCCTTGGGGGTCGTGTCGATATCGGAATCCCGGACCGGCTGCTTGCCCTCCATCAGCCCGCGCAATTCGTCGCCCGTCAGGGTCTCGTATTCAAGCAGCGCCTGGGCGATCG
>CAYSBF010000105.1:0-4904 GCA_964429025.1 uncultured Pelagibacterium sp.
CCTGCTTGGCGATCGCGTTCTCGAGCGCACGGATTTCGCTCGCCGTGATCTCGGCAAGATGCTTTTGCCCATAGACCCCCACGAGAGCCACCGCCGCAACAATCGCCAGCACCATATTAAGCCGGTAAAGGAAAGCGTTCATCGGGCGTTTCCTAGCAGCTTGCGGGGGAATCCGGCAGGCATCGCTGCACCCCTCATCCGACCCGGCTTCGCCGGGCCACCTTCTCCCTCAAGGGGAGAAGGGTGATCCGGCGAATGTATCGACTTACGAGCCCCCCTCTCCCCTTGAGGGAGAGGGGTTGGGGGTGAGGGGTGCAGCAATGTCCCCGCCACACCACCGCCCTGGCCCGAACGAGAACGTCCACCTTCCGACAGATCGCCAGCAGAGTGAAGCCACACGCTCTGAGTCATCGCGCCGCCCCCCGAAACCCCGGAACGCCCAGCCCCGCAATATCCACTTTCCGAGCCGCAGCCCCTGTCCGCACCGCACTTCTCAGCGTCGCCGACCGCGCCCGTGGGTTGCGTCCCAGCTCCGCTTCCCCCGCCCGGACCGGTTTGCGCACGGGGTGCCAGCGTGGTTCGATCCGGTTCATCACAGGCATATGCCGGCTTTGCGTGCCCGCCGCCTTGTCTGCATCAAAGAATCGCTTGACGATCCTGTCCTCGAGCGAATGGAAGGTGACGACCGCCAGCCGGCCACCCTCCCCAAGCAACCGCTCTGCAGCGAACAGCCCCTTGACCAGTTCGTCGAACTCGCGGTTGACCGCAATCCGCAGCGCCTGAAAAGTCCGCGTCGCCGGATGCGGTCCGCCCGGCTTCCGCCCTACCGCCTTTTCGATCAGATCGGCCAGAACCTTTGTGTCCGTTATCGGTCCATCGTCCCGCACCGAGACGATGGCCTTGGCGATGCGCCGCGAGGCGCGTTCCTCGCCATAGGCGAAAATGAGATTGGCCAGCGCCGTCTCATCGAGCGTATTGACGAGATCGGCAGCGCTTTCCCCCTCCATGCTCATGCGCATGTCGAGCGGCCCGGCACGCATGAAGGAAAAGCCGCGCTCTGCCTGGTCGAGCTGCATCGAGCTCACCCCGATATCGAGCACCACGCCATCGACCTCTTCTTCGCCCGCGAAGTCGTCGAGTTCGGCAAATCGCCCCTGAACGAACCGGAACCGCTCGGGAAAATCCCTTTGGAGCGCCGCAGCATAAGACGCAACGCTGGGATCGCGATCGATCCCCACAACCCGCGCCCCCGCGCCCATAAGCGCCCGCGAATATCCCCCGGCACCGAACGTACCGTCCACCACCCGCGCGCCTTCCAGCGGCGCAAGGGCCTCAAGGACCTCGGCCATCAATACCGGATCATGGGGAGAATTGGGGCCAGACATGCCCGCTTCAAGGTCGCCCATCAGCTCCGTACAACGCGCCCGGCGCTCCTCCTGGCCAGCCACGAACGGGCCGGCAGAAACTCAACAATAAACGGATCGCTCCAGTTTGAGCCAGATTGCACAGCAGGCTTTAAGAATATGTTTCCCTAAAAGGGCGGTGGAAAGATCGCGCTACGACAAATTGTCCGCAAGGTGATCGAACACCCGCCTGATCCGCCGGCTCGTGCGCAACTCCCTGTGCGCCACCAGCCACGTCGGCACCTCGAAGGCCTTAAGTTCGTCGAGGACCGGCACAAGATCGGGCACCGCCATGGCGATCTGGTCGGGCAATATGATCATTCCGAGCCCGGCGCGCGCCATTTGCAGGGCCACGGTCTGCGAGGATGAACTCAGCCGGAAATTCGCCCGCGTCAGTTTGAGGCCAACCGGCAGCAGATAATCCAGCATCCGGTCGGCCTCGATATAGCTGACGATCTGGTGGGCGGAAAGCGCGTCCGCCCCCGGCTCGCCCTTCGCCTCCAGATAGGCGTGGCTAGCATAAAAGCGCATCACCTGGTCCCGGACGCGCCGCGCGATCAGATTGGGCTGATCCGAGCGCGCATGACGGATGGCAATATCGGCCTCGCGGCGCACCAGGTCGCGCACGCCATTGTCTGCGACGACATCGATCTCCAACAGCGGGGCCTGCTGGGTAAGATCAAAAAGGATCGGCGGCAGGATGTAGGCCGACATCAATTCGGACGCCGTGATCAGCACCTTGCCTTCGATCGATTGCGACTTCCCCGATGCCGCCAGCGACAACAAATCCGCACCGCTGGCCATCGCACGCACATGATCGAGCAATTCGACCCCCGCCTGCGTCAGCGCAACGGAGCGCCCGGTGCGTTCGAACAGCGTGATACCCAGCGCCTGTTCAAGCGCGGCGACCTGCCTGCTGACGGTCGGTTGCGTCTGCCCAAGCACGCGAGCCGCAGCCGAGAGCGACCCCTCATCGGCGACGGCAAGGAAAGTCTTTGCCAGGTTCCAGTCGAACGACATCATGCCGATATAGCCGATTTCCGTATACTAGAACTACAGAATTCGCCAATTTACCCGCAAAAAATGTATCGATAGCTATCGGAGCGAACAGGAACCGCCAACCGGCGCAGGGGAACGGAAAATATGAAACTTGTGGCTCTGGGAGCAAATGGCCGCACCGGCAGGCTTGTGCTTCGCGAGGCGCTCGAGAGGGGCGCGAGCGTCACGGCGGTCGTCCGTTCGGATGCGAAGCGCCCCGCCATCCGGCACGACCGGTTGCGCGTCGTCATCGGTGATCCATGCGACCCGCATTTTCTTGCCACGACATTCCAGGGTGAGGACGCAGCGATCTCGACACTTGGCGGACGACGGCCGACCAAAAGGGCAACCTCGATCTATTACCGGTCCGCGGAAGCCATCGCCAGGGCGGCGGCGGAAACCGGCCTAGACAGGATCGCCGTCACCTCCAGCGCCCTCCTCTTCCCGCCCCGGCGCCTGCTCGACAGGCTGCTGGCCGGCATCGTCCACAACGTCGTGCACAGCGCCACCCGCATGGAACAGACCCTGCGCGATGCCAGCCTCAACGTCACCATCGCCCGTTGCGGCTTTCTTACCGACGCCAACGACACTGCCTATCGCGCCGAACAAGGCTCCCTGCCCATTGAGGGCTCATCCATCTCACGCCCGGCCCTCGCGAAATTCCTCGTCCACGCCATCGAGCACCCCTGGTCCGGCTTCCGGATCTACGGCGTGTCGGGCCCGGCGACGAAAACACCCTCCCCCTGATGGGAAGGGTGCCATGCGGCCTCTACAGGGACGTCACGCGACCGGCCGCAAAAAAGGCCGCTCCGATTAGAGCGGCCTTCGGGGTTCATGTGTTTAGGTCAATTGGCCGGAGCTTCGCCTTCCGGGAGAACCGGGGGACACCGGCCATCGACCATGAGCTCCGGCGGACAGGGCAACGGCTGGCCTTCCGCGGGCGTTGTTTGCTCGGGTTCCGTCGCCTCGGGAGCCTCGGTCGCCTCAGGTGCGGGTTCTTCTGCAGGTTCTGCAGGAGCTTCCGGCTGGACGGGCTCGCTCTCGGGCAGAGGCTCGGGTTCGGCGGGAGCCGCTTCGTCCGCCGGGGCGGGCTCAGCCGCATCAGCCGGCGCAGGCTCGGCCTCAGCCGGCGCAGCTTCGGTCTCTCCAGCTTCCGGGGGGCATGCGCCGTCGACCATCAACTCGGGCGGGCAAGGCAGTTCTTCGCCCGTTGCCGGGTCCTCTGCGGCTTCGCCAGCCTCAGCATCGGTTTCGGCCTCAACGCCGGCCCCGGCTTCGGCTTCAGCCCCGGCCTCAGCGTCAGCCCCGGCCTCAGCGTCGACCTCGGCATCGCCTGCATCAGCCGGCTCGCCGTCCGCCGCAGGTGCTTCGTCCTGAACCTCTGCGGGATCGGCAGGGGTCTCTTCCACAGCCCCCGCCTCGCCTTCGGCAGGCTCCTGAGCTTGCTCTTCGAGTTCTTCTGCCGCCTCCTCGGGCTCAACAGCCTCGGGTGGCGCGACCTCTTCAGTCGGCTCTTCGACCTCGGGCGCAAAGATCTCGACTGTATCTTCGGAAACCGTGGTCGTGGCAGCCGGATCGTCCGCCTGCGCCGTCTCATACACGGGCACCGGCTCACCGGTCTGCTGCTCGATATAGTTCACTTCGATAACGTTGTTGATAACGACGTTATTCTGGATGATGACCGGCCCGAGATACTCGGTCTCCCGAACGAACTGAGGCTCACGCGCACCGAATACGAGCCGGACGCGCAGATCGGGTTCGAGGAAGGAGCGAACGGGCACGAAGAACCAGTAATTGTCCGGCACCTCCCCGATCCGTACCTCGAGGCTAACCTGGAAACCATCTTCTTCGGGTGGCAGCGGGGCCCAGCCGATGTGATCTCCGCCGCGACGCCAGGCTACCCATGCCGGAGCCCACTCGGTTCCGGGGACCCAGCACCAGCCGAGCCGACCGTCATTGTGCCAGCGACCATAGTGATAGACCGCCCAGCCGAACGGCTCATCGGACGCGAAATACCAGCCATAGTCGGCAAGGTACAGCCACCGGCCGCGGGTATAGGGCGCCCAGCCGGACCCGACCCCGGTGGGGCACCAGACATAGCGGTATTGGGGATGGCGGACCCAGATGCCGTGCGGCTGAAGCTGTTCAAAGAACAGGCTGAAACTGACGCTGACCGATTGTGCCTGCGCTGCGGACACCCCCAGCATGGGGGCTGGCGTAAGAACCGGGGCGAATGCAAGCGCAACGGCCGCAACGCCTCCTAAGAGTTTGGATTTTCTGATCATGATGGAACTCCTCTGATCCCCCGCATCGTTGCAATGCGAGCGAACCGGTGGAGTTCCCGCCTGCCTGATCAACAGCCCGGGAAGTTATCCTTTGATCGCCCCCGGCGCTGGCGCAATGGCCTTTGGAGCACCGGCAGCGCCAATGTCGGCACTGTTGGAAAGGGCGGACGCAATTGAA
>CAYSBF010000105.1:4914-9219 GCA_964429025.1 uncultured Pelagibacterium sp.
CCGGCCTGTAAGCCGGGTTCTGTAGGGCCTGCGCCCGAGGGCGCAAACGTGGCGGCCATTCATCTGGGAGCCCCATTGCTGGGAACCCTCATGCAACCAACCCGGACGACAAGCCGCGGAAACGCGGCCGGGGCCAAGGCCCCCATCGTCCCTATTCGGTCTTGCTCCCGGTGGGGTTTACCGTGCGGCGCCTGTTGCCAGGCCCCCGGTGCGCTCTTACCGCACCCTTTCACCCTTACCCCGGCCGAACCGGGGCGGTTTGCTTTCTGTGGCACTTTCCCTGGGGTCGCCCCCGCCGGACGTTATCCGGCACCGTGTTTCCGTGGAGCCCGGACTTTCCTCTGCGCAAGCGCAGCGGCCGCCCGGCCGACTGGTGATGTGGGGTGATGTAGGGTGCCGGTGGGCAAAAGGTCAAGCGCTCTCGGGCGCGCTCAGCGCCGGGCGCAGGCCGCGAGACCGCGCGATATCGCCATAGGCCGTATTGATCGCCGCCAGTTTCGCCGTCGCCAACCCCATCAGATCGTCCGGCACGCCCTTCGCGATCATCCGGTCGGGATGGTGCTCGGCCACCAGCCGCCGGTAAGTCCGCCGCAGTTCATCGTCCGGCGCGTCGGGCGCCAATCCGAGCACCGCATAGGGATCGCGATGCCCATTGGGCAGCAGAACA
Organism: uncultured Pelagibacterium sp.; assembly: GCA_964429025.1. Lineage (GTDB taxonomy): Bacteria > Pseudomonadota > Alphaproteobacteria > Rhizobiales > Devosiaceae > Pelagibacterium. The sequence continues at coordinate 5,582 of CAYSBF010000105.1, forward strand.
TGCTGGGACGCGATTTGCTCGAACTTGACCGCATCGAAGCCGAAGATGTCGCTGATCGCACGCAGGTAATCCATCTCGTCCGGATGGACGAAACCATCCGCCGTCGCGATCTCGAACAGCGCATCGAGCACATGTTCGAGCGTCGCCGGACTGTCGATGAACAGCTTGCGCACCTTGCGCGCATAGCTGTCGAACCCCGCCGTGTCCTGCTGCGCCAGCGCAAAGAACCGGTCGACATGCGGATCGGTACCCTCTGGGATATCGACGAGCTTGTGGAAGGTCTTCACCTCACGCAGGCTCACCACGCCGTCGGCCACCGCCATCTTGGCGGAAAGCGCAATGATCGACATGGTGAAGGCCGTGTCCCGCCCGCCCGGCAGCCAATTGTCCGGGTCGAGCATGCTGGAGAGACCGCCCGCGAGCCCGGTTCCTTCGGAAAACGACCCGAGAAAGGCCGATATACGCTGCCAAATCGACATCTGTCTTTTCCGCGACATCATGGAGCCTGCATGGCGGGCAATGCCGGCGAATACCCGGTCCAGCCACACGACAAGCGGCGGGCACTGTGGTGCTGCGCATGTGCAGGAAATGCATGTCACGATTCGCGCCCCCCAGTCAGGCCGATCCTACCAGCCATATTCGTCGTAAACGAACCCATAGGGATGTGACTGTACCCGGCGCGTCTGGAAAGTGACACCACTATCTGGTGCGGCTTGCCCGCGCACCTGATCCTCATAGATCCAGATCGGTTCGCCATCCGGACCCACCACGGCGACCAGCCCTTCCCGGCGCGGATCGTATGGCTCAAGCGCCTCTTCACCCGGAATCGGCGCAAGCGCGCGGCGCTCCTCGAGCGACATGAAGCCCTGCGTCTCCGGTACAACGCCGCGATTGCCATAGGCGATTTCGGCGATCGCATCATAATCGATCGCCTGCGACCGCGGCACGGTAAGCCCTTCGGGGCGCGGGATCGGGCGCGGCGGCTCGATCACGGCCACCTCGGTCTGCTGTTCAGGCTTGGCTGCTCCGGCTTCGGGCGCTTCCTTGGCGGGCTGCGGCTCCGGCGTCTCCTCTTCGGCCTCGGCCACCGCCGCAGGCTTGGTAGCGGGCGTGCTGGCCGCAGGCGTGGGCTGGCCATCGACCGGCCGGCCATTGACCGTCACGATAGGCCGGGCGGGTGCCGCCGCCACCTCCTCGCTTTCGCTCTCAGGAACCACGGGGAAACCTGCGCTCTCGACCACGCGGCCTGGCGCGGTCGCGGTCCGCTCCGGCGCCTCATCGGCGGTCTCGGACGTTTCCACGGCAACGTCTGGGATAACCGTCGCCGTGCGCGCCGCTTCGGTGCTGTCCGATTGCAGCATGGCGCCACCGCCAAGAACGATGATCGCGGTGAGCATGACGCCCGAGGCAATAGGTTTTGTAAGCATCGTCACCATTCCTTGCTGGCCCTTGAGCCATGTGCCCCCGCACGATTGGGTTCTGGCCTCCGATCATGGCAGCAGTTTGGTGAACCGGACCTGAACCGCCCGCGCACCTTGACGCCCGACGCGACCGGTTCCTCGGGCGCCAGGGCTGGGCGTCTTCATCTTCGGCACCAGGATCGGCGTTTGAGCGATCAGCCCCGCCGCTGCGTCAGTGCCGCGCCCGCGATGATCAGCGTGACGCCGAGCGCGCTCGCAAGGAGATTGTCATCCGCCCCGCGCAGGAGATCGAGCAGCACACCGAACACCATCTGCCCCCCGATCACCAGCATGGCCGTATTGATCGCCCCGATCCGCGCGATCAGCCAGCTCCCCGAGGCAACGAAGATCACCCCGATGGTGCCGCCGAGATAGGCGAACCATGGTGCCGAAAGCGCGCCCTCGGGCCACAGACTGCCCAGCACCAGCCCGATCGCGGTCAGCACGGCAAACCCGACGATATGGTTCCAGAACGAGGCGATGAGCGGGGTCGTCGACACCGCGAGCCGGCCGTTGATCTGGCGGCTCAGGCTCACCAGCACTCCGGCGAGCGTCGCAAGAAAGATGGCTTCGATCACCGCTCTACCCCCGCCCGAAAATGATGATCGCGCTGCCCGCGGCGATCAGCGCCAGCGCCAGGAAATCCCGGGCGCGCGGTATGCGCACCGGCATCCCGAACAGCCCCAAGCGGTCCGCCGCGAGGCTGAACAGCACCTGCCCGCCCAGCCCCAGCGCCAGCGTGCCCGAAAGCGAGAGCGGCGAATTGACCGCTTCGGAGGTGAGGATCACCGTCACGGCCCCCGACACCCCGCCCAGATAGGCCCAGAGCGGCGCAGACGGCTTCGCGGCCGCCTCGCCCGCCGCGCCCAGCCGCAATAGCGCAATGAAGATCAGCGCCGCCACCGTCCCTGTCCCATGCGCCACCCAGGAGGAATAGAAGGGCGAGCCATGGAGCCCCACCAGCCCGTTGAAATCCACCATCAGCGTCAGCAAGCCGCCGCTGCCGAAGGCCAGCAGCAGGTGGAAGGGCGAAGGGCGGGGGACGGAAGCGGTCATCGGGAATCGGCTCGAAGGCAAGGCGGAAACCTTATCTAACCCGTCCGCCGCCCGGCGCAAACCGGGCTGCCTCCGCCCGCACGCCCCCCGTTAACCCCCCGCAAACCATGATAGTGGCAGTATTTTCCCCTGATCGGCACCCGATGCCGGTTGTCGGGGGGAAATATTGTGTCCGGTGCAGCACACATAAAAGCCTCGCCGCGGGCCATGCGCGTCGTCATCGACGCCATCAGCGGCGATCTCAATGCCTATACCCAATCCAACCAGCAGATCGTCATGCAGACGCGCCTGCTCGCGCTCAATGCCGTCATCGAGGCCGCCCGCGCCGGCGAGGCCGGAAAGGGCTTTGCCGTCGTCGCCAATGAGGTCCAGCGCCTCGCCGACCGCGCCGGGCAGGTCGCCGACCAGTTCAAGAGCAACGTCCTCGGCCGCATCGATATCAGCCGCGAGGTCTCCCGCGATCTCGTCAACGAGCTCGAAGGCGTCCGCCTCATCGACCTCTCGCAGACCCTCGTCCAGCTCATCGTGCGCAATCTTTACGAGCGCACCGCCGACGTGCGCTGGTGGGCCACCGACAGCGCCCTCTGGCAGGCGCTCGATACGCGCGACCCCGCCGCCCTCGCCCACGCGTCGGACCGCCTCGCCGTCATCCACCGCTTTTATACCGTCTATACCGATCTGGTCCTGACCGACGCCGAAGGCCATATCCTCGCCTCCGCCCACCCCGATTTCGCCAAGTCCGTGCGCGGCGCCTCGGCCGCCCACGAACCCTGGTTCCGCAACGCGATCCGCACCAATTCAGGCGATGACTACGTCGTCGACCCCGTCGCCATCAGCAAGCTCCACGGCAACCGCAAGATCCTCACCTACGCCACCGCCGTCCGCGAAGGCGGCCAATCCAAAACCCGCATCCTCGGCACCCTGGGCGTCCACTTCGACTGGGAAGAACAAGGCGCCACCATAGTCGAAACCGAAGCCGCCCTCCCCCCGGCCGTCAAGGACAAGACCACCGTCATGCTCCTGGACGGCGAAAAACGCGTCATCGCCTCGACAAACCCGGCCCTGATGTTCACCACCTACCGGCTCGACGACAACGGCAAGCAGCAAGGCACCTACCAGGAC
>CAYSBF010000106.1:0-9123 GCA_964429025.1 uncultured Pelagibacterium sp.
CGCGGCGATGTCCTCGGCGTTGGCCGCCTCGATCTGGCGGCGCAGCAGGTCGTCGGCGTGCTTGCCGCTGGAGAGGATGGCCAGCCTGGCGAAGGCGGCGGAGGCGACGAGCGTGGCGGGGGGGATCTGGAACGCCGCCGTGGGGCGCGCATCCTGCCCGCTCGAAACGACGAGAGAGTCGAGCTCCTCGTCGATGAACTCTTCCAGATCCGCGCGCAGGGACTCGATATCGACATCGCAGCCATTGAGTACGGCGATGGTGTCGCGGTCCTCGGTGAGCGCGAGCAGCAGGTGCTCAAGCGTCGCAAATTCGTGGGCGCGCTCACGGGCGAGGTTCATCGCCTGATGGAGCGCTTTTTCGAGACCGCGGGAAAATGAGGGCATTTGCTGATCCTATTGCTTTTCCATCACGCATTGCAGCGGATGTTGGTTTCTGCGCGCGGCATCCATCACCTGCGTGACCTTGGTCTCGGCCACTTCATAGGGATAGATCCCGCATTCCCCCACACCCTGATTGTGAACATGCCACATGATCGACGTGGCCTCCTCGCGGGTCTTGTTGAAAACCTGCTCCACAATCAGGATAACGAATTCCATCGGTGTGTAGTCATCATTGAGTAACAACACCCGATAAAGACTCGGCTTTTTCGTCTTGGGCCGGACCTTGGTAACAAGCCCGACCTGCCCTTCGCCATCATTGTCGTCGCTGCGCTCGTCACCGGGCCCGGCGTGCAGGGCCGGTTCGGCGGCGCGTTCGTTCCCTGTCCGGTCGGCAATGGTGGAAGCAGAAGAAAAGTCAGACAAGGCGTAGTGCCCCATATCCTTCGAATACGCGTAGACGGCCCTATTATGTAGGCAAAACTTCGGCCATGTTAAGGGGCGATCGCGACGTCCATGAAATGTGATCGGCACCTTTCGAAATCTCCGTCAAATTTTATGCACTTTACGGATTTGTAACTGCGCTGGCCTAGTCTCCGAGCCTATTGGTACTTGAACCGGCAGGCCGCCAATGGGGGACAGGCAGGCTGGGCCCGGTTCGGCGTTTGAGTGTACGGCGCTGCGTTTTGCGCCGAAAAGTAAAGAGTTGGAGTAACGGGTGCACACCCTATTGCGTAACGATTCCGCGCGTTCCGTCCTTGCGCGCGCCATCCTTGTCCTCCTTCTTGCACTTGCGGCTTTCGCCCTTGTTCTGCAACCGGCTGCCGCCCAGAACGTTCCGCGCGCCTATGCCGGCATTGTCGTGGATGCCAAGACCGGCCAGGTCCTTTATCAGGACAAGGCGAACGACCTGCGCTATCCCGCATCGCTTACCAAGGTGATGACGCTCTACATCCTGTTTCAGGAACTCGAAGCGGGGCGCATGAACCTCAACACCAAGCTCTCGGTCTCCGCGCACGCAGCCGCTGCGGTGCCCACCAAGCTCTATGTTCAGCGCGGCTCGACCATCACGGTTGAAAACGCCATCAAGGCTCTGGTGACACTCTCGGCCAATGACGTTGCCCGCGTCGTCGCGGAAAACATCGGCGGCACGGAAAGCCGCTTTGCCGAGAGGATGACACAGACTGCCCGCGCGCTCGGAATGAGCAGGACGACCTACAAGAACGCGTCGGGGCTGCCAGACCGGGGACAGGTTACGACCGCCGCTGATCAGGCAATCCTCGCCCGCGCTGTCTACCTGCATTTCCCCCATTATTACGAATATTTCCAGACCCGCAGCTTCCGCTACGGCAACAAGACCTATGGCAACCACAATGCGTTGCTGGGCCAGAATGGCGTTGACGGGATCAAGACCGGCTACATCAATGCGTCCGGCTATAACCTGATGACTGCCGCAAGGGCGAACAACCGTCATATCGTGGTTGTCGCGCTCGGTTTCAACACCGGCGCCTCGCGCAATGCAAAAGTCGCAGAACTCGTCCGCACCTACATGCCCAAGGCCCGGCAGGGCGACTATTGGCGCGAAGCGATGATCGCCCGTCCCACACTGCTCGGCACGGGCAGCAACATCCAGGTCGCCCGTGCGGTCTACCCGTTGAACGGACTGCCGCCAGCGCGCCCTGCGGCTCTATTTGGCGGTACCGTACAGGTTGCCTCGGCCGACCCCGTAGCGAGCATCCCGGCACAGCCTCAAGTCGTGCCGTTCCAGATCATCTCGGCTGCCGACATCCCGGACCGTCCCGGCGAAAGCGCGCTCGATCAGGCGACCTATGTCGCGACCGGTGTCATGCCGGACTCCGCGCCGCAATACCCGACCAACGATCCTATTGGCGCCTGGATCGCCGAAACCATGCGCCTCAGCGCATCACCCTCAGATGTGGGTACGCTGCAGCCGGGCCAGGTTCTGGTCCCCCCTGCACCTATCGCCCGGCCCGAGGGGCTGGCGCTGGACCTCATGACCACGCAAAGCTCTGCATCGGTTCCCGTGTCCGGCTGGGTCGTGCAGATCGGTGCCGCCCCGACACCGGAGGCCGCCGAATCCCTGCTCGTAGAAGCGAGCGGAAGCGTGTCCACGCTCAAGGACCTGCGCACCTATGTCGAAACATTCGAGCGTAACGGACAGACCTTCTACCGCGCACGCATCGCCGGGTTCGCCGACCGCGGCCAGGCCCGCGCAACCTGCGAAGCCCTTAGCGCGGCCTCACTGAGCTGCCTCACGGTACAGGGGTAGAAACCGCAAAAGATCACCGCCTTGGCGCATGTGTAACGGAGTAGCCCAATGAGCGATATCAGTGCCCTGACCGAGTTGGCCAGCTTCCGCGCCAACTCCCCCCTAGCGTCCGATGACGCGGCCATCCGGGACAAGGCGTTGCGCGATCTGTTGCGCAGCCTCGAGCCGCACAAGCCAGTGCGGCGGCGCGTGTCGGACCTCCTTTCCATCGTCCTTACCCTCTCCGCCCGCACCCGCCGCATGGTCCTTCCGCGCGTGAACGTGGAAGTCGATGTCTTCACCCCCAGCGGAAGCCGCGCGGTCAGGATTTTCTTCCCCGAAAGCCGTTGACGGAACGGGCGCACCTCTCCTCGCGTTGCAGTGCGGAATGGCGCAAGGAGGATTGAACGTGCATCTCGATGGCAAAATTGCACTCATCACCGGAGCTGGCTCCGGCATCGGCAAGGGCACTGCGCTTCATTTTGCCAAACACGGCGCCACGGTCGTCGCGCTAGGTCGAACCCTCGAACCCCTCGATGAGGTCGTTCAGCAGATCGGGGCGGAAGGCGGCAAGGCAATCGCCATTGCGGCGGACGTCTCCGACGCCGCAGACATGCAATCCGCCTTCGATCAGGTGCAGGACGTCTATGGACGGCTCGATATTCTCTTCGCGAATGCCGGCATCAACGGCACCTGGACCCCGATAGAGGACATGTCGCTCGACGATTGGGAAACGGTGATGGGCGTGAATCTGCGCGGCACGTTCTTGTCCGTTCACCACGCCATCCCACTCATGCGCGCGGCCGGAGGCGGCGCCATCGTGATCAACTCCTCGATCAACGGCACCCGGACCTTCTCGACCCCCGGCGCATCCGCCTACGCCACCACCAAGGCTGGACAGGTGGCGTTCACGAAAATGGCCGCCTTCGAGCTCGGCCGCTATCACATCAGGGTCAACGCGATCTGCCCGGGCCGCATCGAAAGCAATATCCACGACAACCCGAAGGTCGGCACCGACAGGATCGGTCTCAGGGTGGAGTATCCGGATGGCGACATCCCGCTCGCCGGCGTTACGGACGGAATGCCTGCGGACGTTGCCGAAGTCGTGGCGTTTCTCGCCTCGGATGCCTCCCGGCACGTCACCGGAAGCGTCATCTTCGTCGACGGCGGTCAGTCGCTTCTGGTTTGATCTCAGGCGGCCGTCTCGGCCAGTTCCTGCCGCACGGCGCTGCGGGGGCGGGAGAGCGGGAGATTGAGCGCCTCCACGAGCCCACGATATTCCTGCCGCGCCGTCACATGGCTCATGGAAGGCGCGCCGCCGAGCATTTCCTCGTCCAAAGGATCGAAAACCGTCATGCCGAACGGGAACAACGAGCGGAAGATGACGCGTTCCGCGATACCGTCCGCAATCCGGCACCCTACCCTCGCCGAGATGCTTTCCAGCCCCGCCTGAACGAGGCGTGTGTTTCGCGATCCCAGCATGGATATGCGGTTGCGGACGAGAATCCAGTCGATCGAGCGTCCATCAATACTGAGCCGCTCGCCGCGCGCCCTCTGCACAAGCCGCGCGTAATGGCTGAGCTCGCGCATCTCGCCCGTCTCCGGATCGACCCTTCCGATGACATCAAGGTCAATCAGGCTGTCATTGAGCGGTGTGATGAGCGTATCCGCCAGCGAATGGGCAATGCGGGTCAGATGCGTATCGAAGCCGGGGGTGTCTATGACAACGAAATCCGCGAAGTTTTCGATCTCGGAAATCGCTGCGCGGAACATCTCGAAGGCTGCGCGGTCGTTGGCGGCCTTGGAGTCGCCGCGCGCCTGCGGCAGATGGAAATGCGTCGGCTGCGGCAAACGCACACCCAGCGCGCGCGCGCGCTCGCGCCGATTGGAGATGTATGCCGTCAGCGTCTGTTGGCGGCTGTCTGTATCGATGGTCGCGACCCGGAAACCCTCATAGGCAAGGAAGATCGCGAGATGCAGAGCAGTGGTCGATTTACCGGATCCGCCCTTTTCATTGCCCAACACGATTACATGCGCATTGGCACGCTGCATACTGAACTCCACGCCTGCCCCCCGACACAACCGCGAATCCGCCCCAGGTCAACGTGCAGCATGTGTGCAGGCACGCATTTGCACAAGGCCTAATCCGGTAGGGGAAAATGCTAATCTGCAATTGATTAAGATTTTAGAAACAAAGAGGGCGGCAGCCGATTCCGGTCACCGCCACTTCCTCGCCGGCTGTATCGATCAGATCCAGTAGGGAGGAATCCCGTAGTGATTGTACACATTCATGCTGGCTTCGCGGTCGTTCCACTCATAGTCGTCGTCCGAGCGGAAGCGCGGCGCGTCCTCGAGATCGGCCTTGGACAGATCGGTCCGGTAGCCGCCGATGCTTTCATCATAGGTCAGCTTCGACCAGGGAACAGGATAGTGGTCGTCGCCGATGCCCAGAAAGCCGCCGAAGCTCATTACGGCATAGGCAACCTTGCCGCTCGGCTTGTCGATCATCACTCGCTCGATCGTGCCGATTTTCTCATTGGCATGGCTATAGACTGCGGTACCTTCCACCTTGTCGCTGCCGATGAGATTGCCGGTTTCGCGCCGGTCCAGGTCGCGGGCGCGCTCGCCATTGTCCATGCGGGGTTCCATGTCTTCCTCCATGTGTCGCGTTGAGACATGGGGCAAACGGGCGGTCTGCCATGGGGTTCCACGGACGGCAAACTAAGGCAATTGCCGTGTCCTGACCTTAGATAAGTCCCAATTCGGCCAGTTCTTCCGCCATGCCGTCGGGTGGTGTCTCGCCATCGCCGGCACCGAGATCGGGCGGAGCATCCTTGGGCTGAAGATAGCGCCAACCCTGAAACGGGCGCCGCGGGTATGGCAGGGTGCGGATGACCTCGGGATCGAGCAGGATATGGCATTGCGGCCTTCCCTCCGCATCGGTCGCGGCCTCAAGCCCGACAATGCGCTGGCGGCAGCGGATCGTGCCAGCGATCACCCAGTAGAGCGACCCCTTGCCCACGACGTCGTCGGCGCGTTTCGGCATCATCCGTGTGCGGTGGACATTGAGCCCGTCGGGACGGCCCAGCCCTTGCGCCTTGCGCTCGGCGCGCCAAGCCAGCAATTCCTCGACCGAAGAAACGCCCACACAAAGCTTGATGATGTTCATCACGAGAAAGACCCTATCAAGAAACAAGGGGTGCGCCGGTCCGGGCACACCCCTCGTCCTAAACCTTTGGATTCCGGATCGCCAGTGCCGAGCTAACCCATGGCAACGATCGAAATCACGAAACCGAGCGAGACCAGGCAAACGAAGGTCCAACTAGCGGTCCGCCAGCGTACGGCCCAAGATTGGCTGCGCATACGCTCTCCTTGCGCTGTTTCAACGACAACCAATTATTAACCAGAACGCGTGGGCCGGGCAAGTCACAGAAATGACATAGGCGTTACCGGAGCCTCACATAGGTAATTTCATCAGCAATTGCATAAGCCGCTCCTTAGCGCGCCTCTCGCCATGCTTGTGGAAAACAGGAGGCGAATATGGACGCGTTATCGCCGCCACCGCCAGGCGCGGGGCGTTGGCAGCCCTTGCTCTGGACCACGTTGGGACCGGCCATTTGCACCCTTCCGGCCCTCGGCCTCAACGCGATGCTCTTTGCCGAGCACGATGCTGCGGCCTATGAAACGGCGATGATCAGCGGGTTTATCCTGCCACTGGTCATCGGCGTGCCAATCTTTTTCTATTTCTCGCTCAAGATGCGCGATCTCGCCATCGCCAACCACAGGCTCGGCATCCTGGCCGCGACTGACGGTCTTACCGCCTGCCTCAACCGCAATGCGTTCGAGTTGCAGGTGCGCGCACGTGTTTCTGATGAAAGACGCCTGATCCGCTCGGGCGCCCTGCTGATTGTCGACGCCGACCGCTTCAAACTGATCAATGACCGCTATGGCCATCAGGCGGGCGATCGCGCGCTCGAGTTGATCGCCGAAACGCTCCGCGCGACCATTCGCGCCGGTGACCTGATTGGCAGGCTGGGCGGCGAGGAGTTCGGCGTGTTCCTGCCCAATATCGATCCCGTCTCCGCCGGCAGGGTCGCCGAGCGCCTACGCGTTGCCGTCTCCGGCATCGCCTTCATCGCCAATGGAAAGCGGCACCCGCTCTCGGTCAGCATCGGCGGCGTGTCATTTGATGACACAGCGAACTTTGAATCGCTGTTCCGTCAGGCGGACGACCGGCTTTACCACGCCAAGGAATCCGGGCGGAACAGGGTGGCGATGACCAATTACGCCATGGCAGGGACGGCCAGCTAGCACTGGCCGCGAGGGTGATGTATCGAGGAGCATGCCCTCGCTGAGCCCCCAATTCTTCGATGATGACGTTGAAGCAGTGGCGCGGGCGCTGATCGGCAAGCGACTGCTGGTCGATGGCGTGGGCGGCATCATTGTCGAGACCGAGGCCTATGACCGCAACGATCCCGCCTCACATAGCTTCCGCGGTCCGACACCGCGCAACGCGGCGATGTTCGGCGCGCCCGGCACCGCTTACGTCTACCGCTCCTACGGCATCCACTGGTGCTTCAATATGGTCTGCCGCCCCGGAACGGCTGTGCTGATCCGTGCGCTGGAGCCGGTCGACGGTCTGAAAATCATGGCCGCACGGCGGGGCACCGATACCCTCATCCGCCTTTGCGCCGGCCCCGGCTGCGTGACGCAGGCACTGGGCATCGACCTCAGTCACAACGGCCTGAGCCTGCTTGATGCACCCTTCGGTGTTGAGGACGGCACCGAACTGCCCGTCAGCACCGGCCCCCGCATCGGCATATCACGCGCCGTCGAGGTTCCCTGGCGATTTGCCGCGACGGGCAGCCCGTTTTTATCCAAGCCGATGAAGTAATTGACCCAGCATTGCCTCATGCATCGCCAACGGGTGACGGAGGCTACTGGGTCCTACGCCTGAATGACCACCACGCGCGAACCGGTTGGCACGCGCTCGTAAAGGTCGATCACGTCATGGTTGAGCATCCGGATGCAACCGCTTGACATGGCAAGACCAATCGATTCCGGCTGGTTCGTGCCATGTATGCGGAACATGGTGTCGTTGCCGTTGCGATAGAGATAGAGCGCACGGGCCCCCAGCGGGTTATTCGGACCACCCGGAACACCACCGGCATATGGCCGCATGACCACGGGATCGCGCGCCAGCATGGTCGGCGTCGGAGTCCAGCTCGGCCATTTGGCCTTGCGCCCGACATAGGCGTTGCCGCGCAGCGCCAGACCCTCGCGGCCGACCCCTACCCCGTAGCGGATCGCCTTGCCGTCCCCAAGGACGTAGTAGAGGTACTTGTTGGGCGTATCGACGACGACGGTGCCCTTCGCATACTTCTTGTCATAGGCAACTTCCTGCCGGCGCAGATGCGGCTTGATGGCCGCCGGGTTCAACGCCGGAAGCGGAAAACGCTCGTCAGGAATGGCCGAATAGGCGCTACGGAAAGATGTGCCGGATGAAGAACACGCCGCAAGAAAAAGCGGCAGCCCGATGAGAAAGCCGCGACGCGATAAACTCATTGATATTGCCCAAGCCCAGAATCAACAATGAGAGAACAATTAACCATAACGGTTAATGTTTCATGCACCATAGGGCGGCGGCAAAAACACGCGAACCGGCCATTCGCTCACAGATGCGTGATGAGACCTGTCTCCTCACGGAAACTCAGAAAGAAATTTTAGCACTGGATTTCATCTTGTATGCGCCGAGTTCGTTGGCTTCGAGGCTTATGCCAAAATTAGCCGTATCGGATGGCTCGTAGTTGGCTTCCAAGCGGTAGAACGCCAACCGTTGAGGCTGTACGAATGTCATCCAGTACTGCCCCATCTGACCATATAGGCGAAGGTTTTCTCCCCGCGTCCATTCAAGCGACGCCGCCACCATTCCGTCAGTGAGCATGGGATTCCTGACAACGCGCGCCCCGCTTAGTCGAGCCACAACATCAGGCGTAAAGCGATAGCCGATGTCCAAGCTGGCGATCGTCGTACCTGCGGGCGCGTGCAGCCATTTCTCATCGAATATGGTGGCACCAACGAGAATATCTCCGATCCATGCACTACCGGAAAGCAGCATCTGACGACTTCCGATGTCGTCAAACATGGCCGCCGCGACAATGTGGAACTGTTCTGTGTCGTATTCTAAGCCGGTGTGAACGAGGGTATTGCGTTGACCGTTGCCGAAGACGTCACCTTGAACACCTGTCAAATGGGCGCGGACGGTGCTGTCTTCATAGGAAATTGCACCGACCAGTTTTGACTCAGCCTCAATGCTTTCGACGCCTATCGAGATATTGAGATTTTCGATTGCATTGAAGCTCGTCTGAACGACGTGACCACCAAGGCCGAAATCGTTACCCGTCGCAATCTCTATGCGCAGCGTATCAGAGATGCTTCTATCAGATGTGAAATTGCCAATGCTACCTTCGCGTCCT
>CAYSBF010000107.1:0-9079 GCA_964429025.1 uncultured Pelagibacterium sp.
TGCGCCTCGCCGGTATCGCGGTCCATCACCAGCGCAATGTGCTCGAGAAAGCCGCCGAGATTTTCGAACTCCTCCATCGAGCGGATGAGTTCCTTGAGGTTTTCGAGCCTGCCGGGCGCGTCGGCGCTCTTGTCGTTCTGCCACATGGCGGTGTAGCCGGATTCGTCGAGAATCTGCTCGGCCAGTTCGAAGTGGGGAATCGTGCGCAGCCGCTCGGCCCAATCGTCGATCTGGCGCACGAGGTCGCGCAGGGTGCTGCGCTGCTTGGGTTTCAGTTCCTCGGTTTCCACCAGGTCGCGGATGGCGGCAAGCATCGGAATGCCAGCGGCACGGGATGTGTCGTGGACGATCTGGATGGTCGCATCGCCAAGGCCGCGCTTGGGCGTATTGACGATGCGCTCGAAGGCGAGATCGTCGCCGGGATTGGCGACGACGCGCAGATAGGCCAGCGCATCGCGGATTTCCTGGCGCTCATAGAAGCGCGGGCCGCCGATGACGCGATAGTTGAGGCCAAGGGTGATAAAGCGCTCCTCGAACTCGCGCATCTGGAACGAGGCGCGGACGAGGATCGCCATATCGTTGAGGTTGTCGCCCTGGCGCTGGTACTGCTCGATCGACTCCCCGATGTGGCGTGCTTCCTCTTCGGAATCCCAGACCGAGGTGACGGTTATGGGTTCGCCTTTTTCGCCGACATCGGTCTGCAGCGTCTTGCCCAGACGGGATTCGTTGTGGGCGATGAGATGGGAGGCGGCGGAGAGGATGTTGGAGGTCGAGCGGTAGTTGCGTTCGAGCTTGATGACCTTAGCGCCGGGAAAATCCTTCTCGAAGCGCAGGATGTTGTCGACCTCGGCGCCGCGCCAGCCATAGATGGACTGATCGTCGTCGCCCACCACGCAGATGTTGGTGTGGGTCTGGACAGTGGCGGCGGTGCCCTTGGCGAGCAGTTGCAGCCAGATGTACTGGGCGGTGTTGGAATCCTGGTATTCGTCGACCAGCATATAGCGGAAGCGGTCGTGATATTCGGCGAGGACGCCGGGATTTTCCTTGAACAGCCTTATGTTCTCGAGCAGCAGGTCGCCGAAATCGGCCGCGTTGAGCGTCTTGAGCCGCGCCTGATAATCGGCATAGAGCTTTCGCCCCTTGCCATTGGCGAACCAGCCAGCATCGGCCTCGGAGAGGTCCTTGGGCAGTTGGCCGCGATTCTTCCAGTTGTCGAGCATGCCGGCGAACTGGCGGGCCGGCCAGCGCTTCTCGTCGATGTTCTCGGCCTCGATGAGCTGCTTGATGAGCCTGATCTGGTCGTCGGTATCGAGGATCGTGAAGTCGGGGCGGAGGCCGACAAGCTCGGCGTGGCGCCTCAAAATGCGCGCGCCGATAGAGTGGAAGGTGCCAAGCCAGGGCATGCCCTCGACCGAGGCGCCGACCAGCGACCCGATGCGCTCCTTCATCTCACGGGCGGCCTTGTTGGTAAAGGTGACAGCCAGAATCTGCCCGCCGCGTGCGCGGCGGGTGGCCAGAATATGCGCGATCCGGGTGGTCAATACCCGCGTCTTGCCGGTTCCGGCACCGGCGAGGACGAGCAGGGGACCTTCGGTGGTCAGCACCGCGTCGCGCTGCTCCTCGTTGAGACCGGCGAGATAGGCCGGTTCGCGGCTGGCGAACTGGCTGGTGATCGGGCCGGCGGGGCGATGGGGCGGGACGGCAGACATAAAGGGCGCGCGAATCTCTTTTTGTTCTCAAGAGAAGTATATAGGGTGCGTCAAGGGAAAAGTATACGCATGGGCGGCGAATTGGCCGTCACAGAAGTGTTGCGCAGTGCTCCTAAGACCCTCGTGTGGACGACACACGCCTAAGGGGGCTCCCATGCACAAGACCACTTTTCTGGCCGCACTGACGGCCGGCCTCCTCGCGAGCGCAGCCATGCCGGCGGATGCGCAATATTTCAACCGGATCGCCAGCTTTCCGGTTGCGCTCAACACGCCAGACATCGAAGCCGAGGAGAATTCGGCCGAGATCATCACCGCTACTGAAGACGGCATGATGCTGGTCTATTCCAATGCCCTTGTGGGCGGTATCGGTTTTGTCGACATCGCCGATCCGGCAGACCCGCAGCCCGGCGGCTTCGTTTCGCTCGACGGCAGCCCCACCTCGGTTTCGGTGATCGGCGGCAAGGCGCTCGTCTCGGTCGACACGACCGAGGACTTCACCGCGCCGACCGGCTATCTGGCGGTTGTAGACATTGCAAGCCGCGAGGTCGAGGCGACCTGCGATCTTGGCGGTCAGCCCGACGCCATCGCGCGCAATTCGGATGGTTCGCTCATCGCGATTTCAATGGAAAACCAGCGCGACGAGGATTTCGATGACGGCGTGATCCCGCAGCTCCCGAGCGGCAATGTGACGTTCCTCGATGTGGCCGACGGAACACCCGATTGCGGCAGCCTGCGCGTCACGGAGCTCGCCGGGCTTGCCGAAGTCGCCGGTGAGGACGCCGAGCCCGAATATACCGATTTCAACGAAGCGAACGAACTCGCGGTCACCCTGCAGGAAAACAACCACATCGTCGTGATCGACGGGAATACCGGCGAGGTCATCAGCCATTTCTCGGCCGGTTCGGTGGACCTGGTGGGTGTCGACACGGAGGAAGACGGACAGATTGCGTTCACCGGCACCCAGGAAGGCCGTGTACGCGAGCCCGATGCGATTCAGTGGCTCGACAACGACCGCTTCGTCATCGCCAACGAGGGTGACTACGAGGGCGGGTCGCGCGGCTTCACCATCTTCAACAAGGACGGCACCGAACTCTATGAGAGCGGCATGTCGATGGAATATATCGCGGCCCAGCTCGGCCATTACCCCGAAGGCCGTTCGGGTGCCAAGGGCATCGAGCCCGAAGGCATGGAAGTGGGCTTCTGGGACGGCGAGACGCTGATCTTCGTCAATCAGGAGCGGTCTTCTCTCGTCGCGATCTACCGCGATACAGGCGGTGAGCCCGAATATATCCAGTCGATCCCCTCGGGCGTCGGGCCGGAAGGCGCACTGGCGATACCGTCGCGCAATCTCTATGTCACGGCCAACGAGACCGATCTCACTGCGGACGGCCTTGCGCCTGCTCATGTGATGATCTTCGAGCGGCAGGACGTGGACGCTCCGGACTACCCGCAGATCATGTCGGCAATGAAGGATGACAGGACGCCGATCGGCTGGGCCGCACTTTCGGGGCTGGTCGCCGATGCCGAAGAGGCCGGCAAGTTCTACGCCGTCAATGACAGCTACCTCTCGATCATGCCGACGATCTATACGATCGATGCCACGCAGAAGCCGGCGATGATCACCGAAGCGATGCTCGTGACGCGCGGCGGCGAGGCTGCCAAGCATCTCGATATCGAAGGCATCACGCTCGATGGCGAGGGCGGGTTCTGGCTGGCCTCGGAAGGCCGTACGGATCGGGACATCCCGCATATCCTGTACCGGGTGGGCGCCGATGGCGAAATCGTCGAGGAAGTGGCATTCCCCGAGGAACTGCTGGCTCACGAAATCCGCTTCGGTGCTGAAGGCATCAGCTCGATCGGCGAAGGCGCGGACATGGTATTGTGGATCGCCATTCAGCGCGAATGGGGCGACGACCCAGCCGGCATGACCAAGCTCGTCTCCTATAAGCCCTCCACGGGCGAATGGGGTGCCGTGCGTTATCCGCTCGAAGCGCCGGCTGAAGGCGCCTGGGTGGGCCTCTCGGAAATCACCATCTCGGGCGACTATGCCTACATCGTTGAGCGGGATAACCAGATTGCCGCCAAGGCCCAGCTCAAGAAGCTCTACCGCGTGCCGGTCTCGGAACTGGCCGGGGCGGCGCTGGGCGGCGAGCTCCCGGAGGTTTCCAAGGAAGAAGTCCGCGACTTCATTCCCGACCTGCTGGCGCTAAACGGTTACGTGCTCGACAAGATCGAAGGCTTTGCCATCGACGCAAACGGTGAAGGCTGGGTCGTGACCGACAATGATGGGGTAGACGACAGCTCCGGTGAGACCATGTTCTGGTCGATCGGCACCGTCCAATAAGCCGCAGATCCGAGCTGACGCGGAGCCCGGGCCTCAGGCCCGGGCTTTTTCTTTGAGGTGCGGACGCCATCAACATTGTATCTTCACAAAGCGGAATGCCGGGTGACGGGCGCGATTGTTATGCCTAATGTTCGCGTGGTTTTTTGTGTTGAGGAAGGGCCGGGTTCGGCGTGGCCAATCGCATCTACATCGCTGTTGGGCTTCTCGCGATCCTGATCCTTGGCGCGGCGTTCGTCGTGCCGTGGCTGATCGACTGGAACAGCTATAAGCCGCGCATGGAGCAGATGACGGCCGAGGCGCTCGGGATCGAGGTGTCGATCGAGGGCGACATGGACTTCACGCTGCTGCCCCAGCCGAGGATGCGGTTCGAGCGCGTGCGGCTGGGCCCGGCGAGCCATCCCCTGGGCGAAGCCGAACTGGTCGTCGCGGAGTTCTCGCTGATGGACTTCCTGCGTGACCGGTTCACGGTGACACAATTGCGGCTCGAGAGGCCGCAGATCAATGTCACGATCGGCCCGGACGGGAATATCGAGACACCGATCACGCTGGCCGAGACGGCCAATGCCTCGAACGTTTCGGTCCAGCAGGCGCGGTTCGAGAACGCGACCGTGACAGTGACCGACATGCGCAGCGGCGAAAGCCGGGCGGTGACCGGGTTTGCCGGCGACATGCGGCTGACCGGCCTGCGCGGACCGTTCGCGCTCGAGGGACAAGGCGAGTTCGAGGGGCAGGCCTATTCAGCGCGCTTTGCGACATCGGCGATGAATGCGGAAGGCCATATGCAGGTCACGGCGTTCCTGCGGCCGGTGGCGGGGCCATATTCGGTGACGCTGGAGGGATTGCTGAGGACGGGCGCCGATCCGCATTTCGAGGGGCAGGGCACCTACAGGCAGGCGGGGACGAGCGAGGAGCGCGTTGCGGGCGACCTGGTGCTGGCGAGCCCGGTTACGGCAACGACTTCGGAAATCCTGCTGACCGGCTTTACGCTTCTTCCCGATGAAGATGTGCCCTCGACGCGGCTGACCGGTTCGGCATCGGTGGCTTTGGGCGCAAGGCCCCAGTTCAATGCGGTGATTTCGGGCGGTGTCGTGACGCTCCTGCCTCGGCAGGTGACCGAGGACGATTCTCGCCAGCCATTCGAACTGGTGCGGCTGCTCCGGGGGATGCCGCAGCCGATCCTGCCGCCGCTGCCGGGGCGGGTCGGGGTGGATATCAACGAGCTCGTGCTGCGCGGTATCGGCGTGCGCGAGGTGCGGCTGGACGCGGTGACCAATGGCGAGTTGTGGCGGGTCGAGGAATTTTCGGGACGCCTTGCCGGTGATACGACGCTGAGGCTTGAGGGTACGCTTGGCCGGCAGGCTGGCTGGCCTGCCTTTGCCGGGACGATCGATGTCAACGCGAGGCGGCTAGACGCGCTCTCCCTGCTCTGGCGGCGGACGGCGGAGGGCAATCCGCTGTTCAACATGCCGGGACAGTTGAGCGGGGAACTGCGGCTCACCAATGACGGGCTGCGGCTCAGTGACGGCAGGCTTGTTCTGGACGGGACCAGTCATAGCGTCGCTGCCCACATGCGGTTCGGCGACAGACCCGTGCTGGAGGTGAGCGCGGCACTGTCGGAGCTCAACGCGAGCCAGAGCGAGGCGCTGCTGGCGCTGTTGCCGCCGATCGATCCTGCCGGGCCGTTCGGGTTGAGTTTCCCGGAGGGACGGCTTGACCTCGAGGCTGCAGGCGGGCGGTTCGCGGGGCAAGACTTCACGGACGTTTCGGTGGCGCTTGCATGGGGTGCGGAAGGTCTGGTTGTGAACGATGCCTCCGTCGGCGATTTCGGTGGTATCGGCTTTAGCGGTTGGGCACAGGCAAGGGGCACGATTGCCGAGCCGGTTATCTTCGGGGGCGGAGAACTGAGCGTCGCGCGCAACGCCAGTGCTTTGGGTCTCGTGCCGGGTCTCGCTGCGGCCAGTCCTTTGAGACGCGCTATTGCCAGCAGCCTGCCTGCGGATTTGACGGTCGCTCTGGATGAACCAGCGCGCGACGGCGCCCAGTCGCTGACGATGGAGGGGCGCGCTGGCGATGCCGAAATCTGGCTCGCCGCGGACATAGCGGGCGGAATCCGCGATATCGGACAGGGCTGGATGGCGCTGACGCTTGAAGTATCGGCGGAAAGCGGCGCTGATCTGATGGCGCAGCTTGGTTTGCCGCCGATCATTGCCGGTGAGGACGGAGCACTGATGACGGCGTCGGCAAACGGCGTTCCTTCATCGAGCCTTGAGACCGAGCTGACGCTGGAAGGTGGGGGAGAACGACTGGATTTTACCGGTACGCTGATGACCTCCAATCCCGATGAGGTGCGCGGACAGGGGCTGACGTCCTTCCTTTTCAGTGACACGGCTGTACTTGCCGAACTGGCCGGAGCGTCTGGCGTATGGTTCCCTGGCATAGAGGGGCAGGCGGCGATCGCCTTTTCAGGGGACGACAGCGTGACGTTGTCTGATCTTTCGCTTTTCGCTGGGGAACGGGAGATTGGAGGGCATTTGACCTTTGCGCGCCAGAGCGGTTCGGCGCTTCTCAGCGGGGCGCTCAATTTCGACGCTCTCGACCTCGAAACGCTGGCAGCGATGCTTGGCGGTCCGGCGTCCACCATTCCGGGCGGGCAGGGACCGTGGGTGGACGGACCGCTGGATATCGGCCAGGCGGCGCGGGCAACGCGCGGCCGGATCAGCGTAAGCGCGCCTGCCCTCATACAGGGCGAGAGGGTGCTGCTGGAGGCGCTCGCCTTTGACTATACCTGGGACACAGAAGACACGCGGGTGCGCGGGCTGTTCGGGGAGATTGGCGGGGGTACGCTCGAGGTCGAAGCTACGCTCTGCTGCGCCTCGGTGCTGACGGACAAAAGCCTTAACGGGCGGTTCTCGCTTAACAGTGTCGATGTCGACGCGCTGGTCGAGGGCGAACCGGAAGAGGTGCTCTCTGGGGTGGTGACGGCCGGGGGGCAATTCCAGGCCAATGGCGACAGCTACCAGGCGCTGATCGGCAGCCTGACGGGGAGCGGCAGCATTTCGGTTTCGGATCTGGTGGTGGCGCGGACATCGCCCGGCGTCTTTGCCGAAGCGGCTGCTATCGATAACATCATCGAACTCGAACCCGAGGCGCTTGAAGGGATCGTGGTGTCGGCACTGGATGCGGGACCGTTCGTTGCCGATGAGGCGGCGGGCCTGTTTTCACTGACGGGAGGCACGCTCCGGGTTTCCAACGTCGCGATCGAAGGGGACGGCGCGCGGCTGATGGGGGGCGGCGCGCTGAGACTTGCTGATCTGACGCTCGACAGCAATTGGACGCTGGCGCTGACCGAGCCGGTGGGAGGCAACCAGCTGATTACCGAGACGACGGGTAGGGTCGGCATCGGCCTGAGCGGACCGCTGAGGCAGCCGCAACGGACGCTGGATCTCACCCAGATGGTCGACGCGATCCAGATGCGGGCATTCGAGCTCGAAATCGATGAACTGGAACGGTTGCGGGCCGAGCAGGAGGCACGCCAGCGGGCGCTGGCAGAAGAACAGGCGCGGCTGATGGAAGAAGAGGCGCGGCGGCAGGCGGAGGAGTTGTTGCGCCAGCAACAGGAAGAAGCCGCACGGCTAGAGGAAGAGGAGCGGCAGCGCCAACTCGAAGAGCTGGAGCGCCAGCTCAACCCGCCGCCTGCGGCGCCCGATCCCGCTCCGCCGCCTCCCGCTTCACCTGCGCCGTCCACGCCTTCGGTCCAGCAGATTCCACCGGGCGCACTGCAACTGGATCTGTTGGGGCCGCGCTAGCGCCGTTCAGGCGCTGTTGCCGCTCCGGGCAATGAACCAGTTGAGCACTGTTACGCGCACTGCTGAGGACAGATTGGCGTCTTGGCGGGTTTCGTCGACTTCCGCGATGATCTGGGCGACGGTCGTGCCGCGTTCGGTCGCCAAGCGTTCGAGCGCGGTCCAGAATTCCGGCTCAAGCGCCATCGAGGTCTGATGTCCGGCGATGGTAAGGGAGCGCTTCTGCACGGTCGGTCGCTTTGTTGCCGTATCCCCAGACTGCAGAAGTGGAGAGTCCGGAGGATTATTTTTTACGGAAGGCGTCGAGGCTGACGACCTTTTCGCCGGAGGGTTCGGGTGCCGGATCAGGGTCATTGTCATCATCGGGATCGGCGGTATCGATGATGGTTTCGACATGTGCGGCCGGTGCATCGGCGACTTCGAACTGGATTCCGAACTGCACGGAGGGGTCGAAGAAGCCCTTCATCGCCGAAAAGGGGATGAACAGTGTCTCGCTCTGACCGTCAAAGGAAAGGCCGACCTCAAAGCCCGTATCGTTGACCTTCAGATCCCAGAACTGGTTCTGAAGGACAATAGTCATTTCCTTTTCATACTGGGCGATGAGGCGCTGGCTGATGCGTACGCCGGGCGCCTGGGTCACAAAGGAAATGAAGAAATGGTGGTCTCCGGGCAGGCCGGTACGCGCGACCTCGCCCAATACCTTCTTTACGACACCGCGCAGGGCTTCCTGTGTGAGGATGTCGTAACGGATTTGGTCTTCGGCCATTGATACGCGGTTCCCTGACTTGGCTGCGCCTGACGAGCGGCAGAATCTAGCACGAGTCCATATCAGCCCGACTTGGCCCGAAAATTCAAGTGAAACGGGAGCAACAATTGTGACGGGGGAAGATGCAGGCTTCTGTTGCCAGGTGCCTGCGAACCCCGCCTACACCCGGCTAGGAGCGTAGGGCTTTAAATTCCCAGTGCTGGCACCGCTTAAGCGGCGAGAGCAACCGGAGCCTTATGGTTGTCATTGGCAACTATAAGTTTCGGTCCGATATCGGTGGTACCATGCCGAGCGAAAGCAGCATCCTTTACGCCCTCGTCGATCCTGTTTCGCCCCCATAAGCATCCTCATTTCGAGGAGGATATTGGTGGAGGCGCCGGGTACTGCCCCCGGGTCCGATGGGTTTATTACGATGGCCATTTATCGCCATAGCCGTTGCCGGCAGGCATAATATAGG